>JAGNSY010000008.1 GCA_017987825.1 Sphingorhabdus sp. | reverse complement strand
GCCAAAATCATTGATCGTCAACGTCGGCGCAGGTGGTGGCGGGGGAGGAGGAGGCGGCGGCGGGGGTGGGGTCACCACCGGAGCAGCAACCGTCGCCCGCAGATAAGGGTATCCATTGTTGATAGCCGGGTCGATGGCCCAAACATTCGTGAAATCCCAACCCGCAGCGGTGAATGTAGCTGCGTTTTGCATTTGGGCAGTGGTTAGACTGGTTACCGAACAATTGCTAACTCTCGTGGCACAGCCATTGCTAAGAGTAGAGGATTCTTGATTCCAAAAGCTATCTACAATCACGGTATTTGACTCAGTGAAATTAGTCAGACTCCCTAAAAATCCACCAAATGTAGTGCCTCCGAAGTTTAGAGTTGGATCAAGATTTACAATTCTCCCTACTGCAAAACTTCGATAAATTTTTGATGAGAGTGTGACGCCAATAAATCCGCCCGCACTGTATCGTGCAGCAACGCTACCCAGTGCATATGAGTCATAAACTTGTGTTGTTCGAGTGCGCCCAATTAGACCCCCAACAGTGTTGTCTCCTTTAACATTCCCAGACGCGAAGCTGCCGCGCACCTCGGCATCTTCTGCTACACCTATCAAGCCTCCGATCCACGAAACTCCTTCAACATTGCCAGTTGCAAACGAATCTCGAATATAGTCTGAAGAGCTATTGGAAACTCCTAACAATGCTCCAACAAGACCGCCAACTTGGCTGCCGCCAGAAACACCCCCTTTAGCGCTTGAAGAGGCAATGCGAATGCTTGGACCAGCTTGTCCCACAAGGCCTCCTACATTAGCTCCTCCTCCAGAGACTTGGATATTGGTATGCGAATTTTGAATGTATAACTCGCGTCCGTTCCCAACCAATCCGCCAACCGAGCTGTTTCCCACAATCTCTCCATCAACGATAGAAATGTTGCGAATTGTTGCCGAGTTTACCCAACCAAAAAGTCCCACACCGGTGCCTGTAGGCAAATTCGTATAAAGATTTGAAACTACGTGCCCAAGTCCATCAAAAATCCCAGAAAAATGGATTGTTCCATTTTGGGTGTCACCGTTGAAATAACCACCGCCGATCGGCAAAAATCCTTTACCAGATCGCCAGCTTCTCGCGGCAGTTGCGTCGATATTAGCTCCAAGGACATAGTATTTAGTCGGAGGCGTCGTGTTGCCACTTGTAACTCTCGACGCGCCTTGGAGCGTTCCATCATCGATGCTATTTTCTGAACCAAGCTCGGTAATGATAGTGTAGTTGATTGTCGCATCACTGCCTTTTTTGGTCGAGAACCGACCCGTCGAAGCCAGATTGACCGGGGCGTTCACATAATAGTCGCCGCTCGCATCGGTCTGGGCATATTCCAGCGCCAGCCCCGCCGTTCCGCTGCCGTTTATCGTTGTGTTGATGTTGATATTGCGATCAGCACGAAGCGTCAGCGTGTTCGCTGACCAGCTCACCGTGTCATTGACGAATATATCCCCATTGCCACCCGCAGTGCCTTGGCTGGCGGTCGTGATCGTCACATTCCCATTCGCCAGATTGTTCGAGAGCGCCGTGCCGGTGATGTTGCCGCCGCTGGCGGCTATGGTGAAATCATTGGGGTCGATCAGCCATTCGCCGCCATTGGTTTTGACCTGGAGGCCATCAGCAATATTCACACGTTTGGCGGAGGTTTCCACAAACGAAGCAGCAAGCGTCCCCGACGCATTGACCTCGCCATGCTCCATATCGCCCAAGAGCAAGATACGGCCATCGCGGTTTTCAAGCGATGCGGCTTCGATCGTGCCGCTATTATTGACCACGCCCTTCAGCGCATCATTGGCACCCTTAGCCGTCAGGAATACCAGCCCGCCCTCACCTGCCTTGATAATGCCCCGGTTTTCCGCGAGCGTACCCAGTGTTGAAGCGTCAACCTCAACCGAAATCAGCCCATCACCATCGAAATCGAGCGTCACACCCGTTCCAGCAGCCATAGCCGTATCGCCGGTAATCGTGCCGTTGTTGATCACGCGCGGCGCGATGAGCGCCACCACGCCACCTTTAAGATCGCCCTGATTGATGATCTCGCCACCCGTGCCGGTGAAGCGATAATTGCCATTGTGGAAATCATCATCGGACAGGTTGAGCGTTGACCCCACAAACCCGCCCGTTTGCACACTGCCATCTTTGCCGATAACGATGCCGTTAGGGTTAAGGAGGAACACCTTGCCGTTGGCGATCAACTTGCCGAGTATCTGTGACGGGTCTTGCCCAATGACGCGGTTGAGTGCCACCGAGTTGGCATTGGGCTGAATGAAGGTGACCGAGTTATCCTCGCCAATCGAGAAGCTCTGCCAATTGGTGATCAGTTTGTCGCTCGACTGATCGACCGTCATGTTGGTGCCATCGGACGAAATGGCGGCAGAACCAGACACGACCTTCCCGCCGGTCGGCAATGCCTGTTGCGCGATGCCGGGGGTTGCGAGAATGGTGCTCGAAAGCAGGATGATGTTGAGGGTGGTAACGCCAATTCGCGCGCGGAGAGAGTTGCTGTTCATTGCTTGCCCCTTCAAAACCGGATCGAGCCGGACAACCAGAATTGATGACGGCGTGTGCTGCCATCAGCATTCGCACCGCCAAAGGCGCTGCGTCCCGGATTGTCGCCTATGCCGTGCGACCAACTGGCCGACAGGCTGAAATTCTTATGCTTCCACGAGGCCCCTGCCCCCACGCTTGAAAGTGTATATTCGTTGCACCCACAGGCGTTGACTGGTGGCAGGCCGAAGCTGTTTTCGTTGATCCACACGCGCCCGCTATCGACAAAGCCTGACAGTTGCACCGAGCCAAGTTTCTCAGACACCGGCACATCATATTTGAGTTCAACCGACGCGGTGAAGCCCATATCGCCGCGGCCTTCACCGACCGGCCAGCCGCGCACCCCATAGGGCCCGCCAAGCGAAAAGCTTTCCGAGCTATCGAGATTCTTGCTGGCCCACTGCCCGGAAATTTGCGTGAGGAGCGAGAAATCCCCCGGCAGCTTTTGGAGGCGCGCCGCACCCAGATTGACGCGGTGGAACTTGCCTTGCGTTTTGAGTGTCAACGCATCGACAAAGGCCGCACCGGGCAAATTGGAGAGATCAAGGTCGCCAAAAGTCCAAGACAGCGAATATTGGGTGATACCTCCGCCAAGCGCGGTATCGCGATTGTCGCCCGACAGGCCAAGCGTTCCCGAATAGACTCGCTTGTCGGAAAGCAGCCCAGCGGTGGAATCGTCCTTCAACACCTTGCCGTTGAGTTCCGCCGACAGGTTGAGATTATGGTCGCGGCTGCGAACGGCACGATAGGTGAGGCCCATCGATGCATAATGCGCGTCGCCCTCAAGGCCAGCAGCTTTCCCGACATCATCGACATTCTCGAAAAACAGATAGGCGTAGTCGAAGGTGGCCAAAAGTTCGCTTGCAGACAATGGAACCGCCACCGACGCCGAAGCATAGCGTTGGCCTTCGGAGACACTCAGCCCCAAGCGCGTGAGATCGCCATCGCCGGTGAGGTCAGCTAGTGCTAATTGCGCGTGACCTTGCAGGCGACCGGTGCTCGGGCTGCCAAAATTATCGGCGTGAAGTGAACCGGAAACCACCGAGTCTTGGGTGACATCGACGATGACCCGGCTCGTGCCAGCCGCTTGCCCCGGAGCCAACCGCGAACGGGCTGTGACACCCGGCATATCGCTCATCCTAAGCAGAGCGGCTTCAAGATCATATTTGGTCAGGCTTTGCCGGTTGATTTCACGATTGGCGATTTCGGTCAGCAGTGCCTTACGGACGCGGACATTTTTGTCATATTCAAAGGTGATATCTTCGACACTGGCTTCAACAATTTCTATGGTGAGCGTGCCGCCCGTGGCGTCCTGTGGTGGCACGATAGCGCGAGCGAGCAACAAGCCGTTTTGCCGGAGAGCGGTATTTGCCGCCTCGGCCAAATCGCGAATAGCAGCAAGGCCGATTGTTTTGCCTTCTACGCGCGCCGCGAGCTCTGATTGTTGAACCGACGTGAGCAGGCTGCTTTTGCCGCTGAACGTTACTGTCTTGATCAGGATGGTCTCGCCGGCTTCAGTCGGCGGCGGGGTGGTGGCTGGAAGTGCTTCGTCGGTATCGCCAGATCGAGGTATTGGCGGCAAGTCCGCCGCGCGCTCTTTATCTCGTAACAGTGAACCCGCGTCTTGCGCGAATGCTTGGGTCGAAACGCCGCACATCAACAACGATGCCAGCAATACTCTTTGCTGCACTAACTGCCCCCTCTTATTTGCATCCACCCGTTGTCACTGGATAGAGTTTACGCAAACTATTCAGTTATTCCTGCATTGGTATACGTAATTTTACGCGTGACAAGTTGAATAAACTGAACATTTCTTGCTCTTAGTGGATAAACTGCGACGCTTACAATCACCACACCAGCTATTGGCCCCAGCGCCGATTGTTCTGACCTTCGAACTGCTGTGCTTTCAGCCGACCACTGGTGCAGCGGCGCGTTTGAAACGCTTCATGGCATCAATATCATCATTCAATACTGCGGACATGAGATGCATACCGTGCGATAAAGTACGACTGTGACCGCGCAAACACCCTCCGCTTTTTGAGAGTGATCGGGGCGCGGTGAACAGTTAAACATCACGTCGTTTGTGCAATCAATGCTGCCTTAAAGTCGGCTATCCGTTTTTCAACTTTTTCACGATCTCCCGAACCAAAGTTACCCATCGCATAAGCCATTATGTTTGCCGTGCGACCGTCACTCCCTAACGAAACTTCCATCCGAAATTGCTTCGTTTTGCCGATCAGAATGCCAGTGGCAAGACTTGAGTTATCTGAGAGCGTGATCTTGTTATTAGCCCGATCCAACCCAGCCACATCGTATTTCAGTGATTTCCCAGCGGCTTCAACGGCTGCAACAAAATCGCGTGGCCGCGCCCGCAACGTTACTGAATCCGCGAGCTCAAATTCTTCGGACTTGCTTGCGATCATGCCCACAGTTGCGCAGCCGGACAGCGGCAGCAAAAGCGCAGCTGCAAATGCTAATCCAGCCATACGCGACGCACGTCCCAACAGCGAACGACCGCCGGATTCTTCGAAGTTCCTCTCCACTCTCATTCTCCTACCTTACTCAAATACGGATTACATTTGACCGCCTGATTCAAAGCGGCAGATCAACGTTGGTTCCAGTCAACACGAGCTTCCCATTCAGGCTCTACCTGCTGCCAGCTTCCACCTTTGGATTCCCATTGGCCGTCCCGTCGCAACCGGCCCATTCTCAGCAACCCGGAATAGGAACGGGATTCGCCCTCAGGGATTGGATCGCGGCTCGATTGCATCATGGTTGAATCTGCATGCTGGCACCCCCAGGCGGCATTTGGTCCGGCGCAACTGGCCAACCAGCCCGAAGGAAATTTGAGCGTCACTGAAATGGTGGCTTCGTAATTTGTGCCGGTTTCACCGACCGCGCTTAATCGTTCGTTGCTATAAGCGATATTGACGATCTCATAGGGTGTCTCCCGCCAAACCCCCTTTAGTGACTCGTCAATTTTAGAGCGTTTGGCGTTTTGATCCGGCGGTGTCGGCGCCGACGGCACAGGTGCAGCGGGTGCCGCTCCGGCGGGCGCGGCGTCGCTAACTGCGGGGCCGGATTGCTCCGGCGGCACGGTTTCTTCCCGTTGATTGTTTTGACCACAGGCCGACAAGCAAAGAGCCGCACCAAGAACCACATACCGGTCAAGCATTCTGTATACCCCCCTATGCATCTGCCATTCGGCAAATACGCTCTCAGCAACCCCGATAGTGCGCCTGACTGATACGCAGACACCGATCAGCCACGTTCTATCCTTCTGTTACCGATGAACATATCTGTGGCTGCCCAAGCCCGTTTTGGTCAACCGGCAACAACACTCACGCGTCTTAGAATTCGCAGATAAAATAAGAATAGGAGACAGGTTAATGACCAAACATACTTGACGGCTGGAATGGAAGAACGAACATCTGTTGCTCAATTGAAGTTTATTCGGTCATTCAGGCGGGTGGGGTATAATGAGGTTTCAGGTTGATGCTGCATTGGTGCATCGGATGCTGGATATGCGGTTTGGCGGGATGTCGAAGTTCGCAGATTCATGGGCTAAAACTGATAGTGCCACGTCTGGCTCCTTACGTAGCGCCAAGACAATCTATGGATGGCTCCAAAATGGGGTTCCAAGCACCAAAGATACATTACACGCTTTTTGCGGCGCGCTCGACGTTGATCCGGTTTCGCTTGTCAATTTTGATCACCCGGACTTTCGCAAGAATTTCGGGCGATTGCGGCGATCCTTTCTTCTCGGCGGTTTAACCGCCGGTGGCTATCGTCCCTTGTATGAAGTGTTCCATCCCAGTCGGACATGGCCACCCAATGGTCTATCGCGCCGTTTTCATGGACGAGATTGGACCGCCTTTCGGTTTGAACACGCTGCCGAAACGGTGTCCAATTGTTACGCTGCCATCAATATCAAGGGTGACGATTCAGTTCCAAGAGAATGGCCGCGCGCGTTCCATATCGCATATCGACGCAAACAAAATGTCGATGGTCTTTGGCGACCCTATGGATCTGTTGTCTCAAGGTTCGGGGAAGCCATTTTGATCCACGAGAACGGAAACATGCAACGAATGACTCTGGCCGATGAGCCAACCCACAGCCTGTCATTCCATACATATTTTGGACCAAGCCCTGTCGAATTTACCGTTACCTCACTACATCCATTTGCCGGTTCGATCAGTATCGGCGAAAACCCTGACTCTTCGTTGTACTTCGTTGGGTAGCGCAGGGCCGCCCACCCCCAGTCCAGCCTTTTGATGGGCGACTGGGTGCGGGACGGTCTAAGCGATTGTTTGTGACGGTCGACAAAGATGCGTTCCTACAATATGATTTTATTCGCGAAACACATCCAAACGACAAACAAAGAATGGAACAGCCATGTCAGACTCTAACGCCCCAGACCGTCTCGAAGAGCTCAAAGCAAAGTTAGAAGTCTCGGCCCTTACGCCCGGCCTAATTCACGAAGCCCTCAAAACCATTGTCGATGAGTTGCTTGAAATGAAGAACGGCCTCGATGGTGGCGAATTCTGATTTGATCAGAACTGCTGCATTGCGTCTGGCTTGGTCAGTATTTTGTTAGCCAACGCCAGCGCTTCAAACAGCACGGTATTGCGCGGCTCATTGTCAAAGAAGCGCCGCGTCGGCTTCCATGCGGCGATTTCGGGATAGCGTTCGGTTAGCTCCGCCGCTTCGGCATATTTGTTTGAAAAGTCATGCGGACGTTCGACCGCAATATCGAGAAGTTCGTGCTCCGCTGCTATGGCTGCCATTGCTGCAACCAGTTCCTTGGCCTTGTCGCCCTTATTGCGCGCCGCATCGATTTTCTCCGTGATGAATACATCGGGGTGGTGCGAATGAATGATTGACGCTGCAAAGCGGGTAGCCTGTTCCGGTGACTTGGCGGCCTTTCCGGATATTTGCCAATCCATCAACCGGTTGCCGATAAGGAACACCATCCCAATGCGGCCCGTGGCCGCCGCCACCGCCAGCACTCTATTCGGTTCCATGTTCTGGTGGATTAGCGGCTAAGCGGCGTTCCAGTTTCTTCAGGCTGGCATCGCGGTTGAACGTCCCGACATAACTCCGAACCATTGCGGGCAAAGCCGTGATCCTGCCGCCAATCTCAGCCTTGGCGGACAAGAGCAGGTCAGCGAACAGGCTTTCAAACGACCGACCGAATATCAACGACAGAGATACGACTTCAGCCAGACTGGGCAGCGTCCGGCCTTGTTCTAAATCCGATACATGTGATTGATGCGCGCCGAGTAACAGCGCTACATCATGTTGGGTATAACCTGCTTGTCGCCGTGCAACGCGCAGGTCGAGTGCAAAATCTGATGACATAAAATGTTTTGATACAACTACTAATGCTGCCCAGCTTAGAGGTTCAAATCGCCCCATTCTAGGAGGCGAAATATGTCAATTCGGTATGCAAGATACTCTCTCTCGATAACAAAACCACCAACGTGGTATAGAAGCGTCTGTCCGGAAAGGTGAAACCTTTCCGGATGCCTCCATACCACGCTGGTGGTGTTATCGCGCTTGCGCGAAGGGTGTCTTGAGCGACAGATTAGCGGTTTCTCGTCACTGCATGCAAGTCGGTCAGGCATATCGAATTGGAATGCGCGACCGTCTATCCAATATGACGCATCAGTTGTGCAACTCTTTCAAAAAAGCCGCCCCATAAGGGGCGGCAACGTCAATATTCGCTCACAAACATAATCGTGAGCACCCGGTGCGTGACCGCCGGGTCGGCAGGATCAGGCGAATGAGCTTGAAGCGCCAGATCGTAATAGTCGATCTTAAAGAACAGCCGTTCGCCATCATAATCGAAGGCTCCGAAGTCATGTTCGCCATAAGGGTCATTGTCTGAGCTAAAGGCGTCGAAGTCGCGCACTGCGACAAGGACGCCTTGCACAAACGTCTGTCCTTTTTCATGCACGCCATCGGTGTGCATGAATGATCCTCGACCAATGCCATGACGCCGGAATTGGTCGTTTAAGGCGCGCACCCGCGCGCGATACTCGGTTGATCGCGTATCCATCACACTCTCCATCGGTTGAGTGCGCCCGAACCCATTTCCGGCGCACTCCCCGGACGGCGAGGGAGGGATGAAGAACGGTCTACTGCCATTGTATCGGGAGCGACACTTGCACGACTAGACCGCTCGCTATCGGCAAACCGGATATCTGCGCTGCGGTATCACGCTGCCTAGTTGAACGGTCTGGCAAGCACGATGATGGCTACATGCACGATCAGCCTGCCATCACCCTTGGCATCGCCCGCCACCAATATGGCGACCGACCTTTTGCTATCCGTATGGCGGATCGCCTCCATCATATGTTCGTGATCGGCCAAACCGGCACGGGGAAGTCCACCTTGCTTTCCGATCTGGCAATGCAAGATGCCAAGGCTGGAACGGGCTTCTGTGTAATCGATCCGCACGGAGATATGGCGGCTGCCATACACGCGAGCCTAGACGTTCCGCACGTCTATTGGGATGTCGCCGATCCATCCTGCACTTATGGATACAACCCACTTAGCCCCGTCCCGCCTTCGCTCCGTCCGCTGGTTGCGTCCGGCTTCATCGATACATTGAAGAAACAATGGGCCGATGCCTGGGGCGCTCGCATGGAGCACCTTTTGCGATATGCCGTCTTGGCCTTGCTGGATCAGCCAAGCGCCGACCTGCGCGACATCGTTCGGATGTATACGGACAAAGAGTTCCGGAAAAGCGTGGTGGCTGTCATCCGTGATGAGCAAGTGCGGGCGTTTTGGACGAGAGAACTGCCCAACATGAACTACATGACCGCCATCGATGGCGTGGCTCCGATTGCCAATAAGCTGGGCGCGTTTTTAGCCCACCCTGTCATTCGCCGCGCTATTTGCGAACCCAAACAACCGCTGCGCTTCCGTTCCATCATGGACAGAGGGGAGATGCTCGTTGTCAATCTGGCCAAGGGACGCCTTGGGGTTGATATGGCTAACGTGCTGGGCGGCTTGATAATCTCGAATGTGATGCATGCGGCCTTTTCGCGCCATAGAAGCGGAGAAAAGGCCAGACGCCCCTTCATGCTCTATGTGGACGAGTTTCCGTCCTTCACGACCGAAGCCTTTGCGAGCCTCCTCCCCGAAGCCCGCAAATATGGTTTGGCGCTATCGCTTTTCACGCAGCATCGCAGTTTGATGCAGCCCGCCGTGCTGGACGCCATCATGGGCAATGCCGGAACCATCATAGCGTTTCGCGTCGGCGCACAGGACGCACCGTTTCTGGCGACCCAGCTTGGCGATCTTGCGCCCGGCGACTTGCTTCGGCTCCCCAACTACCACGCCTATGTCCAGCTTATGATCGACGGGCAGAAGTCGCGGGCGTTTTCAATGCAGACCTGTCCATCGGCTATCGCTGGAATCGATGGTGGGGTGACTAGAAGGCCGAGCACCAGCCAATAAAATAGCTAGATGGAACCGTCACTCGAACTCGAAGCCTATTTTGAACTCTGCAAGCGCATATACGAACGCATGGAGCGGGAAGGCACTTGGCCGTGGACAGTCGATTCGACGAATCCTGTGGATATGATAGATTCGCAAGGCAACCAGCACGATGTATGAAACACTGCTTTGGTTATGTCCGCGTTTCGACCGTCAAACAGGGTGACGGCGTTTCATTGGCCGCTCAACGCGAAGCCATCATGGCCTTTGCGAGTCGCAGCAACATCGAGATCATCAAGTGGTTCGAAGAGAAGGAAACCGCTGCAAAGCGTGGGCGGCCAATTTTCAATCAGATGATGAAGGAGCTGCGACAAGGAAAGGCTCACGGCCTTGTCATCCACAAGATTGACCGCTCGGCGCGTAACTTCGCCGACTGGGCCAAGATTGGCGATCTTCAGGATGCCGGGATAGATATTCACTTTGCCACTGAAAGCCTCGACTTCCGCTCACGCGGCGGACGGCTAACCGCTGACATCCAAGCGGTGATTGCCGCCGACTATATCCGCAACCTGAGGGAAGAGACGATCAAGGGAATCAATGGCCGGTTGAAGCAAGGGCTGTATCCCTTTGGCGCACCCATCGGGTATCTGAACAATGGCGGCGGCAAGGTGAAAACGCTCGATCCGGTGCGTGCACCGTTTATCCGCACAGCCTTTGAACTGTATGCCAGCGGGCGACATTCGCAGCGGTCTCTACAAGCAGAAATGGCAAAACGAGGGTTGCGAACAAAAGCTGGCCAGCCACTCTCACTAACTGGCCTTGAAACTGTCTTGGGAAACCCTTTCTACTGCGGCCTCATCAAGATCAAGACAACGGGCGAGCTATACAAAGGCGTTCACGAACCGCTCATTTCCGTGTCGCTGTTTGAACGGGTGCAAGCCGCAAAGGCAGGACGCACGGTGCAGAAAGTGACCCGGCACGACCATACATATCGACGGCTGTTCCGCTGTGGCTTGTGCCACAGCGCCATGATCCCTGAATGGCAAAAGGGCCATGTCTATTACCGTTGTCAGGTGCGAGAGTGTCCCACCAAAACTATCCGCGAGGAAGTTCTTGAAGCAGGTATTGCTGAATGTTTGACTGCGGTGGGGCTATCAGACATCGACCTCGCCGCATTGGAAGAACGGATCAGCAGCCATTATGCAAAGGCAGCAGAAGCCGAACCAGTGTCAGATGGATTGCAGCTACGCTTGGCGGCGGTGAAGGATCGACTTGACCGCCTGACCGACGCTCTGATTGACCGGCTTATCGACAAAGATATGTTCAACGAGCGCAAAGCCAAGCTCTTGCTTGAAGAAGTTGCATTGCAAGAGGAAGCGGCGAAATGTTCCGTGCAAAGCCATGAACCCGGACACATCATAAAATTTCTCGAACTGGTGAAAAACCTTGCAGAAACCTTCCGTTTGGCGATTGGCGCTGAAAAATACGAAATCGTCAAAATCGCTACCTCGAACCGGACGGTTTGCGGAAAAAACTTATGTATAGAGCCAGCAAACTGGCTTGTTGAAGTCGGGCAGACGGTGTCTGCCCTGTGTGGTCCCCTTCCTCCAGACACCCATCGAAGGGGGCGTAATATCTCCCACAAGGATACTATCGGCCCCTTGCTTGAAACACTGCACACTAAGATGGCCGACGCACCGCCAATGTTTCGGGTGAAGAAGCCTACGTCACTCCGCGAAACATACGATCACCACTACGCCCGGCTATGCAAAACGCTCCATTAGGATACACTCGCTCTCGGTCGAGCTTTAATAGTCAAAACCGAAGACTTGTATGGAGCACGATGATTTTATCGAGCAGTATGTTGAAATCTGCAAACGCATGTATGATCGGATGGAGCGTGAGAATTCCTGGCCGTGGGTGGTTGATCCTGAAGGATGGGAAGAGTTCCAAAAGATGACAGGCAGCGAGGGCGGTAAGTAGATTTACTGACTCGCTACACCAATGTGATACGATGCCAGTATGAGACTTGAACTAACTAGCGTCATTCCCGCCGATTCCCATAATTACGACCTTAGTCTCGGCGCGATGCGACTGCATGAAGCTGTCTGCAAGCTGGACCAGTATGGCCTTGGCCATGTGATGACTGGGATGCGACACAGCGTTTCCCACCCCGATCCTGACATCAGGCAAATGGTGCAGGGCAACGTCGATGAAATCATGCATGCCTACGCTGTCTTATATTATTTCTCGGTTTGGGATCACTGCTTTGATGCGACCCAGTCCGATGATATTTTGACCAACTGGGCGACCCCAGACGAAGCGCAAATGTTCCGTGCCTTGAAGCATATCAGGCATTCAACGGCCCACTCTTTTTCAGGAAAGAGAGCCAATCAGAGCCGAGGGCCTTTTGAGGCTGTAATGAATTCTACACAGGCCTTTCACGGCTTGGTCTGGGATCAGGCGGCGGACACTATCGACCTGACCAACTCACAAATCTCGACTGACTGTCGAGCCTTCTTCCATGAGTTTGCCAAGGGGCTTTCGGGAAGATTGTTGAATGACAAGCGACCGACCGCATAGCGTCATCCCCGCAGCCGGGCCTTAAAATTCGAGTCCTCCAACGGTATCCCGAAAAGCTAAAAGCAAAACGGCTCGGTTGAGCCGTTTTTGCTTGTCTAGTGCACTTAATATCTGTTGTCCCCATCATCGGGACACAGATCGAACCTTATTTGAAAATCTGGCGCGAGCTGTGTCAGAGTCGCCGTTGAAACTACCCGCGTTCAGCCCGCTTCCGCAAGATTGCCCGAATGCGTTGGTGCGTGATCCGATCAATTCGATAGCTTCCAATGACAATGAAGGCCAAGAGGATAAGACCAGCAGGAATAAGCGTCATCATCGCTTTGATTGCCTGCAAGGTTGATTCACTTTGGGTCGCGTTCGCTTGGTAGCCGATCAGATCGAGCAGCATTCCAGCGAGCGCCACTCCCACCCCATAGCTTGCGCCCTGTATGAAGCCCATCACGCCAAAGACTAGCGATTCATCGCGCCTGCCCGTCCGCAGCTCACCATATTCAACCGTATCGGGCAGTGCCGACCAAAAGGTCAGGTATCCCGCCGCCGAGCCAACGGAGGACAAGGCTGCAATCCCAACCACCACAGGAACGGTCTCACACGGATTGAAGAAGAGAAGCAGTGAACCAGTTATGGAAACCACCGCCCCCATACGCCAGACAAACCGCTTCGATGTCTTTGCCGTCACATACGCCCAGAACGGCGCTGAAATGAGGATAACCACAGAGTTCACCGCGAACGCCGTCCCCACCGCCGTGTCATCGCCCAGCACATATTTGAAATAATACACCAAAGTTTTGCTCGCCAGCACGCCGCCAATCGTGGCCAGCATGGTAGCGCCTGCTATCACCAGAAAAGGTTTGTTTTTGCGAAGGTCGACCAAGGATTTTCGGAAATTGGTCGGTTCAGCGGGTTTCAATGCTGGCGGAGATTCACGCATGGTAGCGAAGAGGATCAAGAACACCGGAATCGACAGCGCAGCGTATAGTGTGGCGGTTAGGACGAAGCCTTTCTCGGCATCACCTTGGCCGAACACCGTTACCAGTTTCAGGGTTGAATAGGCCACAAAAGCACTGCCAACGGTGGCAAGCGATATGCGCCATGCTGACAGACTGTTTCGCACTTCGGTCGATTGAGTAATGTTCGCCGACAATGCACCGTATGGAATGTTCACGGCGGTATAGGCTGTCCGAAACAGGATATGAGCCACAAGCACATAGGACACGAGCGCCGCCCCTTCGACGTCAGGGCGGTAGAAGGTCAGGATCAGTGACGCCGCGAGCGGAACTGCCCCAAACAGAAAATAGGGACGATACGAACCCCAGCGACTTCGCGTTTTTTGGGCATAATAGCCCATAGCGGGGTCGATAATGCCGTCCCACAACATGGCGATTAAGAACACCAGACCGGCTGTCGTGCCAGAAAGACCAACTACATCGGTATAGAAATAGAGGATATAAAAGCTGACGGTTGTCCAATAGAGATTGAAGCCAAAGTCGCCAAACCCGTAAGCGGCGCGCTTCCACTGACTCAACGATTTATCGTCGCCCCCTGACATACTGCCCCTTTTCGGATTTTTTGTTTGCCGACCGTGCAAACGAAAAAGAAACACCCAGTCAGGTTTGATAACCAATTCAACCGGCAGCACAATCCCAACCGGTCAGGTTGACAGTCATGCGCTCCATTATCCATCAATGCCCGACATCCCTTTTCACCTGACGAAGTACTGGATTGAAGGCGTCGGAAAGAAGCGGCTACATCCGATTTGCCGAATCTTGCCGTTGCGGTATGCTTGAAGCATGAGTTTCAGCGAATACATCATTTTCGTGGACGAAAGCGGCGACCATAATTTGGTCCACCCGAATCCAGCCTATCCCATATTCTCGCTGGCCTTTTGCATCTTCAAAAAGTCAGACTACACCGCCAGCGTCGTGCCGCAATTGCAGAATTTCAAATTCCGCTGGTTCGGTCATGACGCCTTCGTGTTGCACGAACGCGAGATGCGAAAGCGCGAAACGCCGTTTGATATTTTCACATCCAAGGACAAATATAACGCCTTCATGGGCGAAATCAGCGAGTTCGTAACCGGCATACCAATGACTGTGATTGCGGCGGTGATCCATAAAGACAACCACAAGGCGAAATACACCGAACCCGCCAATCCATATGAGCTAGCCTTGAAGTTCTGCGTTGAGCGCACCGTGCGCTTTTTGCAGGATTTGGGTCAAGCGGAAGCCTTAACACACATCATAGTGGAGTGCCGAGGCAAGCAGGAAGATCGTGACCTAGAGCTTGAGTTCAGGCGTATTTGCGATGGCCGCAACGCGGTCGGAAAGATTAGCTGTTTGGACATACTGTTCGTAGACAAGAAAGCCAATTCTGCTGGCTTGCAGGTGGCCGATTTAATGGCTCGTCCGATTGGCTTGAAAGTTTTGCGGCCAGATCAACCAAACCGCGCGTATGACATCATTGAAAGCAAGTTTCGCAAGAACGAGACCGGGATATTCAAGGGATATGGCTTCAAGGTTTTCCCCTAAAAAGCGAAAGGCCCCGGTAAACCGAGGCCACGACGCCGACTGGGAATGCCCTGTCCACTTGTACATAATATAGGCTCAAAGGGGCAAAACGTCAATAGAAGGCTATGGAGGCCCACAAATGCAGTTCAGTGCACAAAATGTCTACCAGATGTTCACGAGCAACGGCGGCGAGGGATTTTGGGTGTGGCGGACAACGTGGGATGCCAGCGTCGCAAGGGTAGTTAAAGTTGGACCATTTACCGGCCCACCGCCTTACTACGGAAGCCCGAAGGTCTTGATCGACGTATACAACAACCAAGGCGAATTACGGGATGGCGCGGCGGTAATGTCGGTTCCCGGCACATACAAAACGTGGCGGCTTATCGACCCTCCAGCATGGGTTAGCACAGTTCAACTTCGGCCGTTGGACGACCCGGCGCTCGATGAAGCGTTGGCAAAGCTATACGCGAAGCGCAGCTCCAAAAAGCCAATTGACCCTACCACGCGGATAAAATTGGACGTGCCGTATGCCCGAAAGGATGAGGCAAAAAAGTTAGGCGCAAAGTGGGAACCAACGGAAAAGAGTTGGTGGTTACCAAACAACGACAGCAAATCGTTGGCTAAAGCAGTAAAACTCGGATTTCTTGAGCAAAAGCCGTCCTAAACGTCGATGACTCCACGCTCTTGTGCATCACGCTGCAACACCGCTTGCCACTGCTGCAACAGCTCTCTGCGGGCCGCAATCCGATCCGACCGCTGATAGGCACCAACAACACCAGCATCCACCAAATGCCCCAATACCGCTTCCTTGACCTCAAACGGCGCTTCGGTGCATTCTTCGGCCCATGTGCGGAAGCTCGACCGAAAGCCATGCGGTCTGGCACTATGGCCTTCTCGTTTCATCAACAGAGCCATCGCCGCATCTGAAATTGGTTTGCCGCGTAGCGACGGAAACAAATACTGGTTTTCGGACATTTCCCGTGCCGCCGACACGACCTCAAGCGCCTCATCGGTCAACGGCACCTTATGCGCCCTGCCCGTCTTGGTGCGTTCCGGCGCAAGGTGCCACATATCGCCCTTGATCTCATCAAAGGTAGCGAGCCGCACTTCGCTGGTGCGGGCTACCGTCAACATCAAAAATCGCAGTGCCAAGGCTGAAACACCTGGCTGCGTTTTGAGCCATTGATAGAAGGCGGGCGCTTCCTTGTATGGGATTGAGGGGATATGCTCTACCGTGTGCCGTTGCTTTCCCAAGAGGGCCTGCACTTTCATGGTAGCTTGCAGGTCAACATCCAGTCCCAAGGCAGCGGCATGTTTGAGGGTGAGGTTGACGCGATTGAGTGCCTTGCGGGCAATGGCTGACTTCTCGTGCCAAATTGGCTGCAACACTTCCAAAAGGACGTGCTGATTGATTTCCTCCACCGGATAGCTGCCCAGTTTCGGAATGATGTGGACTTTGAGAGGCGACATCCACTTGCCAGCGTCACCATCGCGCTTCAACTCGGCCTTCTTCGCTTCGAAGCAGCCAGTGATAGCTTCCGCGAGTGTCAGTGGTTTGGCGCTCCGCCTGATTTTCTTCCGCTCGAAAATTGGATCGACGCCATCGCGCAACTGCCTGCGCGCCGCTGCCGCCCGTTCCCGCGCTTCGGCTATCGACACATCCGGCCAACGCCCCAAACCCATTTCGCGGCGCTTGCCGGATACCACCAAGCGCAGTATCCATTTGCCCAACACCTTGTCTCGTTTGACGAGCCATAGCCCCTGCCCGTCAGCATGTTTGCCCTGCGCCAGTGAGCGAGCTGCCATCTGCGAAAGAGCGTTGTATAGCATGGGAACCGAATTAGCAGGGTTAAAATTAGTCCCCTCTATAGCCCACCCTTTATAATGCGAAAAGAAGATTTTCAATGTTCAACTATGTTCTGGGTGGCAACCATAAACTCATTGAAAACAATGATATTTTGAGAAGATATGTTCACCTATGATTTTTGCCGAAAATTCGTTACCGGGGAACCACTGCCCTAAATCCAATTGAGGGCTTTTACTTCCAATACTTTCAAGCTCCACAGAGCGACTATTGGCCAACAACGAACAGACCTCATCTGCTTCCTTGCCCTGCATGTTGGGAATATCAGTTCCCGACCTCGATTGGCCTCTTTGTAGCCATGCATCCATGTCTATTGACAATGCTTCATGTCATTATCATGCTGGCAACATAAGGCGTCATGTTTGAGGCTTAGTCGGCGTCGGCATTTGAGCCGAAAGCACGGGCTGCAGTCCAAAAAGACGGACAGCAAAAACTGATCGGTGGGGAACACACCGCGCGACTGCAACTATCAATGACGCCATTGTTGCAGGCATGACAAGGAGGAGACGGAGATAATGGTAACAACGCTTTCCGAGGTGCGAAAATCTATCCTGCCGCAAAATGGTGACACTTGGCAGACGATCGCCAAACGGGAGCTTCCAGCGACCGCCGAAGGTGATGCCATCGGCATGCTGCAAAGCTGGAACCTGCACGTTTTCATGCGATCAGCAGGCGGTGTAGGTCGGTTGCGCAGCGACAATCCTATCCTGCCAAGCGACGTCATTTTCGTCGAACCGCCGCGCGCCAAATAAATGGCCGGTGCGACCATCAGCGAGGTCCGTATCGCCGCTGCACATGATGGCGAGGCCGAGCTGCTGATTACCCTGACCTTTGCCAATGGCGGGCAATCGCTGGTCACATTGGATGAGTTCGCGGCGCGCACATTGCTCGCCTCCACCAACGCCAGCACATCCGACCAATTAATTGGGGCGAGCTGGAACCATGTGCGCGATGCCCTGATCGCATCGTCCAACCGCTTTATCGAACAAACAGCATAAGCAGAATTTGAGGAGAATTCGAAATGTACGATCTGGTCATACGCAATGGACGTGTCGTTGACGGTTCCGGAATGCCCGCATTCAACGCCGATGTTGCCGTGCAGGATGGGCGCATTGCGCGGATCGGTCGTATCGAGCAGACCGGTCGCCGCGAGATTGATGCCGCTGGTAAGGTTGTCGCCCCCGGATTTATCGATCCGCACACCCATTTTGATGCGCAGTTGCTGTGGGATGGCTATACCAAGCCCGCGCTGTCGCATGGCGTGACCACTGTGGTCGCTGGCAACTGCTCGCTCTCGCTGGCACCGCTGAAGGCCGAACACCGGATGAAACTGGTCGGCATGTTCAACCAGATTGAGGAAATGCCTCTAAAGGCCTTCAAAGAAGGCGTCGTCTGGGATTGGGAGAGCTTCCCCGAATATCTGGCGCGCATTCAAAAGGGCCTTGCGATCAATGTCGGCCAGCTTGTCGGGCACAGCGTGCTGCGGCTCTGGGTGATGGGCGAAGCCGCGATGGAACGCACCGCCAACCTTCAGGAAATTGCAGAGATGCAGGATTTGCTGCGTGAATGTCTTGATGCGGGTGCGATCGGCCTGTCGACTAGCTATGTCGACATGGACGAAACGCTGAAGCCTGTGCCCAGCCGCTATGCCGATGCAGACGAGGTCGATGCGCTAGCCAGTGTGCTCAGCGACTATGGCCGCGTTCTGCAGATTGTGCCCGAATTTTACGATCCCGATCTGACCATCGCCCGGCTCGACCAACTGGCCGAGCTGTCGATCAAATATTCCATCCCCACCACCTTCTCGCCCTTGTTCGTGAGCGCCGACAATGTCGCCGCGGTTGAACGGGTGATGGCACGTGTCGACGAACAGTTCGCCCGTGGTGCCCGCGTTTGGCCGCAGGTCCAGACACGCCCAATCGATATCAGCTTCAGCTTTGCCGTACCCAGCCTGCTCTTCATCCGCCTGCCCGGCTGGTACAATGTGATGCGGTTCGGCACGCAGGATGAGATCATCGAAGCCTTCTCCAACCCGGAAAGCCGCGCCAAACTGATCGCCGAAGCCTCTTCGCAGATGGGCCTATGGTCGTTCCTGCGCCTGCGCCATGTGGGTAGCGAAGCGAATCAGCAATATGTCGGCAAGACGCTGGCCGAGATTGGCACGATGCGCGGCGTGAGCCCGCTGGACGCAATGATCGACCTGTCGGTTGAGGAAAAGCTTGATGCGCATTTCATCGCCGAAAGCATGGGCCATAATCAGGACGAGAAGGTAGGTGGCCTGCTGAAGCACCCGCGCGTGCATATCGGCGCCAGCGACGGCGGCGCGCACATCCTGTCATTCTCCACCTATGGCGATACCGGCTATCTGTTCGGCCACTTCGTTCGCGATCAGGGCCTGCTCACTCTTGAGGAAGCTGTGAAGAAGATCACGTCAGACACGGCAGCGATTTGGGGCATTCCCGATCGTGGCTTGTTGCAGAAGGGTCTGGTGGCCGACATTGTCGTGTTCGATCCGGCAGCGATTGACCGTGGTGTCGAGGTCTATGTGCAAGACGTGCCCGGCGACGGCAGCCGTTACATCCGCGATGCGCATGGCGTCGACACCGTGATCGTCGGTGGCGGCGTGGCTTGGAGTGCTGCGGAAGGCTATACCAGCGACGCGCGCGGTGCCATTCTGCCCCCCGCCATCGACACGACTGTAGTCCGTATCGCTGCATGAGCTGGGAAGGTGTGACCGAGCGTCGTGTTGAAACCAACAGCATCACGCTCAACATCGCCGAAGCCGGAGAAGGGCCATTGGTGCTCCTTCTCCACGGCTTTCCGGAAAGCTGGTACAGCTGGCGGCATCAGTTCGCTCCACTTGCGGCGGCAGGCTATCATGTCGTCGCGCCCGATATGCGCGGCTATGGCAAAAGCGACCGACCGGCGGACATTTCGGCCTATAATCAGGTCGAGGTCGTCAATGATATTATAGGCCTGATACCGGCCCTCGGTTATGAAACCGCAGTCGTCATTGGCCATGACTGGGGCGCGCCCACCGCATGGGCAACAGCCCTTTTCCATCCGGACAAGGTACGCGCGGTCGGCGGGCTTTCGGTGCCGTTCATACCGCGCTCCCCGGTGCAGCCGATGCCGATGTTGCGCGCAATGTTCAAAGGCCAGTTTTTCTACCAGCTCTATTTTCAGGAGCCGGGCGTTGCGGAGGCGGAGTTTGAAAAGGATCTCAAGACCGGCCTGCGCAAATTCCTTGTCATGGGCGGCGGAGAAACCGACCTCACCACCCTCGCCCCGAAAAGCGAGCATGACGATCTGCTCACCAGCCTGACCGATCCCGCAACGCTTCCGCCTTGGCTTGGCGATGCCGACCTCGATTTCTACACCACCGAGTTCACCCGTTCAGGGATGCGCGGGCCGCTGAACTACTATCGCAACCATGATTTGACATGGGAGCTAACCGAAGGCGCCCCAACCCAGATCCACCAACCTGCAATGTTTGTGGCGGGAACAGCTGATGGCGTTGTGATGATGGCAGCAGAGGCAGTCAAAGCCTTGCCGACATTCGTGACAGATTTGCGCGTCAACCGCATGATCCCGGGGATTGGTCACTGGACGCAGCAGGAGGCGCCGGAGGCGGTGAATGAGTGCATCGTCGAATTCCTCAACATCATCGACAGCTAAGGAGAAGCAGGCCGATGCGTGAAAAGGTTTTGGTCATCGGGGCAGGCATAGGCGGGCTTTGCACCGCACTGTTGCTGGCACCGTCAGGGCGCGAGATTGTGATGATCGAACGCGACGGCCCGCTCGACACATCGGACCCGGACGAATTGTTCCGCAACTGGAAACGCAATGGCGTCGCCCATCTGCGCCAGAGCCACGCCTTTCTGGCCCGGCTGCGCGTGATCATGAAGGAGGAACACCCTGCCCTCATCGAGCAGTTGCTCGCCAATGGCGTGCGCGAGCTCCCCTTCGACATCTGGCTGACCGAGCAGCAAGAGCAAGGCTATCAGCCGGAACCCGAAGATGAAGATCTGACCATGATCACCAGCCGTCGAACGACGCTGGAAATGACCATGCGGAATTATGTCGAAACGCTGCCCAATGTGACGCTGCAATGTGGCTTTCGCGTCGAGCGACTTCTCACCCGCAAGGGAGAGGACGGCATATTGCAGGTCAATGGCGTCCAAGGCCTGCTCGATGGTGTAGAGACGTCATTGCACGCCGATATTGTCGTCGATGCCTCCGGCAAGGGCGGGCGCGGCATCAAACAATTGATGGATGAAGGCGCTGTTATCAAAGAGGAAAGCGAAAGCGCGGGCATCCTTTATTTCACGCGCCATTACCGCTTGTTATCCGGTCAGGAGGAGCCCGACCGCCGAACCAACCCGCCAGCATCAGGCGACCTCGGCTATCTCAAATTCGGCGTATTCCCTGGCGACAACGGCAATTTCTCGATCACGCTCGCCGTGCCCGAGGTCGAACTGGAATTGCGGCAAGCCATCGTAGATCCCGAAATCTTCCATGCCATCACGCTGATGCTGCCAGGGCTGTTCCCCTGGACCAACGCCAACCGGTCCGAACCGACCGGCAAGGTCATCGGCATGGGCGATCTCGTCAGCCGTTGGCGCGATATGGTGGTCGATGGCAAACCGGCTGTGCATGGATATTTTGCGCTCGGCGACACGCTGGTGCGCACCAATCCGCTTTTTGGACGCGGTTGTTCATTCGCTGCGGTCGGCGCCCAATGGCTGCGGAAGGTTCTCGACACGCATAGCGATCCGACGGACCGGGCGATGGCCTTCCACGAAGCGGTGAAGGCCGAACTGCTGCCCTTCTACCTGAACCAGCGAAAGCAGGATCGCAGTGCGATCAAGGAAGCCCGGCGCGCGCTGACTCCAGGCCAGCGCCCCCGCCTGCGCGTGCGATTGGCGAAGAGCTTCATCAAGGACGGTATCGAAATCGCGATCCGTTCCGACACCCGCTTGCTGCGCGAGGCCTTGCGCGGGTTCCACATGCTCGAACATCCCGAGGCGTGGCTGCGCCGCCCGCGCAATTTGGGCGGTGTGCTTTATTATTGGGCACGCGGCAAGCGCCGCAACGCCGCCGCCTATCGGCCCGATCCGGGCCCGGAACGTCAGGAAATGCTGCAATCGCTGAAGATCGACTATCAAGCCGATATCCGGCGAATCGCAGTCGAAATCGCGAAGGCTGCCTAAGTCAGTATTGGCCGATCGGGGGAGCTGGCAAAATTTCCCGGCTTGCCTGTCCGGTCCAATTGTTCAGTGCGGCTTGCCTATCCGGTCGAGAACCGCGCCAAGTCGAACGGCAGCCTCGACAACTTCCTCGATCGGCGTCGCGAAATCACCGAGTATCCAGTCGAGCGCGATATGCACTATGGCGCCGACAGCACCGATTGCAGTCATGCGATCGACAGATGCCAATTGATCCAGCGGCTGGTCGACGATCAGCGAGGCGAAGGTGTCCACCACCGTTTCCAGATAGGCGTCAACGGCTGGACTAATCCCCCGGATCTCGACCAGAAAAGCGCGGGCATGCGCTGGTTGTTCCTGCAGCATCCGGTAATAGTTGATCAGGATCGTCGCCAGTCGATCCCCTCGCGGAACCGCTGCACATCTGGCTCGTAACTCACCGACCATATGCTCCAAAGAGGCCGAAGCGGCGGCAATCAGCATTTCTTCGCTATTGGCAAAACTTTCGTAAAAATAGCGCTCGGTCAAACCAGCCGCATCGCAAACCGCCTTTACCGACGAATGCCGAAACCCGCGTTCACTATAGACCTTGATTGCAGCCGACAATAATTGCGTGCGTCGTTCGGCCTTGCGTTCATCCAGGCCACGACCGCGCCATTTTCTTTTGATTGTCTGGACCATTAGGGCTCATTAGCCGACAAGTCTGGCGTCGTCTCCTCTCTTTTCCAGACTTCGCTTCTACATGAAGAAGCAGTCACGAGCTACGTTCGCCGAAGGTTTCGGATCGAATGAAGCCCTCAGGCGCTTTCCCCTGCCCCATCATAGCGGATTTCGAGGAAGCGGCCGCGGGTTGCCAGCTTGTCGAGTTCACCGCGCGCGATCTGGCCGGTCATCGTTTCGATTTCGCGATCGATCAGCTTCAGCCCGTCGACCAATTGCTGCTCGGGGGTCTTGCCGCCATTGTCCTGCCGTCGCAGCGGTTCGGGAATGCGCTTATAGCCGTTGATCAGCTCGGGCAGATGCTCGCCCACCAGCTTGCGCACTTCGCGAGAGGCCGGGTCGGTCTCGGCGAGCGTCTGCAATTGCGGTGCCAGTGCATCGAGCCGCAGGCCGATATTCTGCACCAGTGGGATGGCGGGCGCGGGTAGCGCCGGGCGTTGCGCCTCCAGCCAGATTTCGGTCTTGCCTGCCAATGTGCCAAGGTCGGTCTGCCGCAAGGATTCAGTCGTCGGCATCGGCATTTCGGGATAGCGCATCAGCGCATAGACCGCCGCCGCGCCGAGTACACCCGTGATCATCACACCCCAGAAACCGATGCCATCGATGATCGCGCCGACAATGCCCGCCGCGATCAGCAAGCCGCCAACGACAATGCCTGTCCGTGCCAGCTTGCCAAAGAAATGCGCCCGCCGCAGGGCACGCGATTTGGTTCCGATAGGCGGCCCCATGCGGACCCGCTTCAAGGATCGACGCGCACTGTCGAGAATTTCGTCGGATTGCGTTGCAGGGCTTACCAAGTCTTAGGCCTCCAGCGAGCTCAACAAATTGGTCTCGGTCGCGCCCAATTTGGCCTGCGCCGCACCTTCAGCCCGCGCGATATAGCCCTTCGACTTTTCGACTTCCTTTTCGAGCGCT
The DNA here is from genome assembly GCA_017987825.1 of Sphingorhabdus sp. Lineage (GTDB taxonomy): Bacteria > Pseudomonadota > Alphaproteobacteria > Sphingomonadales > Sphingomonadaceae > Sphingorhabdus_B. The sequence goes on along the minus strand of JAGNSY010000008.1, from coordinate 6,005 downwards.
TCGGAGGTCTGCTTCATGCTTTCCAGCGCCTTGACCTTGAAGGTGTCGATGGCGTCCATGGTATCGTAGATATTCTGGAAGGCGCGGCTTAGCGTTTCGAGCGGGATCGTCGATGCCGCCGCCTGTTCGTGGATGGCTGCGGTGTTTTCGCGCAGCAATTTGCCGGTGCTGTCGATGATATTGGCGGTGGTCGTATTGAGCGCGGTGATCTGGCCCAATACCAACCGCTGGTTGGTCATCGCTTGGGCAACCGTCACCGCCGTGCGCAGCGCGCCGACAGTGGTGGTCGACGCGCGGTCGACGCCTTTGACTAGCTCGACATTGTTCTTCTTGACCAGATCCATCGCCAGATAACCCTGCACCGTCACCGCCATCTGCGTCAGCAAATCCTGATGACGCTGACGAACATAAAACAGCGCGGTTTCGCGTATTGCCTTCGCCTTGGCCGGATCGGACAATTCAAGCTCAGCGGCCTTTTCCTCAAGCCGCCCGTCGAGCTGCTTGGAAATCAGGATCATCTGCTCAAGCTTGCCCATCGCCTTCCACAGATTTTGCCGTTCGACGTCGATTGCGGCATTGTCCATCAGCAGTTCGTCTTTGCCATTGGCAAGGCGGCCGAGGATCGAGCTGATATGCCCCTGTGCACTCTGATAGCTGTCGAAATAGTTGCGCAGCTTGTTGCCCCAAGGAATGATGCCAAACAGCTTCTGCTTGGTTGTCAAATTGCCGCGCTTCGAAGGATCAAGATCTTCAACCGTGCGGCGCAATTCGGCCAGGTCAGCACCCACGCCCGACTGTTCGTCCATCTGGCGGATCGGACGATCGAGGAAGCGGTTGGATTGGCCCGCTGCCTCCATAATTTCCTTGCGCCCCATATTGGTCAGCTGGTCGACGCGCTTGCCGAATTCGGGGCTGTTCACATCCTGCGCGAGCAGATCGGCGATATAGCCTTCGACCTTTTCGGCGAGCTTGCCCTTGACCTCATCCTCTACCGGAACCAGCCCGATGGCCTTTTCCGCGGCAATCGGCGGCACCGGATCGGGCGGGGTGAGCTTCAGCTCGGTTTCGGTGGCGGTCAGTGTTTCACTGGTCGACATGGGGGTCGATCCTCCTCAAGCGGTGATATTATGGGATAAATGGAACGCGTTTGTGGCGATTTCAAGCGAATCCGGTCGATGGTGTGTTATTTTTTTAATACACCTTGGCATTTACGGCTTGAGCGCCTTTTCGACAAGCGGCGCCAACCCGTCGACAACCTTCACGACACCTGTCGCATTGGGGTGAATATTATCCGGTAGCATCAGCTTCGGGTCGGCAACCACGCCGTCGAGAAAAAAGGGATAAAGCGGCACACCATATTGCTTGGCGAGCTTTGGAAAAATCGGGTTAAAGGCATTGGCATAATCCGGCCCTAAATTGGGCGCGGCGAGCATGCCTGTCAGCACCACATCAATGTCGCGTTTCTTGAGCTCATCGAGCATCGCCCTCAGATTGGCCTCGCTTTCCTTGGGCTGGATTCCGCGCAGCATATCATTCCCGCCAAGGCCAAGGACGACAAGGTCGGGCTTCTTTTCCAGATTATTGAGCACGAAAGTCAGCCGCTGCTTGCCAACCGCTGTGGTGTCGCCCGATACGCCGGCATTATGCACGCGGGCCTTTATGCCGGCTTTTTCCAGCGCGTCCTGAAGCTGCGGCGCGAGCCCTTCGGACGGACCGAGGCGATAGCCGGCATAGAGGCTGTCGCCAAAGGCAACGACCAGCTTGTCATATTGCGCAGCCTCTGCCTTGGCAGGCGCATTTTGTGCCGTTTTTTCCTTCGGCGCGGTTACGGGTGAAGACCCGCATGCTGCAAGGGCTTGGACAAGCAGTAAAGCCGCACCATATAGGGCAAAATTCATCTTCATTAAGGAACTCTCCTTGTCCGCAGCACTATCTGACGCGCCCGATATGGCGATACGGGCGTCGAATGTCACCCTCACGCTTGGCGCCAGCGACGCACAAGTTTCGATTTTGCGCGGCGTCGATCTGGAAGTTCCCTATGGCGTCAGCGTCGCGCTGCTCGGGCCGTCCGGATCGGGCAAGAGTTCACTGATGGCCGTTCTGGCAGGTTTGGAGCGGGCGAGCGGCGGCACGGTGCAGGTTGACGGGCTGAACTTTACCGAACTCGACGAGGATGCTTTGGCCCGCGCACGGCGGGGACGGATTGGCATCGTGCTTCAGGCCTTTCACCTGCTGCCCACCATGACCGCGCTGGAAAATGTCGCGGTGCCGATGGAACTGGCAGGCATCGCCGATCCCTTCGTACGCGCGGCCAAGGAATTGGAAGCTGTCGGCCTTGGCCATCGTCTAACCCATTACCCTTCGCAACTGTCGGGCGGCGAGCAACAGCGTGTGGCGATTGCGCGCGCGATGGCAGCCGCGCCGAAAATCATCTTCGCCGACGAACCGACGGGCAATCTGGATGGCTCGACCGGTTCATCGATCATCGACCTGTTGTTCGAACGGCGGGCAGCTTTGGGAGCGACCCTGCTGATCATCACCCATGACCCTGCCCTTGCCGCACGCTGCGATCGCGTGATTGCGATGCAGGACGGGTTGGTGGTGGAGAGCGTGGCTTGAGCCTCTCGCTTTCGACCCTCTGGCGCATTGCCCGCCGTGATCTTTCGGCGCGCATTCGCGGGCTTCGTTTGCTTGCCGTCTGCCTGTTCCTTGGCGTTGCCACACTGGCAGCTATCGGCAGCCTGACGGCCAGCATCACCGAAGAGCTCTCGCGCCGCGGCCAGACCATCCTTGGCGGAGACATCGAAATCGGTATCGCCCAGCGCGAGGCGAGCGACGCCGAACTGAAAGCCTTTGCTGCAGAGGGCACGGTTTCGGAAACCGTGCGTCTGCGCGCCATGGCGATCGGCCCCGAAGGCAGCGACAGCATATTGGCCGAGCTGAAAGCGATCGACGGCACTTACCCGCTCTATGGCAAATTGGTGTTGCAGGGCGGCGCCATAGCAAAGGCACCCAAGGACGGGGAAATCTATATCGGCCAAACCTTGGCGGATCGGTTCAACCTTGCGACCGGCGGGTCCGTGCGCTTCGGTGAGGCGGCCTTCAAAGTCGCAGGCGTGATTGCCGAAGAACCTGACCGTTTGGGCGAAGGCTTTACGCTTGGCCCAGTGGCTTTGGTTTCACTCGACGCTCTTGAGGACACCAAGCTGATCCAGCCTGGCAGCATGTTCGAAAGCAAATATCGCATCAAACTGCCCGCCAGTGCCGATCCCGAAGCGGTCGCCAAATCGCTCGAGCAGCAGTTCCCCTCCGCTGGATGGGACATCACCGATCGGTCGAACGGCGCGCCCGGCACCCGGCGCTTCATCGAGCGCATGGGGCAATTCTTGACGCTGGTTGGCCTCGCATCGCTCGTGATTGCCGGGATCGGGGTGGGCAATGGTGTTGGCAGCTATCTCGAAAGCAAGCGCGCAGGGATAGCGACATTGAAGGTGACCGGTGCGGACAGCGGGATCATTTTCCGCATCTATATGCTGCAGATCTTTGCCGTCGCATGTGCGGCGATTGCGGTCGGCTTGGCAGTGGGCAGTGTGATGCCGATGGCGATTGGATGGGTCGCAGGAGATATATTGCCCGTAGCACCCGGCTTCTCGCTGCATCCCGTGCCCCTTATTGTCAGCGCGATTTACGGCCTGCTGATTGCCTTCGCCTTTGCCCTGCCCCCGCTCGCCCGTGCGCGCACCGTGCCAGCCGCCGGACTGTATCGTTCGGTTGTCGAAGGCAGCAGCCGGATCGACCGGCGGACAGCGATCTGGGTTTCGGCCAGCATCGCGGCGATTGTCGCCTTGGCTGTGGCAACGGCGCGCGAGCCGGTCTTCTCGCTGGGCTTCATCGGAGCGGCTTTTGCGCTTCTGCTGCTACTCGCAGCGATTGCTTGGGTGATGCGCGCGATTGCATTGCGCCTACCCCGCCCCAAGGCCCCGTTGCCCCGCCTCGCGCTCGCCAATTTGCACCGCCCGGGGTCGCACACGCAAGCGCTGGTGATCGCGCTTGGCCTTGGCCTGACTTTGTTTGTCACGCTCGCCGCGATCCAGACAAGCATCAACAACGAAATCCAGAACAGCGTTCCCGAACGCGCACCCAGCTTTTTCGCGCTCGACATCCCGCGCGAACGCACCGCCGAATTCTCCGCGATGGTGCGCAAGGAGGCGCCAGAGGCCGAAATCAACCTCATCCCCTCGCTGCGCGGCACCATCGTCGAATTTGGCGGCCAGCGCGTCGACCAGCTCGACGAACTTCCCGAAGGCGCTTGGGTGCTCAATGGCGACCGGGGGCTGACATACAGCCCGCAAGTGCCAAAGGGCAGCGAGGTCATCGCAGGCGAATGGTGGCCCGCCGATTACAAAGGCCCGGCTTTGGTGTCGCTCGACATCCGCGTCGCGGAATCGCTGGCCGTAGGCGTTGGTGACAGCCTGACGATCAGCGTACTCGGCGTCGAAATCCCGACCAAAATCGCATCGCTGCGCGAAGTGAAGTGGGAGAATTTCGGCCTCAACTATGCGCTGGTCTTTTCGCCCGGAACCTTTGACGCAGCACCGCACAGCATGGTCGCCACGTTAACCGTGCCAGCCAAGGCCGAACGTGCGCTCGCAAAATCGATCCCACCTGCCTTCCCCTCGTCCTCGCTGATTCAGGTCGGAGAGGTCGTGAGCCAAGTGACCGTCCTGCTGCAACAAATGGCACAAGCCATAGCTGCCGCGGCCTCGATAGCCATCTTCGCAGGCATCGCCGTGCTGGTTGGCGCCATTGCGGCTGCCCGGCAGAGCAGGATTTACGATAGCGTCATTATGAAACTTCTTGGCGCTACGAGAAGGCAGATACTGGGCGCGCAGGCGTTGGAATATGCCATCCTTGCCGTGGTTCTGGGTCTGGTCGCACTGGCCTTGGGGCTGGGCGCTGGCTGGTATGTGATCGTGCAGATCTTCGATTTCACCTTTGCGCCAGATCCCGCGACGCTCGCTTGGACGCTGATTGGCGGTGCGGGATTGACCTTCACGCTCGGCATGCTCGGCTCGCTGCCCATCCTCGGTGCGCGACCGTCTGAGGCGCTCAGGAGCCTTTAGCGAGACGGGTGGCCAGTGGCGCTGACAACAAAAGCTGCGCCATGTGATAGATGATCGCGGGCAGCACAATCAGCCCCGCCGAAGCGCCAAACAGGATCGTCGCCATCGGCGCGCCCGTCGCGATGCTCTTTTGCGCACCGGCAAAAACAAGGCTGATCCGGTCGGCCCGATCCAGCCCTATCACGCCGCCAAAGAACCACGCCCCGGCAAAGGCAAAGGCCAGCAGCAGGGCGAGCAGCGTGCATAATGCCGCCATCGTCCCCAGATCTAGCGCCGAAAGGCTTCCCGAATTTACGGCTCCGGCAAAGGCAACATAGACGGCAATCAGGATCACCAGCCGGTCAAAAAAGGAAAGCATCGCCTTTTGCCGCTGCGCCCAGCCGCCGAGCCAGCCTTGCGCAATCTGCCCCAGCGCAAAGGGCAGCAACAACATTGTCGCAATGCGGACAATCGTATCGCTGCCGATCGCCACGCCCGAGGCCGCGCCCAACAACAGCGCGACCAGCGCTGGCGTCAGCATGATCCCTGAAAGGTTGGAAAGCGCCGCGCCCACCACCGACGCCGCAACATTGCCCCCGCCCATCGAGCTGTAACTGATCGCCGACTGCACCGTGGAGGGCAGCATCGCGCAATAGACAAGGCCCGTCGCCAACGCCGCAGGGAGCATCCACCCTGCTCCCTTGGCCAGCGCCAATCCCGCCAGCGGCATCGCAACAAAGCTGAAAGCCAGCATCGCCCCTTGCACATTCCAGCTGCGCGCGGCCTTCACCACTTCCTGCCGGGGCAGCCGCAATCCATGCAGGAAAAACAGCGCGAAAATGCTGACGAAGCTGACATCCTGCGCAATCGCCAGCCCCTGCCCCGAGACAGGCAACAGCCAGC
>JAGNSY010000093.1:1501-7886 GCA_017987825.1 Sphingorhabdus sp. | reverse complement strand
GTTTACGCCGTTGCCGAACTGTTGCGCCGGTTGCGCGGCGGGGCAGCTGTGGTGATGGGGGCGCTTAGCCCACGCACCCGCAATGCTCAGGTCGAGATGTTTCAGTCGGGTGAGGTGGACTATCTGGTTGCGACTGATGCTATTGGAATGGGTCTGAACTTGGATGTTCAGCATATTGCTTTTGCAGGATTATCCAAATTTGACGGCAATCGCACACGGCGGCTGACGGTCGCCGAAATGGCGCAGATTGCCGGGCGGGCAGGGCGACACCAACGCGACGGCACTTTCGGCACGGTGGCGGGCGAAGCGGGCGAAATGACCGCGGAGGAAGTCCTGGCGATCGAGAGCCACCAGTTCCCAGCGCTCGACTGGATGTACTGGCGCGAGGCGGAGCCGCGTTTTGACAGTCTGGCCCGGCTGATCGCCGATCTGGAGGCAAAGCCCGATGGCCCGCCACTGCGCGCAGCACCCGAAGCCGTCGATCTATCCGTACTCAAACGCCTCGCCGATATGCCGCAGGTCATTCATAGACTGACCGGCCCGAAAAGTGTTGCGCGTCTGTGGGAGGTCGCGAGCCTGCCCGATTTCCGCCAGACCGGCTCCGAACATCATAGCCGCTTCGTGGCAGCGCTTTGGGAGAATATGGCCCAAGGCGGGCCCTTGCCGCACAGCTATGTTGCCAGTGAACTGGCTCGGCTCGACAATATACAGGGCGATGTCGACACGATTTCGGCGCGGATCGCAGCGGTGCGGACCTGGACCTATGTTGCCCACCGTGGCGACTGGGTTGAAGATCCACCTGCTATGGCCGAACGCGCGCGCAGGCTGGAGGAAAAGCTGTCCGACGCGCTGCACAATGCGCTCCGCCAGCGTTTTGTCGACCGGCGCACATCTATGCTATTGCGCAAAGGCGGCAAGGACGATGCGCTGCTTCCGGTTCAGGTGAACGCGGAAAACCAGGTGTTCGTCGATGGCGAGCATATCGGCGAGCTTGACGGCTTCACCTTTCGCGTCGATTCCACGGCGCGAGTCGGGGAACGCAAATTGCTGCTTGCAGCAGCCGAGCGACATCTGGCAGCATATCTGAAAGACAAGGTGAGGGCGCTATTAATGGCCGAAGGGCAGGAATTTTCGCTGACACGCGATGCCGATGGACGTCCGGCATTGCAGTGGAATGGCGCTGTGCTCGGCCATCTGGCCCGGGGACGCAGCCTTTTGCAGCCGCTGTTCAAGCCGGTCCGTGCGGTGGCCGGCCTTGAAGGCGACGATTTGCGTGCCATCGCCGAAAAAGCCGAGAGCTGGATCCACGAACAACTGGCCAAACATATGGGTGGGCTGGTTGCTCTCAACCAGCTAGCCGCTGATGCGGCGACCGATGGTGTGGTTCGTGCCTTGGCTGCGCGTTTAGCCGATGCGGGTGGTATTGCGGGACGCCAGTTTTTGGCGGAAACGCTAACGGCATTGCCCAAGGAAGCCCGTGGCGCGGCGCGTAAGGCGGGGATCGTTTTCGGCGCTCTTGACGTTTATCATCACGCGATTCTGAAACCTGCGGCCACGCGCTGGCGCTCTGCGTTGTTTGCGGCACTAACCGAAAAACCGATGCCTGAATTGCCGCCCGAAAGCGCGGTGCATCTGAAAGAATGGAATTTTGCGTCGACTGCCGACTGTCGCAATGCCGGCTATCGCCGCGTCGGTAACGAATATGTCCGCATCGATCTGGCCGAGCGGGTGATCAAGAAAGCGCACGAAGCACGCGGGCAGGCGCTCGAGTTCGGCATGGATATGGCCTTTGCGACATCGCTGGGTTTAAGCGAAGAGGGGCTGCAGGCGCTGATGCGCGATGCCGGTTTCCGTCGGATTGAGGCTATTCCTCCCCCATCGGGTGAGGGGGACCAAGGCGAAGCCTTGGTGGAGGAGCACGTTGAAGTTGTCCCTGAGCCAGACGCGGCAGAATCCTCGCCCAAAGCTGAAGAAATCGACAGCGAAGTTCAGGAAATCCCGCCTGCGCCCCACGACCATCCCGCGGATGGTTCCCCTCCCCATGCTGGGGAGGAACTGGTCGCCGAAGCGCCTAAGGATACAGTCCCCGAACAAACAGCGAGCTTGACCTTTTGGCGTTGGGTCGGAATTCGCAAAGCAAAGCCCGCACCGCGCCCAGCCCGAACGCAGGACCGCAGGCCGCAAAAATCTGGCAAACCCGCACATGCGCCAAAGCCCGTTCCAGCCGCATCCAAACCGAAGAATGAAGCCCCATCGGCGCTTGCCTTGCAGCTTGCGGCGCTCAAGGAAAAAATGGGCGGCTGAGCTTGGCTGGCGACGCGTTGCGGATCGACAAGCTGCTCTGGCATCTGCGCCTGTCCAAATCGCGCAGCCTTGCCCAGGCTTTGATCGCCGAAGGTCATGTGCGGTTGAACGGCATTCGTGTTGAAAAACCCAGCGTTGAGGCAAAAGCGGGCGATAGTATCACGCTGCCGAGGGGAGAGGGGGCGTTGGCCATCCGCCTTCTTTCGATCCCGCAACGGCGCGGTCCGGCAACTGAAGCGCAGGCCTGCTACAATGAAATTTGATGGCCCAGCACATTTCCCCCGTTGACTTGCGTGCCCAAGGCACAATAGGCGTTGGTCAACAAACCGAACTGTTCAGGGGAGAAACCGAGCAATGACCTACGTCGTCACCGATGCCTGCATCAAATGCAAATATATGGACTGCGTCGAGGTTTGCCCCGTGGATTGCTTCTACGAGGGCGAGAATATGCTCGTCATCAACCCCAATGAATGCATCGACTGCGGCGTGTGCGAACCCGAATGCCCGGCCGAAGCGATTCTGCCCGATACCGAAAATGGCCTTGAGCAGTGGCTTGAGCTCAATACGCAATATAGCGCCGAATGGCCGAACATCACGACCAAGCACGAAACCCCTGCCGATGCCGACGAGTTTAAGGGTGTCGAAGGCAAGTTCGAGAAATTCTTCTCCCCCGATCCGGGTCAAGGCGACTGATCGTGCGCGCTGCGAAGGCGCGCATTTTCGCGATTTGTTTATCTGTCGGACTGCTGCCCGTACACGGGGCCGCTGCCAAGGCCCCTACGCCGCAGGATGAGGCCATCGTCCGCGAAATCGTCGCGAAAATCTACGCGCCTTATTCGCAGCCGATACCAGAAGCGCCGGAAGATGGCAGCTATGCGCCGGACAATGCAGCAGGCGCATCGGCTGACGGTTACGAACCGCCCTATACGCAGTCGCTCGCCGTCCTGATCGGGCGGTGGGACCGGTTGATGCAGCAAAGCGATGAGCTTTACGGGCTCAATGGTTTCGACTGGTATTGCCAGTGTCAGGATAATGATCCGGCGACTTCCCGGCTGGTGCGGCAAAGCTATACCGCTAAGGGTAAAGACGCCATCGAGGCCAAAATCCTGTTCTCGCCCGGCCGCTATGAAGGCAAGGATATGGGCGCGCCCTTGTTGTTCCGCTTCAAGCGTGAAGGCGGGCAGTGGAAGATCGACGATCTGAGGTTTCAGGACTCGGATGCGCTGCGCAAAGGTTTGGCAGACGACATCAAGGCAGCCTCAAAGAAGCCCTGACCTAAATCAGCCCCGCGCTGCGCATACTTGAAAAGCCGTCCTTACCGACAATCACATGATCATGGACGGAAATCCCAAGACGCTTGCCAGTCTCAATAATCTCGCGCGTCATCGAAATATCCTGTCGGCTGGGTGCACTGTCGCCGCTCGGGTGATTGTGGACGAGGATGATTGCGGCAGCGCCCAGATCGATCGAACGGCGAATGATCTCGCGGGTGTAGATCGGGGCTTGGTCGATCGAGCCTTCGCCCGCCACCTCGTCGCGGATCAGCATATTTTTCGAATTAAGATACAGCACCCGCACCCGCTCGATCGTCAGATGCGCCATATCAAGCCGCAAATAGTCGAGCAGCGCCTGCCAGCTTGAGAGGGTGGGTTGTTCGCGCACCGGCTCTGAAGCCATGCGCAAAGCCAGCGCCTGCACCAGCTTGATTGCCGCCGCTGCCTTTTCGCCAATGCCCTTCTGGTTCTGCAAACTATAGGCGTCTGCGGTAAATACCGATGACAGATTGCCATAATGCGCGATCAGTTGCTTGGCGATCGGTTTGGTATCGATTCGCGGTATCGCAAGCATCAGCAAATATTCGACCAGCTCATGGTCAAGTAATCCGTCGCCGCCATTGTCCAGCAAACGTTCGCGCAGCCGCTCGCGATGGCCTTCGCCATAATTTTCGTCTTTGTCGCGTGCCATAGCCATACAACAGGCTTGTTCCGCAATTTTGCCTCCGCTGCAAGACGTTTGGAAGAAATCCGAGTTGCATGGCGCAAGGCTTTGGCGCATTTGTGTATTGATGGAAGAAGAGCTTCCCGAAGCCCCACCAGCTAGGCGCTGGACGAAGCGCCGCATATTCGGCGCTGTGTTGCTGCTATTGTTTCTGCTGCTTGCTTATGCTTGGTGGAAGCGTGTCGATATCGCCGACGGCTTCGTGCGCGACTATCTGGAGAAAAACGGCGTTCGGGCGACTTACGAAATCGAGGATATCGGGTTTCGCACCCAGCGGATCCGTAACGTCGTTCTGGGCGATCCAGCCAAGCCCGATTTGACCGCAAAGCTTGTTGAAATCGAACTGGCGATTGGCTTCGGGCAACCCGAGCTGCGCGAGATCCGCGCCGATGGTGTGCGCTTGAAAGGGCGTTTTGCCGACGGCAAACTCTATCTCGGCGAAGTTGACAAGCTGCGCGATATGGAGAGCAAAGAGCCGCTATCGCTGCCCGATCTCAACCTTGCCTTGTCGGATGCGATCCTGTCGCTCGCCACGCCCTGGGGTGGGGTAGGGATAGCGGCGCAGGGCAAAGGCAATTTGCGCAATCGTTTCGATGGCAAAATTGTTGCACGCTCGCGGCAGATGGCGGGTGGCGGATGCAGCGCTGCTGGTGTGCGCTATGACGGCACGGTCCAGATTCGCAACGTCCGGCCAGAATTTATTGGCCCGCTGACGGCGACCGCTGCGAAATGCGATGCACAAAAGCTGGCGCTCGACGCTCCCGTCATCAATGGCAAAGTCCAGTTTACCGAAGCGTTCGACCGCTGGATCGGCGATGTGGCTATCGCGGCCAAGTCCGCGCAGGCGAACAAGCGCCGTGCCGATGGCGTCTCCGGAAAGCTGGCCTTCAACGGCAGCCAGCAACGCACCGAATATGATCTGGCGCTGACAAAAGCCGCGCTGCGCATGCCGGAATTGTCGATGCGCAATCTGGCAGGTACGGCCGAGGGAACCCTCTCTATTTCCGATGCCGGACTTGCCTTAACGGCGCGCGGCGATGCGCAGCTTACAGGCACCTCTCTGCCGCAGTCGATGCTGCCATCGATGGACGAACTGGTGCGCGGTACAAAGCCCACGCCGGTCGGGCCGGTCGTCGCCCGCCTCGATCCGGCGCTGCGCCGCGCAATCCGCAGTTTTGACGGAACGCTGAATTTCGACATCGCAACCGCTCCGGCGGGCAGCAAGATCGCGGTAGACCGCCTTTTTGTCCGTTCGGACAGCGGCGTCATTCTGCGGCAACAGGCAGAATTTGCGCTTGCGGATGGCCGGTTGAGCAATCCGGTTTCGCTGACAATGACCGGCGGTGATCTGCCCACAGGCAAGGTTTTGCTGCGTCAGCAGGGCGGCGGCTGGGCAGGCACGCTGAATCTGCAGCCCTATTCGGCCCCCGGCGGCAGTATCCACATTCCCACGCTCGCCTTTGAAGGCGGTGGCCGGAGGCCTTGGCGATTCAACGGTCAGGCAACGGTCACAGGACCATTGCTGGGCGGGATCGTGACTGGCCTCAGTCTTCCGATAGACGGGTCGTTTTCGGGCAATAGCTTCGCGATGAACGCCGCCTGCACCAATATCCGGTATAGCGGGCTCGCGACCGGATCGTTGCGTTTGCCGGCGGGCAGTTTGCGGGCATGCCCCCAGCGTGGTTCGATTTTGAATGTAGCCGGCGGCGAAACACGATTTGCGCTGGTGATACCTTCGCTCAGCGTCGACGGCACATTAGGCTCCTCTGAGTTGAAAGCCAGCGGCAGCAGCATCAGCTTTGATCTCGACAGCGGATTTGGCGCAAATAATCTGGCGATAGATCTGGGCCGCGAACGCACACAAAGCCGCTTCACGATTGCCCGGCTGGATGGGAAGCTTGAGGGCCCGGGCATCCACGGCACGATCAGCGGCGGAGCAGGCCAGATCGGTGAAGTGCCGCTGCTGATAAGCGAAGCAGAAGGCCAATGGCGTTGGCAGGGCGATGTTCTCGGGCTCGATTCCAGCCTCTATTTGTCGGACGCCGAACAGGTTGACCGGTTCAACCAGCTGCGCGTGCCCGAT
>JAGNSY010000093.1:0-1401 GCA_017987825.1 Sphingorhabdus sp. | reverse complement strand
GGCGGCGGTGAGCTCTCTTATCTGGGCGAGTTGACCTATGAAGATATGGGCGTGTTCGCCAATTTCGCCTTTCAGGCGCTGCGCTCGATCCGTTTCCGTGAAATGCGCATCGGCGTTGATGGCAAGATAGATGGTGAGATCGTCACCGATGTCGCCTTTGAGGGGTTGCAGCAGGGCAGCCTCGCCAAGCAGAATTTCATCACCAAGCAGCTCGCCAAGGTACCGATCAAGTTCAACGTCCGCATCGAAGCCGAGTTTCTGCAGCTAATCGGCTCGATCCGCGGGCTTTATGATGCAGATTATGCGTTGCAGCAGGGCAGGGATATTATCGAAAGCCAGAACAAACCGGTTCCCGGTGAGGGTCCGCCGCCCGGAGGAAAAGATGAACGAAATTGATCGCCAAATGAACGGCCTATTCAGCCTGCCGAAAGCGAGGGAGGGGTATATGCAACATAGATTGACGATGGATGGCAATGGTGCGATCCGTCGAAACATGACGAAAGGGGCAATTCTCTTCCTATGTTTGGCTGCATCGGCCCTTCCGGGTTGCGTGCAGGTGACAGCGCCTGACAAGCCAATTGTGATAAACCTCAACATCGCTATCCGTCAGGAAGTGCTGTACAGGCTGGATCAGGCTTCGAAGGAAGTGATCGAAGAGAATTCGGAGATATTCTGATGGCTTTGAGTGAAAAGATGAAAGACCGTATCGAAATGGTTGCAGCCGCGCTGCTGATCGGTGCTGCTGTTGCAGGCAGCGGCGCAATGGCGCAGCGCGACCCGGCCTATCAACAGGCGCGTGCCGAAGGTTTGATCGGCGAGAAGACAGACGGCTATCTCGGTTTTGTCAGCGCGCCTTCGCCTGCCGTGAAAGCGCTGGTCGACGACCTCAATATCAAGCGCAAAGCGAAATATACCGAGGAAGCGCTGGCCAATGGCGCAACCGTTGAAGAAATGGCCTTCCGCACCGGCTGCCGCCTGATCAAGGAACGTACGGTGCCGGGTGAGAAATATCAGGCTCCGGACAAGACATGGAAAACCCGCGACGCCAGCGATCCGGTGGTGGATGTGCGCTGCCCGTAAAGTGCCGGTAGAAAAAGATTCGGAGGCCCGGAGAAGTGATTCTTCGGGCCTTTGCTTTTGCACCGCAGCATAATTGGCGCCGGGCAGTTGACTTGGCGCAGGCCCTCTCCTAAAGCGCGCGTGCCTTGGCGGGGTTGCCCGGAGTCTTGGCGGTTCTCCCCAGTTGATACTGAGTATCGAAACATGGAGGAATTGCATGGCTTCAGAAGATCCCGCGCAGGATGGCAACGGCACAAAAGACCCTCGGCTCGATTCGTTAGACATGCAGCTGAAAATGGTCCGGAAGGCCGAGGCAGAACGTACGGGGCAGGACGTGCCCCC
>JAGNSY010000092.1 GCA_017987825.1 Sphingorhabdus sp. | reverse complement strand
GATCTCGGCGCTGATTTGCTCAAGCTGATGGCCTCGCCCGATCTCGCCAGTCGTGCGTGGATCTGGCAGCAATATGACAGCCAGGTTGGTGCCGATACTGCGCAGAAATCGGGTGGCGATGCCGCCGTGGTGCGTGTGCATGGCCACAAAAAAGCGCTGGCCATGTCGACTGATTGCACCCCACGCTATGTCTATGCCGACCCTTATGAGGGCGGCAAGCAGGCGGTGGCCGAAACCTATCGCAACATCAGTGCAGTGGGTGCAACGCCGCTCGCGATTACCAACTGCCTCAACTTCGCCAACCCGCAGCGCCCCGAAATCATGGCGCAATTTGTCGGTGCCCTGGAGGGTATGGGCGATGCTTGTCGCGCGCTCGATTATCCGATCGTGTCGGGCAATGTCTCGCTCTACAATGAAAGCAAGGCGACTGGTGGTGGCAGTGCGATTTTGCCGACGCCCGCCATTGGCGGCGTTGGCCTGCTCGATGATGTCGACAAGATGGCGACCATTGGCTTCAAGGTCGAGGGCGAAGTCCTTGCAGTCATTGGCCCCAATTATCCGGAAATGGGCCAGTCGCTTTGGCTGCGCGAAATCCATGGTCGCGAAGATGGCGACCCGCCTTTCGTCGATCTGGCCGACGAGAAATTGAACGGCGGCATCGTGCGCCAGTTGATTGCCGATGGCGCGGTTACTGCGGTGCACGATATTTCGGATGGTGGCCTGTTGGTCGCGGTTGCCGAAATGGCGCTGGCAAGCGGCATCGGCGTTGAGCTTTCGCCGATGGATACAGCTTTTGCCTTCAACGAAACCCAGTCGCGCTATTTGGTAACCTATCCGGCGGACAAGCCACTCGATCGTGACAAGGTGCCCTTCGAACCGATCGGCACCGTTGGTGGGGACGGTATTCGCATCAACGGCTCGCTGGTGTCGCTCTCCGAACTGCGCACGGCACATGAGAGTTTCTTCAAGGACTGGATGGAAGCCTGATGGCGGCTGCAGCGGGCTATTCAGGAACCCCGCTGGCGAAGAAGCTGAGCCTGAAAGACGGAATGCGCGTCTGGTTTGAGGACATGCCGGACAGTGTGCGTGCCGAGATTGCGAGTTTCGGCCTGACCTTCAATGAAGAAGTCGAGCCAGCAAAAGGCATCAACGCGGCGCATGTTTTCGTGACGGAAAAGGCGGTGCTGGCTGAACGGCTAACGAAGCTGCGTCACACCATCGACCCTGCCGGTCAGCTTTGGATCAGCTGGCCCAAAAAGGTGGCCAAGGTCCCGACCGACATTACCGAAGACAGCATCCGCGAACTCGCGCTGCCTATGGGTTGGGTTGATGTAAAGGTGTGCGCGATCGATGCCGTTTGGTCCGGACTCAAACTCGTAATCCGCAAGGAATTGCGTTAGGCGGCGGCCTTTTGCTGACCGAGCAAGTCGTACGGATCGATGCCCTCACCCCGCATGATGGCATGGGCGCGCTTGTAGGTTACCGGTTCGCCAATGTTCAACTGCTTGCGGGCTTCCGCGAGCGGCATAGCGAGCAAAGCTTCGATATCCTGATGTGCGGGGCTTTTTGCGAGACGGCCAAGACGCTGTCCTTCGCGTACCGCGGCATAGATCGGCGCGTCGGTTGAAACCGTTTTCTTGAGTTCGCGCGCACCAGCCCAGGCGAGGAACAGCACGCCCCAACTGGGGTTCAGGCTGTATGAAAAGGCGAGGACGCACTGCTCGCCCAGCGCATCGCGGCCATAGCCGGTGAGGACATGGAACAGATCATGCGTATCGCGCAGACGGTTGCTGTAGCGTTCGAGCATGTCGTTATAGCGCGGCTTGTCTTTCTGGAATTTTTCGAACTCGTCGACCAGCCCTTGTGAAGTCAGCCCCTCTTTTTCCATGAAGTCGCAATAGGCATGGGCGACGCTGCCCATCGGGAATTTGCGCAGCCTTTCATGATCGTCGAGCAGATGCGGCAGATATTCGTTCTTGCCTAGGATTTGCTTCCCCGTTGGCGTGGCGAAGAAATGTTCGGCGGATTTCGCGAACCGATTGTCGCGCAGTGCCTCGATAATGTGGAAGACCTGTTCGGTATCTTCCTTGTCGGCGATCAGTTTGCGGAAATGGTGCAGCGCCTTCATCGGGCGGAAACCCGAATCGGTGCGGGCGGGGTCGCAGAGGGGAATTGCCTGATCCATGAACATCTTACCTATGTTGCAGTTGTTGCGGATATCTTACCGACAAGAGTGTTAATAGCAGCTTAGCAAGTCACTATCAATAGCGACTGGACGTATCACCGCCCCAACTGTATTGAAGGCTTAATACAGGGGAAGGAAAATCATGTCCAGCCAAGCGCTTACCACCCGCCACATCACATTGGACGCGCTGCGCGGCTTTGCGGTGATGGGCATATTGGCAATGAATATCGTCGCATTTGCGCTTCCCGAATGGGCCTATGTCGCGCCCGGGACCTATGGCGGCGACAGTGCTGCCGACAAGGCGAGCTGGTTCCTCTCCTTCATTTTCATCGACGGCAAGATGCGCGGGCTGTTCTCGCTATTGTTCGGGGCGAGCATGGCGCTGATCATCGAACGCGCCGAATTCAAAACCGAGAATCCCGCCAAAGTCCATTATTCGCGGATGATCTGGCTGCTGCTCTTCGGCCTCGCCCATTATCTCTTCATCTGGTGGGGCGATATATTGTTCCTCTATGCCGTTATCGGCTGCATCGCCTTTCTGTTCCGCAAATGGGACGCGCAGCGGCTGATCAAATGGGCGCTGATCATCTATGGCTTGGGTTTCCTGCTCTACGCGCTGCAATTTGGCGGGCTGCAGTTCATGCAATATATGGCAACCCAACCCGGTGCGGACGCGTCGATAGTGGCGCAATATAAAGAAGTCATCGAAAGCCCCGATTTCAGCCTCGATGCCAGCGCTGAAATCGCGGCCTATACCGGAAGCTATGCTGACATCGTCACGCGCCGATGGGGCGACATCAGCAACCTGCTGTTTCTGATCCTGCAGTCTATCACCGAAACATTGCCGCTGATGATGCTCGGCATGGCGATGAAGAAAAACGGTTTTCTGACCGGCGAATGGGATCGTGGCGATTATGCGCGCTGGGCCCGCAAGATGCTGATCCCCGGTCTGGTAATCTCGATCGGGCTGGCTCTATGGGTCGCGTCGAGCGGCTTTGACCTGATTACGACCTTGGGCAACTTCCTTGCGTGGAGCATGGTTCCACGGTTGTTGATGACAATCGGCTATGCCGCGTTGCTGATCATGGCAATCCAGTCCTTTACAGGGTCGGCGTTCATCGGTCGCGTTGTCGCCGCCGGTCGCGCTGCCTTCACCAACTATTTGGGCACCAGCATCCTGATGTCGACCATCTTCTACGGTTATGGGCTTGGGCTGTATAATCAGGTCGGCCGTGCCAGCCTGTGGTTCTTCGTAGTGGGCGCTTGGGTGCTGATGCTGTTGTGGTCGAAACCCTGGCTGGAACGGTTTCACTATGGCCCGTTTGAATGGCTGTGGCGCAGTCTGGCGCGCGGGAAGCTTCAACCGCTCAGAAAATGAGCGGAGTGCCCTAACTGCTATTGCAATCAATTCGCATTAACGCTAAGGCGATTCTCATGATCGTGTGCGTCTGCAATGCCATCCGTGAAAAAGACCTGCGCGCCGCCGTGCGTTGCGGCAACGAAAAACCGGCAGACGTCTATGCACGGCTGGGTCGCAAGCCCAAATGCGGGCAGTGCCTGTCTTTTGCCAAAGATTTGATCAGCATAAAGCCTGCAAGCGCGTAGCAATAGCGCCAGCTTATCCAAGTGTAACAGCGCCGGATACAGGGCTTTTCCTGCTTTCGGAACGGCGGTCATCGGCCTATTCTGAGTGCAACATATTTCAGGAGAACGACCATGAAGGGCGATAGCAAGGTCATCGAATTCCTCAACGAGGCGCTCAAGAACGAACTGACCGCAATCAACCAGTATTGGCTGCACTACCGGATGCTCGACAATCTGGGTGTCTCCAAGCTGGCGGAATATGAAAGACACGAATCGATCGACGAGATGAAGCACGCCGACAAGCTGGCTGAGCGCATCTTCTTTCTGGATGGCCTGCCCAATTTCCAGATGCTCGGTCGCCTTCGCGTGGGCGAGTCGGTAGAAGAAATTCTGAAGGCCGATCTTGAACTCGAATATGATGCTCTGCCGCTGCTCAAAGACGCGATCGCGCATTGCGAAAGCGTGCGTGACTATGTCAGTCGCGACCTGTTCGCCGAGATCCTCGAAAGCGAAGAGGAGCATGTCGATTTCCTCGAAACACAATTCGATCTGATCAAACAGATGGGCATCCAGAATTATGTCCAGATGCAGTCAAAGCCCGTAGAGGGCTGAAAATCAGGCTGTTACAGCCGCCCGAACTGGCTCTGGCCCATGGTTCGCGCCCCGAACTGCGCTCGGCGCTCGACCAGCGGGCTGGCCTCGGCTTCCAATGCGCTCAATGTGGCTTCAAACAGAGGGCGTAGCTGCACGACTTTCTCGACCAGCTCTTCGGGGCCCTGCCGGATTTCGACATAATGGCGCGCGGCGACCTCGATTTCTTCGGACAGGGCGGCTAGCCGTTCGGCACCAAACTGCCAGCTTTCACCTTTCAGCGTGTGCGATGGTAAAACCAGCTTGGCCGAATCGCGTTCGCGCATTGCTTGTTCGATCGCTGCGACCGATTTAATGCCATCCTCACGGAAATAGCCGAGCACGCGGACAAAGGCCTCGCCCAAAACCGTACGGGTCTCGGCAAAGGTGCCCCAGTTCACAATATCTTCGGCCGCATGGCTCATCGACATTAACGCTCCGCTTGGTTCAAAACTCCAAGCTCGCACTTTTAATTGCGACAGGTAAACAAGCCGTTGACGTTGCCAGTCCGCAACAGTCCCTCCTTTTGCCTCAATCCTTGTCGGCAAACGGGTTTTTGGAGGAGCGGAAGTTCATCCGCACCGGGACGGCGCCAAAGCCCAGATCGCGCCGGATGCCGTTGAGCAGATAGCGACGATAGCTGTCGGGCAGCTGGTCGGTGCGGTTGCCAAAGACGACGAAGGTCGGCGGGCGGTTGCGCGCCTGCGTGACATAGCGCAGCTTGATCCGCTTGCCACCGGGGGCTGGCGGCGGATTGGCGGCGACCGCTTCCTCAAACCAGCGGTTGAGTTGGCCGGTGGAAACGCGGCTATTCCAGCTGTCGCGCGCTTCGAATGCTGCCTTAAGCATCTGGTCGAGGCCTTTTCCGGTCGCGGCGGACACTGCAAGAACGGGCACGCCTTTCAGCTGCGACAGGCCCTCATCAAGCGCGGCCTTAATGCCGTTGAACAGGCTGGAGGCATGTTCCGCCACATCCCATTTATTGATCGCGATGATCAGCGCCCGGCCTTCTTCGATCACATGGTCGGCGATCTTCAGATCCTGATGCTCGAGGCCTTTGGTAGCATCGAGCAGCAGCACCACGACTTCGGCAAAATCGACTGCACGACGCGCGTCTGCAACCGATAGCTTCTCAAGCTTTTCCTGCACCCGTGCACGCTTGCGCATCCCCGCGGTGTCAATCAGGCGGATTCGCCGTTCGACCAGCTCTGGCTCGGACGGGTTGGGATCGTGCCAGATCCAGTCAATCGCGATGCTATCACGGGTAATCCCCGCTTCGGGGCCGGTCACCAGCCGGTTTTCGCCCAGCAGCTTGTTGATCAGCGTCGATTTGCCCGCATTGGGGCGGCCCACAATGGCGAGTTGCAACGGCGCATCGGGGGCTTCGCGATCAAAATGCTCTTCTTCGGCTTCATCGACATGCGGCAACAGCGCCTGGAACAGGTCAGCCATGCCTTCGCCATGTTCGGCGCTGATCGTAATCCCTTCGCCAAGCCCCAATGCATAGGCTTCAAGCACGGTATTGTCCGCCTGTTTGCCCTCGGCCTTGTTGATGATCAGGATGACCGGCTTGTCACTCGCGCGCAGCCAGCGGGCAATTTCCTCGTCGAGCGGGGTAATGCCAGCGCGCCCGTCAACGACGAACATCGCCACATTCGCACCTGCGAGCGCCGCTTCGGTCTGCTGGCGCATCCGGCCCGGCAGTGTCGCGGCGTCATCATCTTCATAGCCTGCGGTATCGACGATGCGGAATTTGAGATCAAACAGCTGCGCGTCGCCTTCGCGACGGTCACGCGTTACACCCGGCTGGTCATCGACCAACGCGATTTTCTTGCCGACAAGGCGGTTGAACAAGGTCGACTTGCCAACATTCGGACGTCCGATAATGGCTACCGACGGCAGCATGAGAACCTGTTCCTTCCAAACGGCCGAAGCCGCGAATACTACCTAAACGCTGTCAGGCGTCCGCTGTCGTCGAGAATATACAGCGTGTCATTGGCGACAACAGGGGCGACCGAAACCGGCGCCTTGATATCGACCAGCAGGTTCGCCGAACCCTCGCCCGACGAAACCGACCAGATCTGGCCTTCGCTATTGGCAACGATCAGGCGACCATTGGCGAGCACGGGGCCGCGCCAGGTGATCATGCCCTTCTTGTCTTCCTCGTCGCGATAGCGCGGCAGCTTCGAAATCCAGCGGATTTTCCCGCTCGCGCGTTGCACGCAGAGCAGCTTGGCATCGCTGGTCATCACAAACACCCATTCGCCCGAAACGACGGGGGTGGAAATGCCCGCAATGTTGATTTCCCAGATGCGCTGACCGGTGACCAGTTCATAGGCCGCCATACGGCCGCCCTGGCCGAGTGCGAAGACGCGGCCACGGTCGATAACCGGATCAGCGTCAATATCGGTCAGCGTCGAAACGCTGGTCGACATTGCGGTGCGCGACAGCGTGTCGCTCCACAGGCTGCGGCCATTTTCATAGCGATAGGCGGCGAGTTCGCCGGTCGAATAGCCTGCGATCACCGTGCCTTGCGCAGCTGCCGGGGCGGCGACGCCGAAAATGCCCGATGCGCCAACGGGGCCTGCCTCGTTCCACTGCGCTTCGCCATTGTCCATGCGCACGGCATAAATCTGGTTATCCTGCGTCATCACATAGGCGTTGCCGTTTGACAGCGTCGGTGCGCCGCGCAGCGGGCCAGCCGGACGCTTGGTCCATTTGATCGCGCCGGTGCTGGCATCCAATGCCGCGACATCGCCCACGCCATTGGTGGCGAAGACCGAAGTGCCATCGGTGCTCACGCCGCCGCCAAAGCGCGAAGGCTTGCCGTCCTTGTCGACGGTGAGGGGGGTTGCCCATAATTTCGAACCGCTGGTTGCGTCAAACGCGCTGACCATCGCGTCGGTATCGATCACATAGAGCTTGCCGTCATGCACGACCGGGGTCGCGGCGAGCCGCATGCGGTTGCTGGCACCTGCAATCTGCGCGCTCCATGCCCGCTGCGGCGCTTCGGCCAGCATCGAGTGACCGGGGGACTTGGCCGCATTGCCGCCGGGCTGCGACCAGTTGGCGTTGGTGGCGGCAGGCGGCAGGATTACCGAAATGCCCGCCAGATTGGGATCGGCGACGGTGTCAGCCTCAGTGCCCAAAATGTCGATACGCTTGCCGATCGTCGGCGTGTCTTTCTTGTCGCCGCCGCCCAATGCCGAACAGCCGCCGAGCAGCGCGATGGCCGCCAGCGAAGAGATTATGGTCGCATGTTTCTTCACAGACTTATTTGTCCTTTCCTGCATCCGCTGCTGCCGATGCACCGGCCGGCTTTACGTCAAGCTGAACGGTATCCACCCCTAATGCCCCGGCCATCTGCTGCGCGCGGGCGCGCAATGTCTGGGGCAGGTCTTCCTGCTTTGCAATCTGGGCAAAAATGGGGCCAGCCAGATTGTCCTTGCCCATTTTCATATAAGAGATTGCGGTCATTTCGCCTGCGCTGCCGAACCAGGC
>JAGNSY010000007.1 GCA_017987825.1 Sphingorhabdus sp. | reverse complement strand
GAAAAGGATGGCAGCCTCAAACCCGGTGGCACGATTATCGAGCCGACCAGCGGCAACACCGGCGTCGGCCTCGCGATGGTGGCGGCGGTCAAGGGTTACAAGCTTGTGCTTGTGATGCCCGAAAGCATGTCGATCGAGCGTCGCCGCCTGATGCTCGCTTATGGTGCGACCTTCGACCTGACGCCGCGCGAGAAGGGCATGAAAGGTGCGATTGAGCGCGCGATCGAACTGGTCGAAAGCACCCCGAATAGCTGGATGCCGCAGCAGTTTGAAAATCCGGCCAATGTCGATGTCCATGTGCGCACGACGGGGCCTGAAATCCTCGCCGATTTCAAGGAAAGCCCGATTGATGTGCTGATCACAGGCGTAGGCACCGGCGGCCATATCACCGGATGTGCCAAATTTCTGAAAGAGGCTTGGCCCAATTTGAAGGTCTATGCAGTCGAACCGACATTGTCACCGGTGATCAGTGGCGGTCAGCCCGGGCCGCACCCGATACAGGGCATTGGTGCGGGCTTCATCCCCGCCAACCTGCACACACAGTTGATCGATGGTGTGATTCAGGTTGATCCCGAAGATGCCAAGGAAATGGCGCGCCGTGCAGCGCGTGAGGAAGGAATGCTGGTTGGTATTTCTTCGGGCGCGACGCTCGCCGCGATCGCCCAGAAGCTGAAGGAACTGCCCGCAGGCAGCCGTGTGCTCGGCTTCAACTATGACACCGGCGAACGCTATCTTTCGGTCCCCGATTTCCTGCCGGTTGAATGAAATGTACCGGGGCGGATCGCTCCGCCCCGGCTCCGGCCCGACCTGAAGCGACCCGCGGGCCGAAACAGGTCAGCGTTCGGCGTCGGGCTTTCCATCGCCGTCATTGTCGAACTGGTCAGGCTTGGCATCGCCGTTGATGTCCCACGCGTCGGCCGCGCCATTGCCATCACGATCCCAGGCATCCATTTTTCCATCGCCATTGCTGTCAAGCGTTGGCGGTGGGACCGGTGCTTCGGCAGAGGCAGTTGGTTTTGCGGGTTTCGCAGGTTCGGCTGCGTGGATTGTTCCAAAGGCAAAAGGCAGAATAAGCGCCAGTGCGGCGGCCCATAGGACCGGGCTTTGCGTCCATTTCCGGGTTATCGACATCGGTTGCTCCTTGATTGCACAACCCCCTGTCGAATGGGACTTTTCTATCTTTGGTGCGGTTTGACTAGCAGCAAGCGTCGACTGGTGTGTGCGGGAAGCCTAACCGTCCGTCGCACTCGACCGGTCGTGCGTCCGGCGCAGCCTAACGGCTGGTCGCCCTCCGCCGAGCTAGTCTCTTGGCGATGCGTTCCCGGCCTTCGCGCCAGCGTTTGCGCAAGCCCCGCTGCTGGAGTGGTTCGAGAAAGCCTTCTGAATGCTCTGGATCGAGCAGTTCATTCTCGGCGATCAGCTTGTCGAACGGCCCCGGCTTTTCAAGGTCGAGCAGTTCGAGCGTCTTTCCCGCCCCGCGCAGCGCCTCCACCGTGTCGACCAAAGAGCCATTTTTAGCAAATGTCTCCGCGACAACCTTTTCATCGACGCCGAGATGCTCGGCCAGCAAGCGTGTCCGCAGCGCTGCTATCGCCTTTTCCGCACCCTTGTTCGCAGGCAGCGCGCAATCGAGCACCATGTCGCATTCGCTATCCAGCCCCAGCGAGCGGTTGTTGAGATTGGCTGAGCCGATCCGCAATATCCGGTCGTCGACAATCATCAGCTTGGCATGGACATAAATGTCGGTACCGCCTTTGGTAACGGGCACGTAGATGCGGAAGCGATCGCCCTTGTCGACCTTGCCAATGGCCCGCGCCAGTTGCACCCGCGCCGCATCCATTGCTTTCTGCTCGAGCCAGCCCTCCGCCGAACGCGGCATGACCACGACGATATCGGGCGGATTGGCCTCCCCCATGCGCGTGGCAATGGCAGCCGCGATCTTGGCCGAGGTCAGATACTGGTTTTCGATATAGATAAACCTCTGCGCCGCCGCGATCATGTCGAGATAAAGCGTCTCGATCTCGCGCACCTCTTCAACCTCGCCATAGGGCGCGCGGGTGCGGGCGATGGCCATATCGACATTTTCGAACAGCACCGGCACGTCCTCGGGCCATTGCGGTTCGATTACCTGAACGGGTGGCAGCGGCTTGCCTTCCGCAACAGCCCAGCGATCCCGCGCCAATTCACCCAGCGCCCCCGCAATTTCGCCGTCCATCAGCATCGTGATGTCGTGCCAAGGCGCATGCGGCTTGCCATTGGGCATCAGGCGCTTAGGGTCGTCGTCGAGATGTTCGGGCGTGTCCCAGCGGCCCGATGCCAGATCAATGCCGCCACAGACGGCAAGACAATCGTCGACGACGACAATCTTCTGGTGATGGCTGCACCCTGCTGGATGCGCCCCGTCAAATTTGAACTCGATCGCGCGCGTCGCTGCCCAGCGCGCCAGCGTCCATGCGCTGGCGGGGATCAGAAACTGTTTGAGTGCGCCAAACCGCCATTTGAGGATTGCGATGCGGCGATGCGGGTTCCGTCGCGCCAGTCGCAGGAAAAAGCCCGAAAGCCGCGCTCGCCTGCTCCGGTCACCGGGTTCCAACGATATCCGCGAGTCAAAATCCCAGCCGATGAACAGCAGCAGGTTCTGCGCCTCTTCGCACAATTCGCGGACAAAATGGAAATAGTCGGCAGCATCGACCACCACCGACACTCGGTTCGCGCGGGCAATCCGCCAGCAGTTGCGCCCCTCTTCGACGACGGGCTTCGCTGCGGCGGATGGCTTTGCCGCCATATCAGGCTACCGCAAACATCTCCGGTTCCAGCGCCATGATCGCTTCGCTACCCGCCTCGATCTTGCGGCGCAGAGCTCCGCAATCGGGGATGAAGCGCTCGGCAAAATAGCGCGCGGTCACCAGCTTGGTTTCGTAGAATTTGGCATTGCCCGTTCCGGCATCGAGTGCTGCCTGCGCCGCAGTCGCCATGCGCAGCCATTGCAGGCCGAGCGCGACGATACCCATGATGTGCATATAGTGATGCGCACCGGCGCCGACATTATTGGGGTTCGCCATGCCGTTCTGCATGAACCACATGGTGGCCGCTTTCAGCTCACCATTGGCCTTTTCAAGCCGCGTGGCGAAATCTTCGAGCTGGCTGCCCCTGGCGGCGGCGCATTCGTCATCGACTAGCTTGAAAAAGGCCTGCACCGCACGCCCGCCATTTTGCGCCAGCTTGCGGCCGACAAGGTCCATTGCTTGCACGCCATTGGCGCCTTCGTAAATCATCGTGATGCGGGCATCGCGGACATATTGTTCCATGCCCCATTCGCCGACATAGCCATGACCGCCAAAGACCTGCTGCGCGTTGGTTGCGACGTCATAGCCCTTGTCGGTGCCATAGCCCTTGATGACAGGGGTCAGCAGCGAGAGCAGATCGTCAGCAACCGTGCGCTCTTCCTCTGTCTGGCCATTGTGGATGATGTCGGCCAACAGCGCACCATTGAGGCACAATGCCCGCATCCCTTCGGTGAACGCCTTTGAATCCATCAGCATCCGGCGGATGTCGGGGTGGACGAACAGCGTGTCGGCTTTTTCGTTCAGATCCTGCGGCCCGGTCAGCGCGCGGCCCTGACGGCGATCATGCGCGTATTGCACAGCGTTCTGATAAGCGACTTCGGCGACCCCAAGGCCCTGCTGGCCCACGCCCAGACGCGCGATGTTCATCATGATGAACATAGCTGCGAGGCCCTTATTCTCCTCACCCACCAGATAGCCGGTGGCACCGTCATAGTTCATCACGCAAGTTGCATTGCCGTGAATGCCCATTTTGTGCTCGAGCGATCCACAGCCCAGCGGATTGCGTTCGCCCAGCGAGCCGTCTTCGTTGACGAGGAATTTGGGCACGATGAAAAGCGAAATGCCCTTCACATTATCCGGCGCGTCCGGCGTCTTGGCCAGCACCAGATGGATGATATTTTCGGCCAGATCATGGTCGCCCGACGAGATGAAGATTTTGGTGCCGGTGATTGCATAGCTGCCATCGCCATTGGGCACGGCCTTGGTGCGGATCAGGCCCAGATCGGTTCCGCAATGGGGCTCGGTCAGGTTCATCGTCCCGGTCCATTTGCCGCTGATCATGTTAGGCGCATAGATCGCCTTCAACTCGTCACTGCCTTTGACGAGGATGGCCGATACCGCGCCGTGGGTCAGCCCCGGATACATGGCAAAGGCCATGTTAGAGCTCGCCATATATTCTTCGAACGCCATCGAAAGGATGTGCGGCATCCCCTGCCCGCCATATTCGACCGGTGCCGAAAGCGTACCCCAGCCTGCTTCGCAATAGGCTTTATAGGCTTGTTTGAAACCTTCGGGTGTCGTCACCGAACCATCGGCATGGCGGCTGCAGCCCTGCTTGTCGCCGACCCCGTTTAGTGGAAACAGCTCATTCTCGACGAACTTCGCACCTTCGGTCAAAATTGCTTCGACCATATCGGCGCTGGCATTTTCAAAGCCCGGCATATTGGCATATTTATCGATGCCCAGCACTTCGTTGAGAATGAAAAGCGTATCGCGCACCGGCGCTTTATATTGCGGCATAACGTCCTCTGGTTTTAAGTTATGGCAGCTCAGGCTGCCTTGTTTTCTTCCGCCTCGACGCGTTCGACCAAGGCGACAAAATCATTGAGTTCGGCGATCGCACTATCCAGATCCTGCCGTTGCTTTTTGAGCAGCTCGGCGCGTTCACGGCATTTTTGTATGGTAACGCGTCGCTGGATATTCCGACCATCGTTCAGGTCGTAAAGATCGATCATTTCGCGGATTTCGGCAAGGCTGAATCCCACCCGCTTGGCGCGAAGGATCCAGGCCAGACGGGCGCGATCCCGTTTCGAATAGATGCGCGACAGCCCCTGCCGTTCAGGCGAAATCAGTCCCTGATCCTCATAGAATCGAAGGGCGCGCGCCGTTACATCAAATTCGGCAGAAAGATCGGAAATCGTATAGCTCTCGCGGCCGAGCGCGTCGGGCGTCTCGATCGTGGCGTCAGCCGGTTTTCCATTAGCCAATATATTGTTCATTGCCGCGCCACCTTCTCCCTACCAGGCTGAGGCAACATTAGTTTACGTTAGCGTAAACGTCAACCGCTCTTGCCCTTACGGAAAGCAAGAAGCTGGCAAAGCGTCAATTCGTTGTCAGCGGAGAGGTCTGAACCGGCTGTTCTGGCGCCATTGGCACGGGATCGACCGGCGCAACGGGCGCAGGTTGCGGCTTGGGCCTCGGTTTACTCAGGCTTTCGAGGATGACGACTTCGCCATCCATAGCCGTTACATCAAACAGCGACTTGGCAAAGGTTTTGGGCAAACGGATGCAACCGTGCGAAGCCGGATAGCCGGGGTTATGACCGGCATGAAGTGCGATACCGTCCCATGTCAGCCGTTGCATGAACGGCATCGGCGCGTTGGCGTAAAGGTTCGATTCGTGATAGATTTTTTTCTGCAGGATCTTGAAATATCCCGTCGGCGTTTCCTTACCCTTCTTTCCGGTCGAAACCGTCGTGAAACCAACCAGACTGTCGCCATCGAACACATACATGCGCTGGATATCGAGCACGATCACCATGCGCAGCGGATTGACATAAGCCTCGCGATTTTCCCACACGAACTGGCCCGGCTTCAGGCTGTCGGGTGGGCCCTTTTTGACGGGTTTGGGTGCGGGCTTTGGCTCGGGCGTGGGCACAACCGGGGGAACCGGCTCCACCACCGGAGTAGGCGCGGGATCGATTGTCGGCGGCGCAACGGTTTCGGGCTGTGCCGGGACTGTTTCGGTTGCAGGTACCGGTTGGACGGCGGGTACGATCGCCGAAGAAGTTTGTGCCGCAACCGGGCCAGCCAGCAGCAATCCTAGAGCGCCCCAGGCCACTCCACGCGTCTTCCACACAAACATCACTTATCCCTGTTGCATCACATTATTACGAAAGTAGTAGAGATATGCGGAAAATTGGCCCCAAAATCAATTGATATCAGGCCTGTTTCATCGGCTTTTGCGACCAATGGACGGAAATGGTAAATTTCCTTTCATCCGTGTTGCAAGGCGAAATGCCGCAAATTTGCGTTAAAACGCAGCACATCTCCTTCTAATGTTAAGCCATGTGGCTTACCTTTAATCAAATGGCTAAACTGGGTCGTCGTCAATTTCTGCAAACTGCTGCACTCGCAAGCGCTGGAGTCGCTTGTGCCTCCTATCCGCTGGCCGGTGCAGCTGCCCAGTCAACCAATCCCGTCGAACTTGATCCTCGTTTGCTTGCCCGCGCTGGCGCTGCCCTTGCCAAACATGGTGACAAGGTGTTCAGCCGCGATCTTCTGGCCATAGCGGACTTCTCGCAACCTTCCGGCCTGCCGCGTTTTCACCTGTTCAACATGATCGACGGCAGCAACACGACCTTGCTCGTTTCGCATGGTATCGGATCAGACCGCGGCCATAGCGGCAAATTGCAGCAATTTTCGAATATCCCGGGATCGGAAGCGACCTCGGCGGGTGCCTATCTGATTGGCGAAACCTATTACGGCAAATATGGCGCATCACGCCGCCTGATCGGACTTGATCCGGAAAATGATCAGGCCGAAAATCGCGCGATCGTGATCCACCCTGCCCGCTATGTCAGCCAGTCAATGGTGGCGACACAGGGCAAGATTGGCCGCAGCCAGGGCTGCTTCGCTTTTTCGTTCGATGATATTAGCCAGGTTCTTTCGCGCCTCGCGCCCGGCTCGCTGCTGTACGCCGACAAGCTCAGCTAGGGCTTATTCGGCGTTTATCACGCCACAAACGATCCGCTTTCCACTATTTCCGCTAGGATCGGTGACATTGTCGTCGGCACGCTCGTGGATCACCAGCGCCGCACCGTCTGCATCCAGCAGGCCGCCCTCGCCATTCAAACGCACGTCGGGCAGGAAGAAATCGACAACCACATTGATGTCTGAATAGGCGTCAATATTGGGCAAATCGCCTTTGTGCGGCCCTGCCGGATTGTGCAGGCCATGCTTTTTGGTTTCGGGGTTCCAGTGCGGGCCTGCGCTCACAAAGTCAGGGCCGTCGCATTTGCCAACCGCATGCACATGCATTGCATAGCGGCCCTTCCCGGGCACCTGCAGCCATAGCTTCCCACGAACGCCGCCCTTTTCCTGAAGGAATTTTGCGGTCCCCGATCCATCGGTATATTGCATCGACGCGGCCGCAAGGTTGGCCCGCGCGTCAGCCTTTGAATTCGGCTTTTCAAGCGACTTGCAGGCGGTGAGTGGCGCGATGGCGAGGAGGAGGAGAAGCTTGCTGTTCATGGGTGCAAGCCTATGCGCGCGGCGCGCCGACTTCAACTGATATTCCAATCGCTTCGGCGCACGCCCTGCGCAAATAGCAAAGCCGTCAGATCATTGTGGCGGATCGCGAAATTTGCCTTTTCTGCAAGCGCAGGCTTGGCATGATAGGCGGCCCCTATCCCTCCACCTTCGATTGCTGCTTCGACCATCAAAATATCATTGGCACCGTCGCCGGCAGATAGAACGAGTTCGGGTGCAATGCCCAATTGCTGCCGAGCCATGTGCAGCTGCCGTGCTTTTTCGCGGGCGTCGACTATGTCGCCGTCGACTGTGCCATCAAGATAGTCGCCCGCTATACCCAGCCGGTTCGCCGCCATGCTGTCAAACCCTGCCATATCGACCACGGCGGCCACAAAGTCGGTGAAGCCACCCGAAACCAGCAAGCCGTGCGCACCCCAGCCGCGCATCGTCTGCAGCAATATGTCTGCGCCGGGCGTCAAACGGACCCGTTCGTCGATACATTGTTGAATGGTATCGCGGTGCAGCCCTTTCAGAAGCGCAACACGCCCACGCAACGCGCCTTCGAAATCCAGTTCGCCCTGCATCGCACGTTCGGTGATTTCCGCAATTTCCGCTTTTATCCCTGCATAGTCGGCCAGTTCGTCGATACATTCGATAGTGATGATCGTGCTGTCCATATCCGACACGAGCAGCATTTTGCGGCGGTTGGTTGAGGGCTGGACGCAAATGTCCATAGTGTTTTCGACGCCTCGCAGGGCATCGCGCGCGGCTTCAATCGCTCCTTTGAATGCAAGGTCTCCGGCTTTGCCCTGTTCCAGCCAATCATGCTCGCCCGGTTCCAGCCCGGCGTCGCGCAAGCGATCCGCCACCTCGGATAGCATTCCGCTATCCAGATGATCTGCCGCTATCAGTGTGGCAACATTTGTGGAAGAAGCTGACGACATGACGAATCCGCAAAAAAGGCCCAAGGACAAAAGACTGGCGCTTATTGCCGGTCCCACGGCCAGCGGCAAGACCGCATTGGCACTGCAGCTTGCGCAATCGCATCCCGTGACGATTATCAATGCGGATAGTGCGCAGGTCTATAGCACTTTACCCATCCTGAGCGCGCAACCGAGCGCGGATGAAATAGCGAGCGCGCCGCACCGGTTGTTTGGTTATCTCGACGGGCGCGAAACTTGCTCGGCTGCGCGTTGGGCGCAAGATGCAAAGCGTGAGATCGAATCGGCGTGGAGCGAGGATCGGTTGCCGATACTCGTCGGTGGGACTGGCATGTATCTGCGCACGCTGCTCGATGGCATTGCGCCGATACCCGAGATTGACCCCGAAGTGCGGAGTGTTGTGCGTTCGCTGCCTACAGCGGAGGCCTATCGTGCCTTAGTCAAAATCGACGCTATCAGTGCTGCGGCTCTCTCACCCAATGACGACAGCCGGATCAAACGCGCGCTCGAAGTCAAGCGTTCGACCGGCAAGAGCATTGTCGAATGGCGCAAGCTGCGCGAGGGCGGGATCGGCGATGCGGTTGAACTGCACCCCCTCCTCCTCTTGCCGCCGCGCGACTGGCTGCATAAACGGTGCGACTTGCGCTTCGAACAAATGCTGGAACGCGGCGCGGTTGAAGAAGTGCGGGAGCTGCTGGCGCTCGATCTGCCTGCCGATGCGCCGGTGATGCGCGCGATCGGCGTTCCCGAAATTGCAGCGATGCTGCGCGGCGAAATCGATCGCGACGAAGCCCTCGCTCGGGGGCAGGCCGCCACTCGCCAATATGCCAAGCGGCAATATACCTGGTTCCGAAACCAGTCACCTGACGGCTGGCCTCGCTATACTGAGGTTTATAGTGACTCTGAATTCAGCAAAATTGAAAGATTATTTCATTTTTAACTGTTGACATGCCATTTTCTAATCCGTAACGAGCCCGCTCTTGCCAACCTTGCTGCGTCGCAACATAGGTCAGGTCTCTCTGAATGAGGAATAGAAAATTGGCCGAAAAATCCGGCGCAGATATATTGATTGAAGCCCTGATCGCTCAGGGCGTGGACACCGTTTTCGGCTATCCCGGCGGCGCTGTGCTGCCGATTTACGACGCGCTTTTCCAGCATCCCAAAATCCGCCACGTGCTAGTTCGCCATGAAGCTGGTGCCGCGCATGCAGCAGAGGGCTATGCCCGCTCGACCGGCAAACCCGGCGTAGTCCTCGTCACTTCCGGCCCCGGCGCGACCAATGCTGTCACCGGAATTGCCGACGCTTTCATGGATTCGATCCCGATGGTGTGCATCACCGGGCAGGTCGCAACCAATCTGATCGGATCGGATGCTTTTCAGGAAGCCGACACCATCGGCATCACCCGCCACTGCACCAAGCATAATTATCTGGTAAAGGATCCAGCGGAACTGGGTGCCGTCGTTGCCGAAGCCTTCCATATCGCCACACAAGGCCGCCCCGGCCCGGTGGTGATCGACATCCCCAAAAATGTGCAAGTCGCAACTGCCGAATATGATCGCCACGGCAACAATGCCGCCAAACGTTATGTTCCCGCTGGAGACGCCGATTTTGCCACAATTACGCAGGCAGTCGAATTGCTCGCCAAAGCCAAGGCACCAATCCTCTACACCGGCGGCGGCATCATCAATTCGGGCCCCGATGCCAGCGCGGCGTTACGCGAACTGGCCGCCCTGTCTGGCGCGCCAGTCACCTCAACCCTGATGGGCCTCGGTTCCTTCCCTGCTTCCGACCCGGCTTGGCTCGGCATGCTCGGCATGCACGGCACCTACGAAGCCAATATGGCGATGAACCAGTGCGATGTGATGCTGTGCCTCGGCGCACGTTTCGACGACCGCGTCACCGGTCGCCTCGACGCCTTCTCGCCGAACAGCATCAAGGTGCATATCGACATTGACCGCAGCTCTATCAACAAGACGGTGCGCGTCGATTTGCCGATCGTCGCCGATGTCGGCAAGGCCATCCGCCAGATGATCACCATCTGGAACAGCCGCAAGCTGCAGGCGCAAAAGCTCGACGAATGGTGGGCGCGCATCAAGGGCTGGCGCTCGGTCGGATCGCTCAATTATCCAGCAAGCCAATCAGAAATCATGCCGCAATATGCGATCGAACGGCTGTATCAGCTGACCAAGGACAAGAGCCCGGTCATCACCACTGAGGTTGGCCAGCACCAGATGTGGGCGGCGCAGCATTTCCAATTCGAAGCGCCGAACAAATGGCTGACCAGCGGTGGCCTTGGCACTATGGGCTATGGCCTGCCTGCCGCCATCGGTGCGCAGATGGGCAACCCGGACGCGCTGGTTATCGATATTGCAGGTGAAGCCTCTATCCAGATGAACATCCAGGAAATGGGCACTGCCTCGCAATACCGCCTGCCGGTCAAGGTCTTCATCCTCAACAATGAATGGATGGGCATGGTGCGCCAATGGCAGCAGCTGACCTATGAGAGCCGCTATTCGAACAGCTATTCGGACAGCCTGCCCGATTTCGTCGCGCTGGCCGAAGCCTATGGCTGGAAAGGCATACGCTGCGACGATCCCGCCAAGCTCGACGATGCCATCGTCGAAATGCTGGCCTATGACGGTCCTGTCATGTTCGACTGTCGCGTATCGAAAGAAGCCAATTGTTTCCCGATGATCCCGTCGGGCGCGGCGCACACCGAAATGATCCTGCACTCGGACGAGGTTTCGGGCACAATGGACGACGAAGCGAAGGCGCTCGTATAATGCATATCAAGGAAGAATTTGCCGAGCGGCATGTGCTGACGCTCACCGTCGACAACGAAGCGGGCACGCTGGCGCGTATTGCAGGCATGTTTACCGCGCGCGGCTATAATATCGACAGCCTGACCGTGGCCGATATTTCGGAAGACCATGCCATCAGCCGGATCACCATCGTCACCAAAGGCCCGCCCGAGGTGATCGATCAGATCATCGCGCAATGCGAGCGGCTGGTGCCGGTTCACAAGGTTACTGACCTGACCGACGCAGGCCCGCATGTCGAACGCGAGCTGGCGCTGGTCAAGGTAGCAGGCGCAGGCGACAAGCGCGTCGAAGCAATGCGGCTTGCCGACATTTACCGTGCCCGCGTGATCGACGCGACCGTCGGCAGCTTCATTTTTGAAATCACCGGTGGTCCGGACAAAATCGACACCTTTGTCGCGCTGATGCGCGAACTGGGGCTGGTCGAGGTCGGTCGCACCGGCATTGTCGGGCTGATGCGCGGCAGCGACGCAAGCTAATTCAGGCCAATGGCCACACACTCCAAAAGAGGAAAGCGAATATCATGAAGGTTTATTACGACGCAGATTGCGATCTGGGCCTGATCAAAGACAAAAAGGTCGCCATCGTTGGTTACGGCAGCCAGGGCCATGCCCATGCGCAGAATCTGCGCGACAGCGGCGTGAAGGATGTCGCCATCGCGCTCCGCCCCGGTTCAGCAACTGCCGCCAAGGCGGAAGATGCTGGCTTCAAGGTGCTTTCGAACGCCGAAGCTGCTGCTTGGGCCGACGTTGTGATGATCCTCGCGCCTGATGAGCATCAGGCCGCCATCTACGCCGACGATCTGCACGCCAATATGAAGCAAGGCGCGGCCCTCGCCTTCGCGCATGGCCTCAATATCCATTTCGGCCTGATCGAGCCGCGCGCAGACCTCGACGTCATCATGATCGCACCCAAAGGCCCCGGCCACACGGTGCGCAGCGAATATCAAAAGGGCGGCGGCGTCCCCTGCTTGATCGCGGTCGACAAGGATGTATCGGGCAATGCGCATGATGTCGCGCTCGCTTATGCCAGCGCCGTCGGCGGCGGTCGTTCGGGCATCATCGAAACCAATTTCCGCGAAGAGTGCGAAACCGACCTGTTCGGCGAACAGGCGGTGCTGTGTGGTGGCATCACCCACCTGATCCAGGCCGGTTTCGAAACGCTGGTCGAGGCAGGCTATGCCCCCGAAATGGCCTATTTCGAATGCCTGCACGAAACCAAGCTGATCGTCGACCTGCTGTATGAAGGCGGCATCGCCAATATGCGCTACTCGATCTCGAACACCGCCGAATATGGTGACATCACCACGGGCCCGCGCATCATCACCGAAGAAACCAAGTGGGAAATGAAGCGGGTACTGGAAGACATCCAGTCTGGTCGTTTCGTCAAGAATTTCGTGCTCGACAACCGCGCTGGCCAGCCCGAGCTTAAGGCCGCGCGCAAGGCTGCAGCGGCGCATCCCATCGAAGAAACCGGCGCCCGCCTGCGCGCGATGATGCCTTGGATTGCCAAGAACAAGCTGGTCGACAAAGCCAAGAACTAAGCGCTTTGCCGCTTTGCGGTTGACTTTGAGGGGGATGGGGCAACAACTGCTCCGTCCCCTTTTCAGTTGGAGCCCAAAATGCGCAAGTTCCTGATCGCCCTCCCCCTCATCATTGCAGCGCCTCTTTTGGCCCAGCAGGATGCCGCCCCACAGCTTCCGGGCGTAGCAGATGCGGCTAGGGTTGCTGCCGGAACCTATGCCGTCGACAGCCGACATTCGCAGGTCAACTGGCAGGTCAACCATTTCGGTTTCAACGACTATTTCGGTCTGTTCGGTGACATCAAGGGCACGCTGCAGATCGACCCGGCCAATCCCGCCGCTGCAAAGGTTGATGTGACCATCCCGATTTCCTCGGTTGCAACCTCAAGCCAAGGCCTCACCGACCATTTGAAGACCGCCGATTTCTTTGACGTCGCGAAATTTGAGAGCGCCCGCTTTGTTTCAACCAGCGTGGTGGTCGACGGGCAAAAGGCCGTCATCAAGGGTGACCTGACAATGCTGGGTGTAACCAAGCCTGTTGAACTGGAAACCCGCTTCGAAGGTGCTGGCAACAACCCGATGAACAAGAAGGCTACGGTCGGCTTCCACGCCGCAACCACGCTCAAGCGCAGCGAGTGGGGTATGACCAAATATGTCCCGGTGGTCGGCGACGATGTGAAACTGCGGATCAGCGTGGCTTTTGAAAAGGAAGGCTGATCAGCGGCGATAGGTCATCGCAACATCGCAGCGCGCATAATGATGCTGCGCCTCCGCCAGCAACTCTGAATCATGTTCGAAGCCGCTTTTCGCATAGAGGTGAATCGCGGCTTCGCACTTTTTGTTGGTCAGTAGATATAGCCGCTCCGGCTGCATCTTCTGTGCGCGTTCGATCAGCGCGTTGAGCAAAAACTCCCCAGCCTTTAATCCGCGCAGATCGGGCCGGACGCCCATCTTGGTCAGTTCAAGCTGGCCGGGTTCGGACCATTTGAGCGCGCCCGCCCCAACTATGCCCTTGCCTTCAACCTCAACAAACAGGATGTCGCCGCCGTTGTCGATGATGGTTGCGCGGGGATGCTCGAGGACGTGGCGATCCACCTCCTCCATCTCGAACATAGTGCTGATCCACTCTGCATTGATGTCGTGAAACAGCGGCGCCAGTTCATCACGATATTCGACGATTTTCAGCATCACCAGCCTTTGCGATAGGCTCCATCAAGCCGCGCTTTGGCGGCACGATATTCTGCTTCGAGCCTGCCGACCATGTCGGCGACCGACTGCACTTCTTTGACTGCACCGATACCCTGGCCTGAACCCCAGATATCCTTCCACGCCTTCGCCTCGGTATTGCCGCCCGAACCGAAGTTCATTGTGCTGATGTCACCTTCGGGCAAATTATCCGGGTTCATCCCCGCCTTTACGATGGACTGGCGCAGATAGTTGCCGTGTACACCGGTGAACAGGCTGGAATAGACAATGTCGCTGGCCTTCGCCTCGACGATATTTTCCTTATAGCCCTGAACCGCATTGGCTTCTTTGGTCGCGATGAAGGCGCTGCCGATATAGGCAAAGTCCGCACCCATCGCCTGTGCTGCAAGGATCGACTGGCCATGTGCGATCGAACCCGAGAGCGCGACCGGCCCATCGAACCATTCACGGATTTCCTGCATCAGTGCAAAGGGCGAGGTCGTGCCCGCATGCCCCCCGGCACCTGCTGCCACGGGGATGAGGCCATCGGCACCCTTTTCGATCGCCTTGTGCGCGAAGCGATCGTCGATCACGTCGTGCAACGTGATTCCACCCCAAGCGTGTACCGCCTGGTTCAGGTCTTCACGCGCACCGAGCGAAGTGATCGTCACCGGCACCTGCCATTTGGCGCAGATCGAAATATCCTCTTCCAACCGGTTGTTCGAGCGGTGGACGATCTGGTTGACCGCATAGGGGGCTGCGGGTTGATGTGGATTGTCGCGGTTATGCGCGGCCAGTTCTTCGGTGATCTGGTGCAGCCATTCGTCGAGCTGGCTTGCCGGGCGCGCGTTCAGCGCCGGGAAGCTGCCGACAACGCCCGCCTTGCACTGCGCGATCACCAGCTCTGGCCCCGATACGATGAACAGCGGGGAACCGATGACCGGCAGGCGAAGTTTGTCAAAAATGGCAGGCAAAGACATCAGTGGCTCCTAAGGCTTAATCACTTGGTTAAGCCGTAAAGAGCGCAACGCCCTGCCCTTGTCAAATGCCGTTTGCAGCACTCAACAGCGCACGCACGGTTGCCGTAGCGACATCGGTGTCGATCCCGACACCAAACAGGCTGCGGCCATCTGCAGTACGGCATTCGACATAGGCAGCGGCCTGCGCTCCAGCACCATGACCAATGGCATGCTCGCTATAGTCGACAATATCCATTTCCGGCCCGCCATGGTCGGCAAGCGCCGCGATCACGCTCGACATCAGGCCGTTGCCGCGACCGGAAAGGCTACGAAACTCGCCATCAACTTTCAGTTTGCCGACGAAAATCCGGTCTGTCCCCGAATGGTTTTCGGCATAGTCAAACAGTTCGAAGCGCCCCGATTTGGTGATGAAATAGCGATCCTGAAAAGCACCCCAGATGTCAGCCGAAGTCAATTCGCGACCCGTAGTATCGGAAAGCTCCTGCACGGTACGCGAAAAATCGGCCTGCATCTTCTTGGGCAGCTTCAGGCCATAGTCCTGCTCAAGCACCCAGGCGACACCGCCCTTTCCGCTTTGCGAGTTGACGCGGATAACCGCTTCATAGCTGCGGCCAAGATCAGCAGGATCGATGGGCAAATAGGGCACTTCCCAAATCTCGTCGTTGCGCTTCGCCTGATGCGCAAATCCCTTTTTGATCGCATCCTGATGGCTGCCCGAAAAAGCGGTAAACACCAGCTCGCCGGCATAGGGGTGGCGCGGGTGGACGGGCAACTGGTTGCAATATTCAACGGTCTGTATGACCTCGTCGATATCCGAGAAGTCGAGACCGGGGTGCAACCCTTGGGTGTACATGTTGAGCGCAACGGTGACCAAATCGACATTGCCGGTGCGTTCGCCATTGCCAAACAGACAGCCTTCGACGCGATCTCCGCCCGCCAGCAGGCCGAGTTCTGTGGCCGCGATACCCGTTCCGCGGTCGTTATGCGTATGCAGGCTGATAACTACAGCATCGCGGTTCGGAATGTTGCGGCCGAAATATTCGATCTGGTCAGCATAGATGTTTGGCATCGCCGCCTCGACCGTCGCTGGCAGATTGAAGATGATCGGTTTGTCTGCCGTCGGCTTCAAGATATCCATGACAGCCGAGCAAACCTCGAGGCTGAAATCCAGTTCGGCGGTTGAGAAGGTTTCTGGCGAATATTCGAAATGCCAATCGGTCTGCGGATATTTCGCCGCCTGTTCCGCAAGGATGTTGGCACCCTCGATGGCAATCGCCTTCACACCCGGCTTATCGAGATTGAACACTATATTGCGCCAAGCGGGCGACACCGCGTTGTACAGATGGACAATGGCAGTCTTTGCACCCGCCATCGCCTCAAACGTCTTTTCGATCAGGTCGCGGCGCGACTGCGTCAGGCTCTGGATCGCAACGTCGTCAGGAATGCGTCCGCCATCGACCAGTTCACGGATGAAATCGAAATCGGTGGCACCCGATGACGGAAAACCAACCTCGATCTCCTTGATTCCTACCTTGACCAGCAAGTCGAAAAAGCGGTTCTTCTTCTCCGCACCCATCGGATCGATCAGTGCCTGATTACCATCGCGAAGGTCGGTGGAGAGCCAGCGGGGAGCCCTATCGATAGTGCGGCTGGGCCACTGGCGGTCGGGTAAGTCGACCTGCGGGAACGCGCGGTATTTGCGGGATGGATCGTTCAGCATCTTACTTCTCAATGGTTCGGGCGCGCCTTGGCACCTCATGTTCCGGATCTGGTTTTCGTTGTAACCCTTAGGCAGGGCGGCTCCGGACGCAGCCGGAGGCTATCACGCGCCTAAGGGCACGTAAGTCGAAGAAGAAGCGAGAGCGAACGAGCTTTCATGATGCCCGCGCTTTTTCACACAAAATTTCAAACGTCCAGAAAAAAGCGCAACAGAAGGCGCGTCAATGCGAAGGCAGCAGGTTCCAAAGGCGGTAGGCAGCGATTTCCATGCATTCGAAATCGGCGTCCGAGGTGAATGGATTGCGACTGCCCTTGCGCAATGGAAGTTCATTTCTGCGGAGCGCGGCCTTCAATCCGCTTTGCAACTGCTGCATTTCGAACAGCTGGCTATCGCGACGCTGTCTGTCAAAAGCCGCAATGCGCTCGCAGACAAGCTGATTGTAAACCGGATGCGGCCCTCTGTGCAATGGAAGGCGAAACGCTGCAGCATTAGCTTCTGTGCAGGGAAGGTACATGCCATTTTGGTGGAAATCGTCAAAGTCGAACCCCAATTCGCGCATCGTGCGAAACAGGGGACGGAAAGCGGCCTTGTCGATGATTTCGAGCGGTATGATGTGGTGACAGTGAAAGCCCGGGATTTTGACGCGTTTCTTCACTTCACGAAATGATAGCATGCCCGATTACCCTCCTGTTGCTGCCCCAAGCTATTGGAGACGGCGCGGAAAGCAATCAACCAAGCGTTACAATTTGCTCCGCATTGGATTTAATCCGGCATATCAGCAAATTCCCGCTGTTGTTCGGGGTCAGATGAATGACATTATCCGGGTCGATATCGGGCACATCTTGTTCATCCTCAACCGCGCCATTTGTGGCCAGATCGTGCGCGAGGCGAATTGCCCGGCGGATAATTTCCGGACGTTCCATTTGATCCGACTGGATCTCGAATTCCTGCCCGCAGAAGAGGTCCAGACCGTTCGACCTCAATACCCTCTCTTCATCATCGAATTCAAAATCGACGATTGGCAAAACCGGAAACACGCCACCCGACAGGTAAGAATCGACTACTTCGACAAAATAGTCAGGGCCGGTCTGCAGGGCAGCTGGCCGCCAAAACACGCAGGTCGCACCCAGTTGCCTAGCGAGAGATGCGCCCAGCGACAGAAATGCCTTTGCTATTTCCGGAATCCTGAGACCTAGACCAATGTGCGGATGAAGCGCGAGCCCCATTGCACTGTGGACCATTTCTTCGCCGATCGTCGAGAAAATCTTTTTCGAACTGGCCACATTCGGCTGACCGACACTCCAGTCGCCCAGAAAAGTAAGGCCATCGAAAAGGATTGTCGTTTTCGATTTTTCAGCCTGCCCGAGCGGGTCAACCGACATATTGCAGTCACGAGCAACAAGTGCGTCAAACTTGCTGCGCACTTCGGACTGCGAAGCATCAAACAAAAGCAGGAGAGGCGGACTTGTTTCCAAAGCTCTAGATTCCCTAGTTCTTTATTTGTTCTAGTTTAGTTTTCGGAATGAGGCAACCTGCTTTCAAATAACCCTCCGATTTGGACTAGATTTCTACCTGACTGCCCAGTTCGACCACACGGTTCGACGGCAGTTTGAAAAACTCCATCGCATTGGCGGC
Organism: Sphingorhabdus sp.; assembly: GCA_017987825.1. GTDB lineage: Bacteria > Pseudomonadota > Alphaproteobacteria > Sphingomonadales > Sphingomonadaceae > Sphingorhabdus_B. The sequence continues at coordinate 11,864 of JAGNSY010000007.1, read as the reverse complement.
GTTGCGTAACATCCATGCAAATACTTTCTCGCGCCAGATCGCCATTCCGGGCACCTTGGAAGCGATCAGCGTCTGCCGCGACAGGAAGAAGCTGGTTTGCATCATGTCGAACGGCGGGCCACACAGATCGACCTTGGCGAGCGCCGCAGGCACATCGGTTTCCTCAAGGAAACCATAGCGCAGAATGACTCGGTAGAACCCCTCACCCAATGTCTTGCAGGTCGCCCGCTTGCTTTCGTCAACAAAGGGCATTTCCGCAATATCGACGGTAAGGATGATTACGCGTTCGTGCAGAATGCGGTTATGCTTGATATTGTGCAGCAACGCGGAGGGCACCCCTGCACTGGTCGAAGCCATGAAGATTGCCGTGCCCGGCACCCGCTGCGCACTGCCGCTTGCCGACTTGATGAAGATTTCCATTGGCATCGTACTTTCGGCCATGCGTTCGCGCATCAGTGCACGCCCACGCGACCAGGTAGTCAACAGTGTGAAGATAACCAAACCGATCAGCAGCGGGAAATAGCCGCCCTGTGGCACCTTGAGCAGGTTGGCGCCCAGATAGGCGATGTCGACGATGAAGAAGACCGCTAAGATCGGCAGCGCCTTCCACTTCGGCCATTGCCATAGCGTCAGCAGCACGACCGAGATCAGGCAGGTGTCGATGAACATCGCGCCCGTCACCGCAATACCATAGGCCGCCGCCAGATTGCTCGACGAGCGGAAGAAGAGCACGAGAACGATCACCATGATCATCAGGCCCCAATTGATCGCCGGAATGTAGATTTGCCCTGCTTCGCTCTCGCTGGTGTGCAAGATGCGCAGGCGCGGCATGAAGCCGAGCTGGATCGCCTGCTGGGTAAGCGAGAAAGCGCCCGAAATCACTGCCTGACTGGCGATGATGGTCGCAAGGATAACGAGGAACACAATCGGCAGCCTGAGCGCGTCGGGTAGCATCAGGAAGAAGGGATCCTTGATCGCTGCCTGCGCCTCAGCCGGGCTCATCGACAGGATCATCGCGCCCTGCCCCATATAGTTGAGCATCAGCGCCGGCAGCACGAACCACAGCCAAGAAAATTTGATCGGCCGCCGCCCGAAATGCCCCATATCGGCATAGAGCGCCTCGGCACCGGTCACCGCGAGCACGACTGCGCCGAGCGACACAAAGGCGCGAAAGCCGTCTACATAGAAGAAGTTGATTGCGTTCCACGGGTTGAGCGTGTGCAGCACAATCTCAGGCATTTCGACCAGATACATGAGCCCAAGGCCAGACAGCGTCAGGAAATACAGCACCATGATCGGCCCGAAGAGCGCGCCGACCTTCGCCGTTCCACGCGCTTGTATCGCAAACAGGCCGACCAAGATGGCAAGAGCGATAGGGATCACCCACCCCTTGAAACCAGGATGGACATAGTTGAGACCCTCCGTCGCCGATAGCACCGACATGGCCGGAGTAATCATCGAATCGCCGTAAAACAGCGCCGTTGCAAACACGCCGAGCATGATGATCGGCGCGGTCCACTTTTCTCCCTGCGTCTTGCGGCTGATCAGCGCGAGCAAGGCGAGGCTTCCGCCCTCCCCCTTGTTATCGGCTTTCATGATGGTGAAGACATATTTGAAGGTAACCACCAGCATCATCGACCAGAAGACAAGGCTTAGCACACCCATGATGTGCATCGGATCGGGCTCGATCGGATGGTGGCCGGCAAAGGTTTCGCGAAATGCATAGATCGGGCTGGTGCCGATGTCGCCAAAGACGACGCCGACTGTGCCAACACATAGCGTGAGAAGCGAGGCCTTCTTATGGCCGTGCCCTGCATGATCCTGCTGATTTTCGGAAATCTCGGTTTCGCTATTTGCCATGCGCCCCCCAAAGGCGAGATGTTCGGCTTCCTTGCACCTTATCGGAGCGCAGCGCGCGCCGATAGCACGCCATCATAGCCCAAACAACGCACTATCGTTGTAAATTCGATCTGATTAAATATATGTTTTTCATTGATTTTCTTTTGGAGAAGCAGATGGCGCCGCACCAGCGAGTAGTGATTCAAGCCCGGCAAGCTGCGACTCAACCGCTGGACGCCATTTTGCCTTAGGCGACGCGCGATCCAGAACCTGCTTCCATTTGGCAATTGTCTGGTCGGGTTTGCGATCAAAAAGTGCTGCAAGCCCCTCAAAATAATCGGGGGCAGGCAGGTTCGGGGCCAATGCGCGCGCCTTGTCGAAGGCAAGTTTTGCCGGCGGCGTCAACTCCCCATCAGATGCTAACATCAACACCAGACCGAGCGCCGACCATAGGTCAGCATTCTCTGGATGCTGACGCAGCCCGGCCTGAATATATCCCGATGCCGCCGCATAGCTGCCGTCACGCGCGAAACCATCCGCAGTCACCAGCCACATTTTTGCGACGCCGTAATTCTGGTCCATATCGCTGCGCATCTTGATCAGCGCTTCAGCCGCACCCCGCTCTGCCGCTATCGGCTTGGCGGGAGCCGCGGGTAGTGCCGGGCGCCCCTGCCAGGCGTAGCCCGCCATGGCGAGGATGACCGTGGCAAGCACAGGCTGCCACAATTGCCGACGACCTTTTACAAAGGCAAGGATCACTAGCGCCGATGCAAGGCCCATCCCTGTCATGATCACCCAGCCGCTCATGCCTTGCCTTTCGCAAATCGGCCACGCGCGACGAACCCGGCGCCGCCCAAAAGCAGCACGGGCAGCAGCCACAGAACGAGCCCTCCCCCGCTGGCGGGCGGAGCAAAGCTGATCCAGTCACCATAGCGTTCGATGAGCCAGCTTTCGATTTCGACTTCGCTTTGCCCAGCCTTGATGCGTTCACGTACTTCATGACGCATAGCTGCGGCGATTGGGGCATCGCTATCATGGATCGACTGGCCCTGACACTGGATGCAGCGCAACCGCTGCATCAGCTCAAGCGCGCGAGCCTCTTGCGCAGGATGGGCAAGCTGTTGGTTGGCAAGCGGTGGCGGCGCGCCTTCCTGTGCGGCCAGCGAAACCGCAGAAAGCGCCAGCGCAAAAGGCAGCAACACCCGCCTCACTCCGCTTCCTTCAGCTTTTCGAGCAAAGGGGCGACATGCTCGGCGCGGATATCGCCGATGTGCTGGTGAATGATACGCCCCTTGCCATCGATCAGATAGGTTTCGGGCACACCGGACGAACCCAGCTTGAGCTGGATCAGCATATCCATATCGGCCCCGATGCGGACAAAGGGGTTGCCATGTTCGGCCAGAAAGCCGGCAACATCCTCGGGTGTGTCCTTGATCGCGATCGCGTGAATCTCGACCCCGGCCTCCTTGATCTGCTCAAGGAAGGGTGCCTCGGCCTTGCACGGCAGGCACCAGCTGGCAAAGATGTTGAGCATGCGCGGCTTGCCGTCGGCAAAGTCTTTGTTCGAGAGCCCCTGCACACCGTCAGTTGCCGCAGGCAGCGAGAATTCGGGCAATGGCTGGCCGACCAGTTTCGAGCGGACATATTCGTCCTTGGGCTCGACAAGGCCATAGAGGAATATTCCGCCCAGAAAGGCGAACAGCGCGAGCGGCGCCCAGATCAGCCAGCTCTTTTTCATGCGTCGCTCCAGGGATTGCCGCGCGCGCGTTTGCGACGGAACAAGCCGATTCGTCCGATGAGTGCAAGCGCTCCGCCCAATGCAATCAGCAGGCCACCAAACCAGATCAGCGTCACAAACGGCTTCCACCAGAGGCGAACCTGCCATCTGTCAGACGTATCGCCCGCGGCAGGTGCAGCAATAACTGCGTACAGCTGGCCATCCCAACGGGTCAGCAAGGCGGCTTCGCTAGTCTGCTGCTTGGGACTCGAAAATTGGCGTGACTGTGGAATCATGTCGGCAGCATCCTTGCCGCGACGAACCTGAACCAGCCCTTCCAGCGCGACCCAATTGTCGCCGACTACCGGACGCACATCGGCGAGCTTGACTGTCCAGCCTGAAACCACCACGCTATCGCCCACCCGCATTGCGGCGAGCTTCTCGCTCTTCCACCCAGACTCTGCAGCCATTCCGGCCACACTCACCGCAAAGCCAAAATGCGCCAGCGCCATGCCCCAGACCGAAAGCGGAGTGCGGAGCAGGTTGCGCCCGATTAGCGGAAGTATCGCACCTAATGCGGTGGCCACAGCAAGGGACAGCGAAAGGATCGGCCAGACACCCGCCTGTGCCTGAGTCATGATGAGAGCGGCGAACAGAAGCACGAATACACCAATCGGCACCCAGAGAGCCTTGTGTCGCGACAGCAAGTCACCGCGCCAGCGCAGCAAAGGCCCGACAATCAGCAACAGCATAAGCAACAGGCCTATCGGCACAGTAGTCCGGTTGAAATAAGGCGGGCCGACCGAAATCTTGTCCCCCATCGCCTCTGCCGCCAACGGCCAAAGCGTGCCGACCAGAACGATCGCGAGGATCACCGACAGGAAGATATTGTTGCCGACAATCGCCCCCTCACGGCTCATCAGGGCAAAAGTCGTGCCCTCGCGCACCACACCGATACGAAGACCGAACAGGGTAAAGGCTCCGCCGACATAGATCGCCAGCAGACCCAGGATAAACGCACCGCGCTCAGGATCGACCGCAAAGGCATGCACGCTGGTCAATATGCCTGATCGAACTAAGAAAGTCCCCGCCATCGCCATCGCAAAGGCCACCAACGCCAGCATGATCGTCCACGCCCGTAATGCATCGCGTGTTGCTAGCACCGCGACCGAGTGCAGCAAGGCGGTTGCCGCAAGCCAGGGCATCAGCGAAGCATTTTCGACTGGGTCCCAAAACCACCAGCCGCCCCAGCCGAGTTCATAATAGGCCCAATAGCTGCCAGCGGTGATCCCGATCGTCAGGAAAATCCAAGCCAGAAGCACCCAGGGCCGCATGGCGCGGGCGAAAGTCGGTCCAACCTTACCGGTCAACAAGGCGGCCACCGCAAAGGAGAACGCCACCGAAAGCCCGACATAGCCAATGTAGAGCGTCGGCGGATGGAAGGCGAGACCGATATCCTGCAATAGCGGGTTGAGCCCTGCCCCGGTCGGCGGCGCTGGATCAAGCCTCTCGAACGGATTGGACGAGAATAGAAGGAAAGCGAAGAAGCCCAGCCCTAGTAGCGACTGCGCAAACAGCGCTGCGCCCAGAGTCTGCTGGTCAAGCCGCTTTTCAAACAGCGCAATCGCCGCCCCTGCAAGCGACAGCACAGTCACCCACAAAAGCATAGAGCCTTCATGATTGCCCCAGCTTCCCGCCAGTTTGAAGATCATTGGCTTGTCGATGTGGCTGTTCGAGGCAACCAGCAGCACCGACAAATCGGTGACGGCAAACAACCAAATCAAGCAGCCAAAGGCAATCAGGCACAGGACCCCCTGCACCACCGCCACCGGACGCGTCAGCGAAGCCAGCGCGGGAGAGAAGCCACGCCAGTGTCCAATGCCTGCAAAGGCCTGCAACAGCGCAAACGCCGCCGCCAGCCAGAGAGCTGCAAGACCAAATTCGGCAATCATTCGGCGAGGCTGTCCTTGCTGTGCTCGGCGGTCGACATATCGATGTCTTTCAACTCGCGCGGCACGTAATTTTCATCATGCTTGGCGAGCAACTTGTCCGCAACAAAAATGCCGTCTTTGTCCAGTCGGCCATCGGCAACCACGCCTGAGCCCTCGACAAAAAGATCCGGAACGATGTCTCGATAGACCACCTGCTGCGTCGCGTCGCGATCTTGCACTATGAAGCGCACGGTAACACCGTCAGCATCACGCTTGATCGAACCTCGCTGCACCATCCCGCCGAGCCGGATGGCCTTGCCCTCCTCGACCTTGGCTTTGGACAGTGTCGCTGGGGTATAGAAATAGCTCGCTTCCTCCCGCAGCGCAGAAGCCGCCAGCAATCCCGCGCCGATCAGCGCGACCAACGCAACTAAAACAAGGACAAGGCGTTGGTGCTTGGGCTTCATTTCCCGCTCTTCAAATCGTCGGATAGCGCTTCGGATTTCCGCATCGCTATCCAGCTATGCGCAACAAGCGCCAGCGTGCCAAGCGCGGTGACCAGAAAGGCAGCGATGATGAAGGGCGTGTGGTTCACCCGATCAATCCTCCGCCATGCGGCGCATCCGCGCCTCTATGCGTATTTCGGCGAGCTGCGCGCGCATCCGCATCAACACCACTGCACCGAAGATCAGGGTAAAGCCAAGCGCACTGGCGAACAACGGCCAAAGATATGCGGCATCGATTGAAGATCCGCCCAGCGTGATGCTTGCTTTCTGGTGCTGGCTTTCCCACCAGACGACCGAACGGTTGATGATCGGGATGTTGACCGCGCCGATAATACCGAACACTGCCGCCGTGCGACTGACGCTGCCCTTCTCGCTCGACGCATTGGCAAGCGCGATATAGCCGAGATAGAGGAAAAACAGGATCAGCATCGAGGTCAGACGACCGTCCCACACCCACCAGGCACCCCATGCCGGGCGCCCCCAAATCGAACCGGTAACTAAGCAGAGTGCAGCAAACATCGCGCCTGGCATCGCAATCGCGCGTGCGGAAACCCCGGCGAGCGGGTGCTTCCACACCAGTTGCACGATGCTGGCAATCGCAATCCCAGTCCAGCCGCCCATGCCGAGCCACGCGACCGGCACATGAACAAACATGATTTTGACGGAATCGCCCTGCAACCGTTCTGCCGGAACCTGCGTCAGCCCCCACCAGCACGCGCCGAACGCGAGCAGCAGGCCGGGCCACAAAAGCAATGGCGTCAGCGGTTTGGCAATGCCGAGGAAGCGGGCGGGATTTGCAAAGCGGTGCATATGATATGACTCGCCCGCGCCTCTAGCACCGCTTGACCGGCGCGCCAATTGATTTGGCGCAATGTCCGCCTGAACTTGCGTTCAATCCTGCATCTCAGGGTGGGCACGAGCCCACCCTGCAGATTTTACAGTCCGTCGACGCTCTTGCTGACGAGGATATTCACCGAAACGCGGCGGTTTTGCGCCTTACCTTCCTCGGTGTCATTGCTCGCCAGCGGATCGGACTCAGCCATCCCGGTTGGCGTCAGCATGCGATAGGGTTTCCAGCGACACGCTTGCTGCAGATAGTTGATCACGCTGCTGGCACGCTTTTCGCTCAACGTCTGGTTATAGTCCTCGCTGCCGACCGAATCCGTATAGCCAACAACCAGCATCAAAGCATTGTCCGTCGCCTCAGCCTCGGACGCTGCGGAACAGAGCTCGGACTTGGCCTGCGAAGATAGCTGCCACCGGCCTGTGTCGAAATAGACGTTGGTTGTGCCTTTGATATTATATTTGTCGATATCACCCATCCGCCCACGCAAGGCTTCGGTTGCGGCGGTTTGCTCGGCAAATTGCTGTTCGGTCCCGTTGCGGATCATATTGGCGGTTTTGAAGTCGCCTTTCCGGAAGCTAACCTGACTGGCGACCAGCCCGCCTTCCCACTGCAGCGTTTTGACGGTTACCGGTAGTCCGTTGAGCAACGCGTCATTGCCCAATTTGCTGCGCCCTCCGAACAGTCCGGAACTTGTTTTGACTTTGGTGGCTTCGGTAATCGCAATGATTGTGCTGTTTCCATCCTCTGTCTTGACCTTCAGCTTCTCGCCCGTACGCCCGACAATTACGCCCTTAATATCGGGCCCTTTGGCCATCGTGCTTGGATCGGGCAAACTGCCCTCCACTATGATGGGATCATAGCTCTGTTGTTGTGCATAAAGGCTGCCCGAGATGGGAACCGTAAGCATTGCGAGCAGGGTCAATCCACCCGCCCTTTTTGTTGCGACACGCATTATATACTCCTTCCAAATGCCCTTGCTAAAAGCCTGTTGAAGGCGACCTTGCTGTCAGATGAACGAGTGTCAAGGTGCGTTTATAGGCCGGTGTTGCGTGTGTATCGTGCGGTAAAGCGTTTGGATGCGCGACCGGGCGGGGGGCACCGTTGCCCGGTCGCGCGGTGGGGGATCAGCCTCGATGCGACCCGAAGGGCCGGTCCCCTAACCAAATTTCATGTCATTCAGTTGAGCCGAATGCTCAGCGATAATCCGCCAGCGAAGTCTGTACTGTTGCTGTTCAATCCCGTGCTGCCGAAGACCGACATGTTGAAGCCCTTGGCAATGCGGAAGCTTGCCCAACCAGTGACTTCACTCGATGCTTGATTGCCGACGATCGACGATTGTTGCCAATCATAGTCTGCGCCCACCGTCACGCCATTGCCCGCGCGGACGCTGGCTCCGGCGCCTGCACCCCAGGTATCGCGCAGTGGAACTGTGGTCGAATTGCCTGCAAATATGCGGCGACCGTGGACATAGAGCGTCGTAGGCCCGAATTCTTTGACGAAATCGAGCGCAGCCGTAACATCGACCTTGCCGGTGCCGAGCCGCTTTGCTTTCGACGCAGTGGGAATTTTCACCTTGCCGGTCGCATCGATGTAAAAATCATTGCCAAGGTCGAATGAATAGGTCGACGCGATGACGACATCGCCAAATCCGCTGCGCCTTGAACTAACGGGAGCACCGCCGCTGTTGTCAACCTCGACTTCACCCGAACCGCCAGAGCCTGAACCCGAATTGGCACTTCCCGGTCCGCTATTGTCCGTCCGTCCACCACTGCCCGAGCCGCTATCGCGACCTTCCGGCGTCTGGATCAGCGAACCCGGGCCATCGATGCGCACATAGGGCACCGACACGCGGATGCTGAAATTGTCTTTGCTATATTTCAGGCTAACAGGTGCTGACACCACCTTGGTATCGGTGAGTTCGCCATAGTCGCCTTTGGAATAGTTGATGCCCGTCGAAAAGCGCAGAACACCTTTGTCGTCGGCACTTGTTGTGGTGTTCGATGAGCTTTGGTTCTGCGCAAATGCTGGCTGACTGGCAACACACACCAGCAATGCACAGGCGGCCGTGAATGTCTTGGAATGGAATTTCATGATGTTTCCCCGGAACTTGGCGGCACAGACTTTCTTTTTCGGAGCCGCGCGTCAACATAATAAGGCATTCGGTTCCGGGAAGGAGCGACCTCCCCGGAACCGCCAGCGACCCGGTTAGCCCAGATCGTCGGCGCCGCGACCGCCACGGTCATCACCCGGAGCGTCGTCACCGCCGCGCCCGCGACCTCTTCCGCGTCCGCGATTGTCATCCATTGCAACATTGTCAGAACCCGGTACATCGTCGGCGCCACGGCCACGACCACCGCGATCACCGCCATTATCGTCGTTGATGTCATGGTTCGGGCCATCGTCGGTTCCGCGACCCCGGCGGTCGTCGCCTGCCGGATCATCGGCTCCGCGACCACCGCGATCACCGCCATTGTCATCGTTGATGTCATGATCGACAGGGTCGTCTGCCCCACGACCCTGACGGACATGACCGACCGGATCGTCGGCACCACGGCCCTGACGAACATCGCCCGGCGCATCGTCGCAGCCGCGGCACTGGCGGACATGGCCTGCCGGATCGTCGGCACCGCGGCGTGCCATAGCACTTCCGGCAGTCAAGGTTGCGGCACAGATGGCGACAGTTGCGACGCCCAGTTTCCAGATTATAGTCATTTTGTTTCTCCCGAATGGACCCGGCGGGGGGTGCCGGTCATTCCACAACGGAAGCGCGACAGTTTTATTCCGCTATGCGAAGAAAAAACTGCCTATTCTCTCCATCCCAATGAAATAATGTCTTTTTCTTTTTTACCATTGAACGGATCCGAAGCACCTAGTTTTTCCATTGCGACATCAAGCGGAGCGGGATCGCTGCCGGCAGCTGTGCGTATTTGGTCAGTATCGCCTGTGTCGGCACCGCGCGCCGATTCAGCCTCGATGGACCATTGGCCATCCAATCGGCAGGTTATACCTCCGCCAACCCTTTCTATGGCAAACTCACGGCAATAGCGGCCATCGCCGGCGCGAAAAGTGAGGATGGGGCGAACCGACGCGCCATCAGACAATATTGCGCTCTGCCCCGATGGGAGTTTCTCCATCGCGATCTGGAATTGCTGGTCATCCGCCGGGCCCTTCGCAGCAGGCTTGAGCAGCAGCATCGCAACAGCAAGCGATGCCGCCAGCGCGCCACCCGCAAGGCCTATGCGTCCCCACGACCAGCGATTGTCGTTGGCGGCGATGGGAGGCGTTTTGGGTTCGGCCAATCCGAGACGGTCGAGCATGGTAGCGTCGATGCCACCTTCGGCAATCGGGAACGCGGCACGCAACATCGCGTCATTGGCTTGCCACTGGTTCACCTCGGCTACGAGCGTTTCATCCGCCTGCATTTCGGCCTCGAAACGCAAACGGACTTCACCTGTCAGGCTGCCGTCCAGATAGGCCGCTATGGTTTCGTACCTGTCAGTCATTGCCCTGCCCTTCGCCATGCAACGCACGATCAACCGACTGGCGCGCCCTTGCTATGCGGCTCATCACCGTTCCGATTGGTATGTCCAGAATTTCCGCTGCTTCCTTGTACGATCGCCCGTCAAGCACGACGAGCGCCATCAATACGCGCTGCTCGTCAGGCAAGGCCGCCATCGCGGCCCTCGCCTGATTGAGGTCCGAACGCCCTTCGACCACGGCCCTTCCATCATCGCCAGCCAGCGAGACCGCCTCGTCGATATCAATCGTGATGCCGCGACGACCTTGTGCCCGAACTTCGTCTATGTGGATATTTTGCGCAATCCGGAACATCCAGCTTTCCAGGCTGCTGCCTGATTGCCACTGGTCTATCCGCGTCAGCGCCCTTTCGACTGTTGCCTGCATCAAATCATCGCCCCTGTCTTCGCTCCGCGTCAGCACCGTACAGAAACGGCGAAGGCGCGGCAGAAATGCCACTATGCGCGCCCGGACGCTTTCCATCTCTGCGCTGCCGGCGTGCATTCTGTTCGAGGCCCTAACGTCATGAAGCGGAATTTATTCCGCATGGGATTCCCTAAAAATCTATCTGCATGGATAGACTGGATTTTATTTGTCAGGACCAGCGGAATAATTGTCAAGGCTGGCCGTTGTTGTTGCATGATACAGCATATTGCAAAATTGAGCCGTAAGCGCGAGACTTCGCCAGTGCCCATAAGCCTGTCCAGCAATGCCCTAACAAGGGTTAAGTTTACCGCGATCCTCGCGGTGGCCCTCGTGGTTGGCCCAGCTCAACTTAAAGCCTTTGACCGCGAAGACCGCGCCGACAAGGCAATGGAAGCGTCAATTCGCGCAGCCGAACGGGCTTCGCGCGATAGTGCCCGCGCCAGTGAAGATGCAGCGCGTGCGGACGAACGCACACGGATCGACGATATCAAATCGGCCGAAGAAACCCGCATTCAGGAAATCAAAGCCAATACCGAACTCAGCAAGGCCGAAGCAGACGCGCAGGAGCAGGCGGCAAAGGACGCCGCCGATGCTGAAGAACAAGCCGCAAAAGATGCGGCTGACGCGGCTGAGGATGCTGCAAAGGCTGCTGAAGATGCGGCCAAGGACGCAGCCGACGCCGCTGAAGATGCCGCCAAGGTGGCGGAAGATGCCCTTGACGATAGTCACGGATCGTCGGAATCGATGCGCGATCTCGCCAGCGAAGAGAGCCCCGAATTCGACAACAGGGGCTTCCCGGTGCGCAGAGGTGAAATTGTCGGGATCGACGTGGACGAAAAATCGATGGCAATTGCTGTCAACGCTGGCTTCACCGTGATCGACCGGGCACAACTTCCCGCGCTGGGAAGCGAAGTCATCCGCTTCGCAGCTCCCAATGGTATGGATTCGGCTGCCGCACTTGATTTGATGCGAAGCACTGACGGACTAGGAAGCTATGATCTGTCGCATTTCTATGGGCTGTTGTTCACGCCGCAGGGTGGCGTTTCCGCAAAGGGTAGCAGCAACATCAAGGCCAAATCCGG
>JAGNSY010000091.1 GCA_017987825.1 Sphingorhabdus sp. | reverse complement strand
GCCATTTAACGACTTCAAGGCAGTTGAGCGTTGATTTGCGGAACATCTCAGCATCACGGACGGGTGCCATATCGGGAAAGGTGATGGGCGGTTTTCCGGCATTGGCGGCATAGAGCGCGATCAGCGCCTCTTTCTCGCCCTTGCGTTGCAGCTGCCAGATACCGAGTGCGATCATCGTTGCGACTGCCAACGCGACCACGATGGTCGGGATCAGGGGAAGTTTGAGCTTCACTTTGTGTCCGCCTTGTCTTCAATCTGCCCTTCCGCCGCACGGTTGCGATGTTCCGCGATCAGCAACGCGCCTTTCGACACGCGCAGCGAGACGACAACCAGCAGGCAGGTAAGCGGCACCCAGATCAACGCATGCACCCAGAAAGGGGGATGCGCCGCCAGCTCAAGCATGACAGCCAATATGATGATGATCGCGCCCAGCCCCATTGTCAGAAAGGCCGCGGGGCCATCGCCAACGTTGAAGGCCGCATAATCAAGCCCGCACTTCTCACAGCGCTCGGCAAATTTCGCCGGGCCACTAAACAGCGTCTTGGCGCCGCATTCGGGGCAGAGACCCAAAAGGGCAGCCTCGACCAAGCCGGGCTGCCCTTTTTGTGTTTGTGTGTCCGTCATCGCCGATACCGGCCGATGTCGATCAATGGACCGGTGCACCCCAGCCGCCCCAGACATAGACGACGACAAAGAGGAACAGCCAGACAACGTCAACGAAATGCCAGTACCACGCAGCAGCTTCGAAGCCGAAATGCTGTTTCGGCGTGAAGTGACCCTTATAGGCACGCGCGAGGCAGACCATAAGGAAGATCGTGCCGACGATCACGTGGAAGCCGTGGAAACCTGTCGCCATGAAGAAGGCCGAGCCATAGTTCAGTCCTGCAAAGGGGAAGGGCGCGATCGAATATTCATAGGCCTGAATGCACGAGAAGAGCACGCCGAGAATGATCGTCAGCCATAGGCCGTTGATCAGGCCCTTGCGGTCGCCATTGATCAATGCGTGGTGCGCCCAGGTAACCGTTGTGCCCGAGCAGAGCAGGATCAGCGTGTTGAGCAGCGGCAGGCTGAACGCGTCGAACACCTGCATGCCCTTGGGCGGCCATTGTGCCAGAGCCGCCGCACCTTCCTGACCAATCTGGTTGGTCACGGTAAAAGCGTGGGTCGCATGGTCGATTTCGACCTGCAGTGGCACGGGGAAGAGCGAATAATCGAACCAGGCCCAGAACCAGCCAACGAAGAACATCACTTCCGAGGCAATGAACAGGATCATGCCATAGCGCAGATGCAGCTGCACCACCGGCGTATGATCGCCGGCATGTGCCTCACGGATCACATCGCTCCACCATGTCCAGAAGGCGTAGAGCACGCCGATCAGACCCGCGCCGAAGACGAGGCTGCCATAGCTGCCCAGCACCTTGGGCTGGAACATCATCACCATGCCGAAAAACATGGTGAGTGCCGCGAACGAGCCGATTAGCGGCGTGACGCTCGGCGGAAGAATATGATAATCGTGGTTCTTGGCACCGGCCATGGCTTGCTTCCCTATTCCCTAACCTGTTGTCTACTCGCCCTTAGCTTCCCTTGCCCGTGTCGTCCACGGGGTAGAAGGTGTAGCTGAGCGTAATTTCTTCGATATCCTTGGTATCCGGATCGGTCATGATCTTCGGATCGACATAATAGAGCACGGGCATGCGCACGCGCTGTTTCGGCTGCAAGGTCTGCTCTGTAAAACAGAAGCACTGCACCTTGTTGAAATATTTGCCTGCCTGTGCCGGGCTGACGTTAAAGGTCGCCATGCCCTTGATCGGCTGGTCCGACAGATTTTCGGCGATGAACACCGACATATCGCGTGCGCCGATGCTGACCGTATCAGTCGGGCGTTCAGGCTTGAACTCCCAGGGCAGGCCGCGCTGGTTGGCATCGAAACGGACAACGATGGTCTGGCTGCTGACTGGAATGGTCGCTGCCTGCGCTTCGCTGACCCGCATCGTCGTGCCGCCGAAACCGGTCACCTGGCAGAAGATGCGATAGAGCGGCACCGCCGCAAAACCCATCCCGACCATCGCCACAGCGAGGCCGCCTGCGAGCAGGCCAGTTTTAAGGTTGGATTTCTGAGGTTGCGTCATCGCCGTCATCCCCACACCCCTACCTTGACGATAGTGATCGCGAAAAACAGAGCGCAAAGCCCGAAAAGCACCACCGCCATCACGCGAGACCGCCCGGCTTGACGGGCGCGCACCGCGCGGCTTTCCTCAAGACTGAGGTCACCGACCTTTTGCGGGCCCATATCGAATTCCTGCTCGCTCATAGGAGCAGCATCCTGTCTAGCGCGAGTGCGGCAAAGGCGATGAAAAGATAGAGGATCGAGAAAGCGAAGAGGCGCTTTTCAGCCTTCATCTCTGCGGCCTCGGTCGTCTCGCTGCGCCAGACGGCAAAGGCGAGGGCGAGGAACAACAGGTTCAGGATGATGGCGGTGGCACCATAAAGCATGCCCGTCATACCCAGCGCCCAAGGCGCTACCGCAACCGCCGCCAGCACAAAGCTGTAACCGAAGATCTGGTTGCGGGTCACCCGCTGGCCCGCAACATTGGGCAGCATCGGGATACCCGCCGCGCCATAGTCAGACTTCATGAACAGCGCGAGCGCCCAGAAATGCGGTGGCGTCCAGAAAAAGATCAGCGCGAACATCAAAATGGGAAGCAAGGTCACATCGCCGGTTACTGCAGCCCAGCCGATCACCGGCGGGAAGGCCCCTGCCGCGCCGCCGATGACGATATTCTGCGGCGTATTGGGCTTCAACCACATTGTATAGACGACAGCATAGAAGAAAATCGAGAACGCAAGGATCCCGGCCGATAGCCAGTTGACCGCAACGCCCATGATGCCGACCGAAAAGGCGGCGAGGCCGATGCCGAACTGCAGCGCAGATTCGCGCTCCATCCGGCCATCAGGCAAAGGCCGACCCGCGGTGCGTTTCATCTTGGCGTCGAGTTCCGCCTCATACCATTGGTTGAGCGCGCCTGATGCACCGGCGCCGGTGGCAATGCAGAGGATGGCCGTGAAAGCGATGATGGGATGAATATCACCCGGTGCCGCCAGCAATCCGCACAGCGCCGTAAAGACGACAAGCGACATCACCCGGGGCTTGGTCAGCGCCCAGAAATCCCGCCACTCGGCCGGAAGACTGATGTTGTTCGTCGCAATCGTCATGTCTTTGTTCCAAAAACCCGCCCTGCGGCGCTGCCGGAGGGCGGGGCTTTGTTTCCGGTCTTACTTGATGACCGGAAGCGTTTCGAACTGGTGGAAGGGCGGCGGGCTCGATAATGTCCATTCGAGCGTGGTCGCACCTTCACCCCAATAATTGCCTTCCGCCTTGCGGCCAGCCACGAGCGACCAGAAGACGTTGATGAAGAAGATGATCACGCCCACGCCCATGATGGCATAGCCGAGCGACGCGATCTGGTTCCAATGCGCAAAGGCATCGGGATAGTCGGGATAGCGACGCGGCATGCCCTGCTGACCCAGGAAGTGCATCGGGAAGAACAGCAGGTTCACACCGATGAAGAACACCCAGAAGTGCAGATGGCCGAGAAACTCATTGAGCATGCGGCCAGACATCTTGCCGAACCAGTAGTAGAAACCGGCAAACAGCGCGAAGACGGCACCCAGCGAGAGCACATAGTGGAAGTGCGCGACAACATAATAGGTGTCGTGCAAATTGTCGTCGACGCCGCCATTGGCGAGGACAACGCCGGTCACGCCACCGACGGTGAACATGAAGATGAAGCCCAATGCCCATACCATCGGCGTCTTGAAGCTCAGCGAGCCGCCCCACATGGTGGCGATCCAGCTGAAGATCTTGATGCCGGTCGGCACCGCGATCACCATCGTTGCCGCGGTGAAGTACATCTTCATCTCGACGCTCATACCGATCGTGTACATGTGGTGCGCCCAGACGACGAAACCAACCACGCCGATCGCGACCATCGCATAGGCCATGCCGAGATAACCGAAGACCGGCTTGCGGCTGAAGGTTGCGACGATCTGGCTGACAATGCCAAAGCCCGGCAGGATCATGATGTACACTTCGGGGTGGCCGAAGAACCAGAAGAGGTGCTGGTACAGGATCGGGTCACCACCAGCGGCGGCATCAAAGAAGGCGCCACCGAAGTTGCGGTCAACCAGCAGCATGGTGATGGCGGCTGCCAGCACGGGGAGTGCGAGCAACAGCAGGAATGCAGTGACCAGCACCGACCAGACAAACAGCGGCATCTTGTGGATGGTCATCCCCGGCGCGCGCATGTTGAAGATGGTGGTGATGAAGTTGACGGCACCCAAGATCGAAGCGGCGCCCGCCAGATGGAGCGAGAAGATCGCCATGTCGACCGCAGGGCCAACCGAGCCCGAGGTGGAAAGCGGCGCATAGACCGTCCAGCCCGTGCCGGCACCAAGGCCGGTGCCACCGGGCACAAAGGTCGATCCGAGCAACATGATGAAGGCAACCGCGGTCAGCCAGAAGCTGATATTGTTCATCCGCGGGAAGGCCATGTCAGGCGCGCCGATCATCAGCGGCACGAACCAGTTGCCGAAGCCACCGATAATCGCGGGCATGACCATGAAGAACACCATGATCAGGCCGTGCGCGGTGATCAGCACGTTCCACATATGATAGGCTTCGTCGAGCGAGGCTTCCTTGCCTGCCATCATCGAGGCCCAGCCACTCAGATACTGGATACCGGGTTCAGCAAGCTCTAGGCGCATCATGCCCGAAATCGCACCACCGATAATCCCTGCGGTAATCGCGAAGATCAGGTAGAGCGTACCGATATCCTTATGGTTGGTCGACATGAACCAGCGGGCGAAAAAGCCCGGCTTGTGGTCCGCATCATGCGCATGGTCATGATGGTCGGCGGGATTTGCAGCAATCGTCGTCATCTTGGTCGACCTCTTTATTACTTGGCAGCCGGCGCCGGAGCGGCAGCAGGTGCAGTTGCAGCAGGTGCGGCAGCGGCAGGCGCTGCGGCGGCGGAAGCGGCTTCAGCCGCCTTGTCGCCCGGCATCTGGCCACCCTTGGCCTTTACCCAGGCCGCGAATTTTGCCGGCGGCAATGCTTCGACCACGATAGGCATATAGGCGTGGCGCGCGCCGCACAGTTCCGAACATTGGCCGAAATAGACGCCCGGTTTATCGATCGTAACAGCCTTTTCATTGAGGCGGCCGGGGACAGCGTCAAGCTTGAACCAGATCGCGGGTACGGCAAAGCTGTGGATCACGTCAGACGCGGTCGTCTGGATGCGGATCGGAACACCAGCAGGCACAACCATGCGGTTGTCGGCGGCGAGCAACTTCGGACCGTCATTGTCGGTGCGGAAACGTTCACCCGGCTTCACAGCCGATTGTTCCTGCAACATGTTCGAGACAACTTCAAAGCCGCCATGATCGGGATAGGTATAGCCCCAATACCATTGGTAGCCCGTCACTTTGACGGTCACGGCATTGGCGGGAGCAGGTTTGAATTGCTTGGCGACCAGCGTCAGCGACGGATAGGCAATGCCGAGCAGGATCAGCACAGGCACCAGCGTCCAGACGATTTCGATGAAGGTGTTATGCGTGGTTTTCGAAGGCGTCGGGTTGGCTGCGCGGCGATAGCGGACCACCACCCACAGCAGCAGACCGAGAACGAACAGCGAGATCACCGTGATCAGCGGCAGCAAGATCGAGTTGTTCATCCACTTGGCATAATGGCCATTGGCGCTGAACTGCTCCTGGAAATCGACGCCGCGATCCTTGGGCATGCCGACGCTGTTTTCATAGTCGGGCTTCATCGGGGTGTAGCCGGGGAGGGAACCATCCATCGAGGCAGCCGCAACCGGGGCTGCCGCCGCATTTTCAGCAGCCGGAGCAGCCGTCGGAGCCGCCGGAACGGGGGCAACAACCTGTTTCGCCTCTGCCGCAACTGGTGCCGCAGCGGGATTCGCCGCCTGCGCCGATGCCATGGCAGGCAGCAGCATCATTCCGCATGCCAAAACAAACTTTTTCATAATATTCATTACGTTAGCCCCGTAATCTGAATGCGGCGACCCCGCCTGAAACTTCGAAATCATAGTTATAAAACCGCGATTTGGCGCGGCTTATAGGCGCGCTTGGCACAAGCCTCAAGCAGCCTCAATACCAATTTTTGCATTTATTTGTGCGGGGAATCCACCTAATTGCATTGCAAATCGCGCAACACCGATTGCACGCCCATCAAGGACTTCTCCAAAATCATGACCGAAGATGAAATTCTTTCAGAGTTCCGCGCTGCCGAAGCCTTGCTCGAAGGCCATTTCCTGCTCTCTTCCGGCAGGCATAGCGCTTACTATCTGCAATGCGCCCGATTGCTGATGAACCCCGAACGCGCCAGCCGTGTTGCGGTGGCGATCGCACAGAAACTGCCCCGCGATATTCGCAGCCAGATCGACGTGGTGGTCTCGCCTGCGATGGGCGGCATTATTATTGGGCATGAAATGGGTCGCGCGCTGGGTGTCGACGCTCTGTTCGTCGAGCGCCCCGAAGGCGTCTTTGGATTGCGGCGCGGCTTTGCCCTCAACGAAGGCCAGAAAGTGTTGATGGTAGAGGATGTCGTCACCACCGGCCTCTCATCGCGCGAAGCGATCAAGGCGATCGAAGATGCAGGCGGCGAAGTGATTGCCGCCGCGTCAATTATCGACCGGTCGGCAGGTGCCGTTGACCTGGGCGTGCCTTTCTTTCCGCTGATCGAACTCAACTTCCCGACCTATGCGCCCGACGAACTCCCGCCCGAACTGGCCGCGACCGAAGCGGTGAAGCCGGGAAGCCGGAAGGCCTGAACGTGGCAGGGCATCTGCGCCTCGGGGTCAATATCGACCATGTCGCGACCATCCGTAACGCGCGCGGCGGGGATCATCCCGACCCGGTGCGCGCGGCGGAGATCGTCGCGCAAGTCGGCGGCGACGGCATCACCGCGCATTTGCGCGAAGACCGGCGGCATATTCGCGACAGCGATATCGCGCGCATTCAGGCCGCAACCAGCCTGCCGCTCAACCTCGAAATGGCGGCGACCGAGGAGATGCTCGACATCGCGCTCAAGCATATGCCGCACGCCGCCTGCATCGTCCCCGAACGGCGCGAGGAGCGCACAACCGAAGGCGGGCTTGATGCGGCGGGGCAGCATAACCACCTCGCCCCCATCGTCACGCGCTTGTCCGACGCGGGCATCCGGGTCAGCTTGTTCATCGAACCCGACCCCCGCCAGATCGAGGCGGCGATGCAATTGCGGGCCCCTGTGGTCGAGCTCCACACCGGGCGCTATGCGCATCTCTGGCTCGATGGCGACGCAGCGGGGATCGAAGCCGAGCTCAAACGCATCGCCGATGCCGCAGCGCTTGCGGTAAAGAATGGCATCGAGCCGCATGCAGGCCACGGCCTGACCTATGACAATGTCCAGCCCATCGCCGCGATCCCGCAGCTCGCCGAACTCAATATCGGCCATTATCTGATCGGCGAGGCGATATTCGACGGGCTGGAAAATGCCGTGCGCAAGATGCGCGAATTGATGGATGCAGCACGGTGATCATCGGCCTCGGTTCCGACCTATGTAATATCGAGCGGATCCAGAATTCGCTCGACCGTTTTGGCGAACGGTTTGAAAATCGCGTCTTTACCGAGGTCGAACGCGCCAAGGCAGCCCGCCGACCGTTCACCAAGGCTGGAACCTATGCCAAGCGCTTTGCCGCCAAAGAGGCTTTCAGCAAGGCGGTGGGCACCGGGTTCAAGCGCGGCGTGTTCATGAAGGACATCGGCGTGGTCAATGCACCGTCGGGCGCCCCTACACTGGCGCTCACCGGCGGCGCAAAGGCACGGCTCGACGCGATGGTGCCAAATGGCTATGAGGCGCACATTCATCTGACGCTGACCGATGATCACCCTTGGGCGCAGGCCTTTGTAATCATCGAAGCGCTCCCGATTTCGAAAGCATGACTGTTTTGAATAGCGAACCCGTTACCACCGA
>JAGNSY010000090.1 GCA_017987825.1 Sphingorhabdus sp. | reverse complement strand
CTGGTCGCTGGAATCTTCTTGGCCTGGCTTTGATCCAAAAGAATGAAACCACCGCCGCATTGGAGGCATTTGATCAGGCATTGACCGTCGCACCCGACAACCCATCGCTTTTGAACAATCGGGCACTGGCCTATGCCTATTCGGGCAAAACAAGCGCCGCGCTGGCTGATCTGGAACGGGCGGTATCGATGGGCAATGATACGGGCATAATAGCAAATCTTTCGATGATGCGCGCCAATGCCGGTTTGGACGCGCCGCTGGAACCCTTGCAAGATCCCCAAACACAAAGTGCCATTCTGGCAAAAGCGGGCGATGGTGCCCGCGCAGCGGATCGTCATGAAGTCGCGCGCGCCTATTATGCTCAAGCACTGTTGCAGAGCGAGCGGTTTGACAAAGAGCTGTGGGCCAGGGCAACCTTACAATCTGCAGGACCCGAAATTATATCTGAGGATAGGACAATAACACCATGATTGAAAACGGCATTCTGGCAGCGGCCGCTTTCGTGCTACTTGGTGCGGCCTATTCGGATCTGAAGCAGTTCAAAATCCCCAATCTCATGCCCGCCCTGCTTCTGGCGCTTTACGGCTGTTATGTCGCCATCGTCGGCCTGTCCGCATTCAGTTGGTGGCACGCAGCGCATTTTGCCATTGCCTTGATTGTCGGGATGGCGCTGTTTGCGATGAAGTGGTTTGGCGGCGGGGATGCAAAACTATATGCCGCCGTCGCCTTATGGTTCCCATTGCAGAAAGGGCCTTTTCTGCTGTTTTATGTCGGGATGGCTGGCCTCGTTCTGGCAATTATGTTCATGCTTACCCGCAGGTTCACAAAGGGAGCAGACGGAAAAAAACGCACCGACCGGCGCATCCCTTATGGTGTCGCGATAGCGGTTGGAGCGATCGCCTGCTGGCTGTTGCAAGCCCCTGGACAGCCGACGAAGATGAATGTCGGGGATTTGGACAATCGCGGCCTGCCCTCGCTGTAAAAGCTCATTTTCAGGCCAAACTCAAATGCACCCACAGCACATCCTCGCCTTTCATTGGCGGAAGTGACAGGCCTGATTTCGCCAGCCAGCCACCATATTGGGTGATAGTCGGCTGCCGCTCTGTTTCGATAGTGTAAAGGCGATCATCCAGAAGCATCGGGAGACGCAGTTGAGGTGCAAAGCGCAAGGTTTGCGGCGAGATCCGAATAATCTGGATCATCAGATCAGAGGGATCGCCAAAGGCCAGCCAGCTTATTCCATCGGCCCCCTCGCCGCGCCAGCACCGGCCATTGTGAACGAGGTCGCGACTTTGCTTATAGGCGGTTATGCCCGCCGATAGACGCGCCAGATCCTTCTCGCCCAATTTCCTCAGATCGAGTTCAATCCCGTAATGCCCCGCCCGTGCCACGCCGGACCGGAACCGCATCGATTGGCTGCGCCCTGTGCTGTGCGCGGGCGAAGCGCCGACATGTGAACCCATCAATTCGGGTGGCATGAATTGCAGATAGCCCCGCTGGATCGACACACGTGACACAGCATCGATATTGTCGCTGGTCCAGAAACGATGGGTATGTGCCGCAATTCCGGCATCGATACGTCCCCCACCGCCTGCACAGGCCTCTATCTCCACATCGGGAAAAGCCTCCCGAAAGCGCTGGAACAGGGCATAAGCCCCCAACACTTGTTCACGGTAGCGCGGGCTGTTTCCGGCATGCGCCAGATCGCGGTTATGGTCCCATTTCAGATAGGATATGGGAAGTGACCGTAGGAGCACCGAAATTTGCTCGAACAGATAATCGCGCACATCTTGCCTGCCCATGTCGAGCACAAGCTGGTTGCGCGCCGCAAGCAGGGGCCGCCCTGCAATCTGCAAGGCCCAGTCCGGATGGGCGCGGAACAATTCGCTTTCGGGATTCACCATTTCCGGCTCCACCCAAAGCCCGAATTCCATACCCAGCCCGACAACATGCGATGCGAGCGGCTCCAATCCATCAGGATATTTATCAGCATCTGGCCACCAATCGCCCAGCGAGCTGCTATCGTCATCCCGGCAGTGGAACCAGCCATCGTCGAGCACGAAGCGCTCTACGCCGGTTGCAGCTGCCGCATCGGCCAGTTCCTTCAACGCATCGAGATCATGATCGAAGTAAAAACCCTCCCATGTGTTGAGATGAACCGGGCGCGGCTTCATCCGGCCACCCGGCCAGCCGATGTGCTTGCGGATTGCGCGGTGGAATGCCCAGGCAACGCCATTGGCCCCTTCCCCGCTGCAGGTCGCCAGCAGTTCGGGCGTCGAGATTGTCTCGCCACTGCCAAGCCGCACTTCGCCCGGGGCAAGCCATTCGCCCATCTGCCAGTGCCAGCGCCCGTCATCAAGCCATTCGATTTGCTGAACATGATTGCCCGACCAGGCCAGTTGCGCGCCATAGGCCACACCCCCGGCGCATTCGACAACAGCCCCGGGAAAGCAATCATGCGAGGTCAGCCCACGGCGGTTCTCGCGCCGCCATAGCGACCGCGACAGCCGGTCCTCGATCGGCACGAACTCGCCATTGTGTCGGCCACCATAGGACCGCACCATTTGAGCATCATCGGGCAATGGGATATTGCCTGCCCCCAGCCACTGAACATCAAGCGGCGCATCGCCATCGTTTCGCAAAGATGTCGATAGCGTCAAAACGTCGGTTTCAGGATCCAAAACCGCGCGGATCGAAATGGTGAGCGCCGCAATTTCGTCCGTAAGGTGGAAGACCACGCCATTGCTGACAGGTTCGACGGCGCAGCTGGTAATGGCGTGGGCCCAATCACCGCCGTTTCGGTGCGCCAGCAACGCCGTTTGCCCGAACCATCCCAAACCAACGCCGGGGAAAACCGATAGAGGCTGGTCGAAATGCAGCGAGAAACTGGGCTCTGGTCGCGTATCCCGCAATTGTCCGGCGGGCATAGCATCCTCCGCCAGCCGGGGCCCCCAATAGCGCCACAATGGTGCCTCGTCAGGACGAGTTTCCCAAATCGCGGTGCAGCCTACGCTGTCTAGCCTGATATAGTCGGTCATGATGCGCATTCATGCGCCGCAAAGTGTGAATCTGCAAGACCGCTGACAATCGATTGCACGGCGTTTGGAGATTTAATCGTATGTCACGGAGGACAATTCTCGCAGGTGACGAATTTCATGGAGGAAAGTGGTGCCTCGGGGCGGATTCGAACCACCGACACGCGGATTTTCAATCCGCTGCTCTACCAACTGAGCTACCGAGGCATCTAACGGCGCAGCCACATGCACACCGCGATTTGGAGCGCCGCCTATAGGCAGGGCAGCGGGCGCTTGTCCAGCCCCAAAATCAAACCTCTTCGGGGAAATCAGGGTCTGCCGGTGGGCCCTTCATCCGATAGCCTTCCCCCAGCCATTGCAACAGATCGCGATCCTTGCAGCCCTTGCTGCAAAAGGGTTTATGCTCGGGCACCTCGGGCTTTCCACAGAGCGGACATTTGGCGGTTTTAGCTTTGGCTGACATGCACATGGCCATAGCCGCTGACCGACGAGTCGGGAACCAGTTCGATTGCGGCGCCCAATTGTTTTTGCAGCGCCGCAACTTCGTCGGGCCAGCTGCGCAGCAAGTCGATAATTGCAGGATTGGCAACTAGTTGCCTTTGGCCATGCCCTTTCGAATGCGCCGCTTCACGCAACAGGGCGATTGCGCGGCTTTCCAGCGAGAGACGCCAGGGCGTAGTTCCGCAAAGAACTTCCGGGATCGAAGGGCCGGGACGCGGGCGAACGATCTGCGCAAAACCAAAGCCGTTGATGGCGGTCCGCTCATGCGGTCCTAGCGCCTTGCAAGCCTCGGCAAGGGCAGCGTCGACCGAGAGACGGGTGCTTCGATCGGGCATCGCAAGGAAATCAATTCCCACCTGTCCGCCAATGTCGAGCAATCGCAACAGGCGGGGAATTTCGCTCGCTGCGACCAGATTGAGCGCGACTGGATCGCCACTGCCATCAATATCGATCATCGTCATCGCACGCGTGCGTTCGATCGATATCTGGCCATTATCGATCGCATATTCACCGGAAACCGCGATCTGCTCCAGTTCATCAAAGTCGACCGCGTCAAAGGCAGCCGGCTCGATCGTTACCGCGATTTCGGCGGCGCCCAGCATCTCGTAGAGCGCGGCATATGCTACCTGATTAGAAACAATGATGGCTTCGGCACCCCATGCTTGCAACATTGCAGATGCGAGCGAAGTTCTATGCGCATCCAGATCGGCAATCGAGATGTCCTGACGTGGCTTACAGATGGCGCGTTTCCAGCGGCCGGGCTCCGCTATGGGCGGGCGAGTGATCTCCACTGCAAGGCGTGCGCCTTCGGGCAACTTTGGTGCAGGTTCGAGAAATGCTTCGTCATCATCGGCAAACCGGACCAATGCCTTTCGCGGACCGAAATTTTCGACAATGCGCGCAACGCGGATATCGCCTGAAAAAGTTGACGCGAAGGCACCCACGGTCCGCAAGATACGAAACTCGGCGGGTTGGCCATTTTCGATCAACGCCAATCGATGCTCGCCGGGATTAACCTCCCAGAGCAAATGCGGCTTCATTCGACCGGATAGCCTGACGCGATTAGCAAGGCGCGCGTTTCGTAAAGCGGCAGACCCACAACACCCGAATGGCTGCCTGCGATCCAATCGATCAAAGCCTCTGCCCTGCCCTGAATGGCATAGCCCCCTGCCTTGCCCAGCCCTTCGCCGCTGGCGATATAGGCCTCCATTTCGGCAGGGCTCAGACGTTTGAAACGGACGATGCTGTCACTGATGCGGCTGCGGGCGCGACCTTCGGCATCGATCACGCACACCGCGCTCAAGACATGGTGCCGCCGCCCGCTGAGCAGTTGCAGGAAACCGCGCTGCATGTTCGCATCGGCCGCCTGCGGCAGTATGCGCCGACCGACGGCCACGGTGGTGTCGCCTGCAACCACAATTTCGCCAACCTCGCGCGAAACTGCATGCGCCTTTTCCACCGCCATGCGCAGTGCATAGACGCGCGCCAACTCGCCTTTGCGCGGCGTTTCGTCGATATCAGGAGACGCGATCCGATCCGGCACCGCGCCTATTCGGGCAAGCAGTTCGCGGCGACGGGGGGATGAGGATGCGAGGACTAGCCGCAAGGGCCGCTATCCTTCACTTGAAGCGATACGTGATCCGGCCTTTGGTCAGATCATAGGGGGTCATTTCGCAGAGTACCTCGTCACCAACCAGCACACGGATGCGATTTTTGCGCATCTTGCCGGCGGTGTGGCCAAGGATTTCATGGCCATTTTCCAGTTCCACACGGAACATCGCGTTGGGCAGCAATTCGCGCACCGTTCCGCGCATTTCGATCAGTTCTTCTTTTGCCATTCGGCCCCTGTGAAGTTTCTGTAGTTCAACTTGCGAGCGCCCTTAGGCCTTTTGTCACAAAAAGGGAAGAGCGTGCGGCTCCAATCCGTTCGTCGAAGATTACGGGCTTTTTGCCTGATAGCTGCGACAAATTGTGACATCTATGGGCTGTATCTGCGACAAGCGATCGCCATAAAGGCCACCGAAACCAAGAATATAACGGAACCCATAATGCCCTCTCCCCGCATTTCCCCGATTCCTTCTAGTCTGGTTGCGCTTGCCGCGGCTGTGGCGACGCCAGCAATGGCCAGTGCGGCTGGCGAGGAAGCATTGGAAGCCTCCGAAAACCAGGCCCCGGTCGTCGAAACCGAAGCTGCGGATGACGAGGCGGCAACGCCCGACATCATTGTAACGGCAACACGGCTGCCCGGGTCGATCGATACCGACGTGCCACCCATCGACGAACTGTCTGAGGGTGACATTGCCGCTATCGGCGCTTCATCGATCAACGACCTGCTGGCCGCAGTTGCCCCGCAGGCCGGTTCGGGACGCGGGCGTGGCGGTGGCGGACCACCCGTCATCCTGTTGAATGGCCAACGTGTATCCAGCTTCCGCGAGTTGCGCGACCTGCCGCCCGAGGCGATCCGCCAGGTCCAGATCTTCCCCGAGGAAGTCGCACTGAAATATGGCTTCCGCCCCGACCAGCGCGTCGTCAACTTCATCCTGAAACCCGATTTCGCATCGTTCAATGTCGAACATGATTTCGAATTGCCCGATAAAGGCGGCTTCACCACGAAGGAGTTTGAAGCCACCTTCACCCGTATCGGCGAGAATAACCGACTCAACATCGACACGCAGTTCGAAAGCAGCAGCCGGTTAACCGAGGACGAACGCGCGATCATCCCCAGCAGCGCTTCGGCACCCTATGCACTGATCGGAAACATCACCGGCATTGGCGCAGGCGGAGAGATTGATCCGGCCCTGAGCGCGCTTGTAGGACAAATTGTTACCGTCGCGGCTATTCCATCGAACCCTACGCTGGCAGGCTTTGCGGGCACCGCCAATTCAGCTGCACCCGGGGATTTGGGCGCCTTCCGGACGCTGCAGCCCAGTTCACAACGCTTCTCGTCCAACGCAACCTGGAGCAAGGTGCTCGGCCCCCAGACCAATTTGTCGATCAATGGGCGTTTTGAAGTGCAGGACCAGCAGAGCCTGCTCGGCTTGCCCTTTGCGAGCCTGGCCGTTCCAGCAACAAACCCCTTCTCGCCTTTCGCAACCGATGTCACGCTCAACCGCTATTTCGCCGATCCGCGGCCTTTGACCCGCGATGTAAAAACGCAAACGGCACAAGGCGGCGTTTCGTTCAACACGCTACTCGCTGATTGGCGGCTTGCGCTAACTGGCGATTACACACTGGTCGATACCGAAACGGTAACACAGACCAATGGCGATTATAGCGATTTGCGTGCAGGCATCGCGGCGGGCACGATCAATCCCTTTGCGGCTGATTTGGGTAGCAGTCTGCTTTTTGTCGCGCCCGACACTGCCGATAGCACGACGGGGACGCTGTCGCTGCGCAGCACCTTTTCCGGCACGCTGTTCGAGCTGCCCTCAGGTGAAGTGCAGATGACAATCCGCAATGGTTACGACCGCCAGACGATCGACAGCAGCACCTATCGCCGCGGCGTCGTTTCGGCCGTTGGCCTCAATCGCGACAATATCAACAGCGCCTTCAACGTCGAAATTCCGCTGGTTGACCGCGGGGTGGGTGCGCTGGGCGCAATCGGCGATTTTTCGATCAATGGTAATATGGGCTTTTCTGACCTGTCGGATTTCGGCACGCTGATCGAATATGGTGCCGGCCTGCGCTGGTCGCCTATCGAAGGACTATCGCTTTCCGCATCGTATATCGGCGATGAAAATGCCCCCGGCCTTGGCCAGTTGGGCAACCCGACCATCGTGACGCCCAATGTCGCCTATTATGACTTCGCGCGCGGTGAGAGCCGGTTTATCGATCTTGTAACCGGTGGCAATCCCGCTCTGCTCGCAGAAAGCCGCAAGGATTTGAAAATCGGCCTCGACTGGGCGCCCAAGTTCATCGAAGGTTTCAGCCTGCAGGTCGAATATTTCAAGAATAAGAGCGAGAATACGACCTCTTCCTTCCCGCTGTTGACACCCGAAATCGAAGCCGCGTTCCCCGGCCGCGTGACCCGCGATGCCAACGGGCAACTGATCCGGCTTGACCAGCGACCGGTAAACTTTGCCGAAGAACGCTCCGAACGCATCCGTTGGGGCTTCAACATGTCTGGCCCCATTGGCAAACAACCGCAACGCGGGCCAGGTGCCGGTGCGCCAGGCGGTGGCGGGCGCGGTTCCGGCGCAGGCGGCCCCGGTCGCGGACGCGGCCCGATGGGCATGATGCCAGGCGGTGGTCCGCCCAGCCGCTGGCAGATTGCCCTGTACCACACCTATCGCCTGCAAGACGAAATCCTGATCGCTCCCGGCGTGCCGATGCTCGACTTGCTCGATGGTTCCGCCACCAGCAGTCTCGGTGGGTCACCACGGCACGAACTATCGCTCAACGGCGGTGTTTTCCATAAGGGCATGGGGCTGCGTTTCGAAGGCAGTTATCGCGGCGCGACCCGGGCAGATGGCAGTGGGCTTCCGGGAAGCAGCGATCTGTATTTCAGTGACCAGTTCAGCCTCAACAGCTTCTTGTTCATCAGCCTCGACCAGCGCGGCGACCTGACGAAGAA
>JAGNSY010000089.1 GCA_017987825.1 Sphingorhabdus sp. | reverse complement strand
GCTGCGCAAACTGGGCGTCGAACCGCGCAACGTGTCGCTGATCCGCGTCGAGGGCGATTCGATGCAACCGGTGCTCAACGATGGCGATGACATCATGGTCGACAAAGGCGCGGCGCTAAAGGCGCTGTGCGACGGCGTCCACGTCATTCGAATCGACGGCGGGCTGATGGTCAAACGGCTGGCGCGTGCGCCGGGCGGGCGGCTATCGGTGCTGTCGGACAATCCGGCCTACCCTTCCTGGCCCGACCGCGATCCGGCCGAGGTGCAGGTGGTAGGCCGCGTCGTTTGGGTGGGGCGGCGGCTTTGAAGGGCTTGCGCAGGCGTGAAAGCCCCGCCACATAGTTGCCATGTCCAATGTAACTTCCAGCATGAACGCCCAAAAGCCCTTAGAGCCGCCTTTGAAGGCGGTGATCATCCCCGTCACCCCGCTGCAACAGAACTGCACGCTTTTCTGGTGCACCGAGACCAATAAGGGCGCGCTGGTCGATCCCGGTGGCGATTTGCACAAGCTGAAGGATGCGGTGGCGAAGACCGGGGTTAGCCTCGAAAAGTTGCTCGTCACCCACGGTCATCTCGACCATTGCGGGCAGACCGGCATGCTGGCGCAGGAACTCGGTCTGAAAATCGAAGGCCCGCATGAGGAAGACCGTTTCTGGATCGCCCAGCTTGACGATGATGGCAAGCGCTGGGGCATGGAGGCGAAAACCTTTGAGCCTGACCGCTGGCTGCAGGACGGCGACACCGTGACTGTGGGCAATCTGGTGCTCGATGTGATCCACTGCCCGGGGCACACGCCGGGGCATGTCATATTCTATCACGGCCCGAGCCGCCTCGCGATTGTCGGTGACGTTCTGTTCCAGGGATCAATCGGCCGCACCGATTTCCCGCGCGGCAACCATCAGGAGCTGATCGATTCGATCACCAAGAAACT
The DNA here is from genome assembly GCA_017987825.1 of Sphingorhabdus sp. GTDB lineage: Bacteria > Pseudomonadota > Alphaproteobacteria > Sphingomonadales > Sphingomonadaceae > Sphingorhabdus_B. The sequence goes on along the minus strand of JAGNSY010000089.1, from coordinate 7,183 downwards.
ATGGCCGCTGGGCGACGATGTGACCTTCATTCCCGGCCACGGCCCGACCAGCAACTTCGGCCATGAACGCAAGATCAACGCCTATGTTTCGGACTATGCTTTGAGTTGAACCGTTCCCCTCCCGCAAGCGGGAGGGGTGAGCAGTCGTCAGCCCAGTTTTGAATAGACGCTCCACAAGGCATAGCCTGCCAGTCCAAGCAGTGTCAGCAGGGTGATCAGCGTGCCGACCATCCGGCCTTTGCCGAGCGTCCCGCCATCCATGCCGAGGCCGTGGGCCAAGCGGCCAAAGATGTAGATGATGCCGACATACCAGAGCCAGTTTGCGCTGCCCTGTGTGGCTTCGAGTGCCGCGATCAGGATCAGCACAAAGGGCGCGCTTTCGACGAAATTGGCGTGCGCGCGCATGCGGCGGATCAGGAATTCGTCGCCGCCATCGCCGATCGACACGCCGCCCTTGGTGCGCGCCTGTCCGCAGCGGATCATCAGCCAGATATTGACCAGCGCGGCACCGGCGGCGATTGTCAGCGTGATGGGTAAAGTAAGCATTTAATATCCTCCCGTTGTTTGATTGCGGTGCTAACACCCAAGTCGCGCCTTGCAAAGCGCGGAAAAATCGCTAATAGCCGCCCCTCATCCGCAGCACCGGGGTGTTTGAGTGCCGATTCTGGCTTTGCTTGCCAGCGCCGACATTCTCCCTTAAAGCTGCAGAAACATTATATTTTTTTGAAATGGAACAGGTGCCGAGATGGCTGTCCCCAAGAGAAAAACTTCGCCGTCCAAGCGCGGCATGCGTCGTAGCCATGATTCGCTGAAGGTCGAAGCCTTTCAGGAATGCTCAAACTGCGGCGAACTGAAGCGTCCGCACCATGTGTGCAATGCTTGCGGCCACTATAATGGCCGCGAAATCCTCGCTGTCGCTTAACTTCCGGACAATCGCTCTTCTCCACGGAGGGATGATATCGTGACCACTTCACCGCGTATCGCTATTGACGCGATGGGCGGTGATGAAGGCGTGCGCGTAATGGTCGCGGGTGCCGCTTTGGCGCGCCACCGGCACGAAAGCTTCAAATTCCTGCTGGTAGGCGACGAGGTGCAGATCAAGGCTGCACTCGAAAACCACCCGAATCTGCGCGCCGCTTCCGAAATACTCCACACCACCGAAGTCGTCACCGGCGATGACAAGCCCAGTCAGGCGCTGCGCAAATCGCGCGGCAGCTCAATGGGGCTGGCGATCAACGCAGTGAAGGCGGGCGATGCGGCGGCGGCGGTCAGCGCAGGTAATACCGGTGCGCTCATGGCGATGGCCAAGGTCGCGCTGCGCACCATGCCGGGAATTGACCGGCCCGCGCTTGCCGCATTGCTGCCGACGTTGACGGATACCGATGTGGTGATGCTCGATCTGGGTGCCAACACCGAATGCGATGCGCGCAATCTGGTGCAGTTCGCCGTTATGGGTGCCGCTTATTCGCGCATCCTCTATAATTGGGAAAAGCCGCGCGTGCGCCTGCTCAACATCGGCACCGAAGAAATGAAGGGCACCGACAGTCTGCGCTTTGCCGCGCAGCATCTGCGCGAAAGCCCTGAATTGCATATGCATTTTGAGGGCTTTATCGAGGCCGACAAGATCAACCGCGGCGATTGCGACGTCGTCGTCTGCGACGGCTTTTCGGGCAATATCGCGCTGAAATCGATCGAGGGGGCCGCGCGGTTTGTGACCGACCTGCTGCGCCGCGCCTTTACCAGCTCGATCCGCTCGAAATTCGGCTTTCTGGTTTCGCGACCCGCGACCGAATTGCTCAAGCATCATCTCGATCCGAATAACCATAATGGCGCGGTGTTCCTCGGCCTCAATGGCGTGGTCGTCAAAAGCCACGGAAGCGCCAGCATCGAAGGTGTTGCCAACGCGGTGAAGGTTGCGGCCCGGCTGGTCGAGGATGACATCACCACGCGCATTGCGCAGGATCTGGAACAGATCGCAGGCAAGGAAGTTATCGAGGAATGAGCGGACCCGCGCTTCGTGCCGTCATCAAAGGGACGGGTAGCGCACTGCCAAAGCGCCGTGTTTCCAATGCCGAGCTGGCCGCACAGGTCGATACCTCGGACGAATGGATTACGGAACGCACCGGCATCAAATTCCGCCACATCGCCGGGCCTGATGAGACCACCGCGACGCTGGGCGCCGAGGCTGCGCGCAACGCGCTCAATGCAGCCGGGATGACCGAGGCCGATATCGACCTGATCATCGTTGCGACCTGCACCCCCGACCAGACATTCCCCGCAGCGGCGACCAAGGTGCAGCATATATTGGGCCATCATGGTGGCGTCGCTTTTGATGTAGCGGCGGTCTGCTCCGGCTTTCTCTATGGCTTTTCAGTTGCAGAAAGCATGATCCGTGCGGGCTCTGCCAAAAATGCGCTGGTGATCGGTGCAGAGACGATGACCCGCCTGCTCGACTGGGAGGATCGCGGAACCTGCGTATTGTTCGGCGACGGTGCCGGAGCGGTTGTGCTCTCGGGCGAAGTGGGCGAGCGCGGAGTGCTTGCGACCCAACTCCATGCCGACGGGCGGCATAATGAACTGCTCTATGTCGATGGCGGCCCATCGACCACGGGCACTGTCGGCAAATTGCGGATGCAAGGCCGCGAAGTGTTCCGCCATGCCGTGACCAACCTCGCCAGCGTCATGCACGAAGTGCTCGAACAAGCCGAGCTTGAACCGACCGATATTGACTGGGTCGTCCCGCATCAGGCTAACGCCCGGATTATCGATGCGACCGTCAAAAAGCTTGGATTGCCTGCAGAGCGCGTCGTTCTGACGGTATCCGAACATGCCAACACCTCTGCCGCATCGGTGCCGCTGGCGCTTGATGTGGCGGTGCGAGACGGACGGATCAAGGCCGGTGATGTGGTCGTTTTGGAGGCCATGGGCGGTGGATTTACCTGGGGCGCGTCGGTCGTTCGAATGTGACCCGAAATCGGACGAGTAAAAATTCGTCTGCCATTTTACATCCTCCTGAAATTGCTATATGTTCCAAAGGAATCACGGGGGTCGCGTGAACATCGGAGGCAAAACCATGGCAGATGCTGGTACTTTGACGCGCGCGGATATTGCAGAAGCAATTAACCGGCATGTAGGTCTCTCACGCGCGGATGCGTCCGCGATGATAGAATCGATACTGGATCATGTCCTCGATGCGCTGGTCGCTGGCGAGAATGTGAAGATTTCCGGCTTTGGAACTTTCGTGCTGCGCGACAAGGCGCAACGCATCGGGCGCAACCCCAAAACGGGGATCGAAGTGCCGATCACCCCGCGTCGCGTGCTGACTTTCCGTGCGAGCCAGGGCCTGCGCCACAAGGTCAAATAAGCTGCGATGGACAAGGCACCCGAAGCATTTCTGACCATTGGCGAAATGGCCGACAGGCTTGGCGTGAAAACGCATATATTGCGCTATTGGGAAGAGCAGTTCCCGATGCTTAAGCCGTTGAAACGCGCGGGCGGGCGGCGGCTTTACCGGCCTTCGGATGTCGCTTTGCTCGATCAGATTCAGGATCTGCTGTCGAAGCAGGGTTATACGATTCGCGGCGCCCGGGCCTATCTGGCAAAGGGCGGCAAACCCGAAGCCGCACCTGCCCCGGCCCCTGCGGCCATTCCCGCTGCAGTGACTGCACCAGCGGGCGACCTTTTCGCAAGGCCTGCTCCCTCAACACTGGTTCCGGAATTGCGCGCCATCCGCGATCGGTTGGCGCAGGTCTTGGCGGCCGCCTGATCTATTCGATCGTATAATCGGGCAGTGAGTGGAACGCGCTGCGCAGCGCGTCTGACCATTTGTCTGACACCGAACGATAATAGGGGTCGTCTTCGGCAATCCGGCGTTTCTGCAAAGGCTCAAACTTGTCGCGCGGCAGCAGCAGCATGTCGAGCGGCAGCGCGACCGAGAGGTTCGCGGCCATCGTCGAATCGAACGACACCATCAACAATTTGACCGCGCTTTCAAAACTCATGTCCGATTGAAAACCGCGCACCAATATCGGTCGGCCGTATTTGGTTTCGCCAATCTGGAAAAAAGGCGTGTCGTCCGACGCCTCGATGAAATTGCCCTCAGGGTAGATCATGAACAGGCGGGGCTCCATGCCCTTGATCTGCCCACCGACGATCAGAGTCGCATTGAAGGTCGTCTCGGCATTGAGCCCGGTCTGTTCGCGGGTGCGGATGGTTTCGCGCAGCAAATCGCCAATAATCTGCGCAACTTGAAACATCGAGGCTGCAGCGAGGATTGACGGGTTGCGCTCCTCGGGGGCCTTGGTGCGTTCGGCGAGCATGCTGATGACCGATTGGGTGGTCGCCAGATTGCCCGCGGTCATAATCGTAATGTAGCGTTCGCCCGGCTTTTCAAAGCTGTGCATCTTGAGGAAGGTAGAGATATTGTCGACGCCCGAATTGGTGCGTGTGTCCGACATGAACACCAGCCCCGATTCCAGCTTCATCCCAACGCAATAAGTCACTTCGATCCCGCCCCTGAATCCTGTTTTTCGATGCGTTACTGTTCAACGGCTAGGCTGACAACCATGCTCTGCTCACCGCCGCCGAAAGAAATGCCCGAAATGGGCGCGGCTTCGGCATAGTCTGCGCCGGTGGCGACGCGAACATAGCGCAAATCGGGGCTAATGCCGTTCGAGATATCAAAGCCGACCCATCCCAGTCCCTCGACATGCGCTTCGGCCCAGGCATGGCTTGCTTCCTGCTCGACACGGTCGGTGAGCATCAGATAGCCGCTGACATAGCGGGCGGGGATGCCAAGACTGCGTGCCGCTGCGATGAAGACATGCGCATGGTCTTGGCAGACGCCATGCCCTGCGGCGAGGGCCGCGTCCGCCGTGGTGGCGGAATCGGTGTGGCCGATATCATATTGCACCGCCGCCAGAACCTTGGTCGAAAGCGCGTGCAATGTCGCCAAAAGGTCATCGCCTTCGACAACCGCCGATCGGGCCAGCGCCTGTATCTCGCGCGTCGGTTCGGTGAGCGCGGTCGGACGCAGGAAATACCACAAAGGCACATGCCCGCCATGCCGGCCCATGATCCCGGCGGTGTCGTTGGTCTCAACCTCACCATCGCAGCGGACGATGATTTCACCCGCGCCTTCGTTGATGCTGACCAGCAGGATATGATTGTTGTGATAGTCGATATAGTTGGCCTCTACCTTGCCGCCGTCGATCTCGGTCTTCCAGTGCAGGATTTTTTGCGCCGCGTTTTCCTTGGGGATCAACCGTAACCGTTGCAGCCCATAGGGCACAGGATGTTCGAAACGATAATGGGTGCGGTGATGGATTTTCAGCAGCATCGCATCATCCGTAGAACCGGTAATCGCGCTCGATTTGCCCAGCGAGGCGCGCATTGCATGTCATGAAGTCGGTCAGAAATTCGTGCAGCCCGCTTTCGAATATCGCGTCAATTGATCGGGTTTGCAGGCCGTTGTGGATTTCGTCGGCCAGATCATGCGACCGCATCCGCTGTCCATAATCCTTTTCCAGATAGCAGAGATTGCCGAACAGTTTCTGGTAACAGAAAGCGAGCGAACGCGGGAAGCGTTCGTCGAGGATCAGGAATTCGGCGACGCCCACCGGCCGTGTATCCCCAGCGTTGAGCCAGCGGAAGGCGTGCTCGGCAGAAACCGAACGCAGGATTGTCTCCCACTGCACATTGTCGAGCGAGGAGCCGACAAAAGACAAGGACGGCAGCAGCACATAATATTTGACGTCGAGGATGCGCGCTGTGCTGTCGGCGCGTTCGAGGAAGGTGCCGAGGCGCGCGAAATTATAGACGTCGATCCGCAACATTGATCCATGCAGCGCGCCGCGCACCTGTGCCGATTGCTGGCGGATCATCGCGATCAAGCCGGGCAGGTCGGTTTCGCGCACGGGGCGGGCGAGCGCCTCTGTCATCCGCATCCAGAAGATATTTGTCGCCTCCCACACTTCGCGGGTCAGCGCAGTGCGCGTCATCCGCGCATTGTGGCGCGCGGTTTCAAGCATCGCGAGCACCGAGGTCGGGTTGGCCTTGTCGCGCAGCAGATAGTTGACGACATGCGCTGCGGCATAATCATCATATCGGCTTTCATAGCCCGATTGCAGTCCCGCGGTGGTGACGACCGAGCGCCATTCCTCGTCAGACCCGGTATTCCGCGTCAATGCCATCCGATGCCCTGCCTCGAGCAGGCGTGCCATATTCTCGCACCGCTCGAGGTATCGGAACATCCAGAATATGCCGCCTGCGGTTCTGCCGAGCATCTAGTCCTCCAGCACCCAGCTGTCCTTGGTGCCGCCGCCCTGGCTCGAATTGACGACGAGCGAGCCTTTTTTGAGCGCAACCCGGGTCAGCCCGCCGGGGGTGATTTCGATGCCATTGGGCGAAACAAGAACGAAGGGCCGCAGGTCGACGTGGCGCGGGGCGAGACCTGCCTTGGTCAGCACCGGCACGGTCGACAGCGCGAGCGTTGGTTGGGCGATATAATTGCCGGGCCGGGCTTTCAGCTTTTTGGCAAAGGCTTCCAGCTCCGCCTTGCTCGCGGCAGGCCCCACCAGCATGCCATAGCCACCCGAGCCGTGGACTTCCTTGACCACCAGTTCCTTCAGATTGGCGAGGACATATTTGAGCGCATCGGGTTCCGCACAGCGCCAGGTTGGCACGTTGGCGAGCAAGGGTTTTTCGCCGGTATAAAATTCGACGATCTCGGGCATGTAGCTGTAGATCGCCTTGTCGTCGGCGATGCCAGTGCCCGGCGCATTGGCGATGGTGATCTTGCCGGCGCGGTACAGGTCCATGATTCCCGGAACGCCCAGTTGCGATTCCGGGCGGAAGGTCATCGGGTCGAGAAAATCATCATCAACGCGGCGATAGAGGACGTCGATCGGCTTGAAGCCCTGCGTGGTGCGCATGGCGACGCGGCCGTCGATGATACGCAGATCATGCCCTTCGACCAGTTCGGCCCCCATCTGATCGGCAAGGAAGGCATGTTCGAAATAGGCGCTGTTAAAGATGCCTGGCGTCAAAACCGCAACTACGGGGCGACCATCGCAGCCTTGCGGCAGGCATGCCTCAAGCGAACGGCGCAGGTTTTTGGGATAGCTGCCGACTTCGCGCACGCGGATCGCGCTGAACAGTTCGGGGAACATGTTCATCATCGTCT
>JAGNSY010000088.1 GCA_017987825.1 Sphingorhabdus sp. | reverse complement strand
ATCGCGCTCGTCACCTCGGTATCGCCGAACATCCGCTTCACCATCGCCTGCGCGTCGTCAAAGCTGCCTTCGATGGCGATGTTATGGACATTGGGGGCGAGCACGGTCGTCATCTGCCGCCGCTGCACGTCGGAGACGCGGCCTTGCGGGTGGAGCATGAATATCTCGATATTCTCGCGCCCGGCGACTGCATGGATCGCCGCCGACCCGGTATCGCCCGAGGTTGCACCCACAATCGTAAGCGCCTTGTCACCGCCGCTCAAAAAGCGTTCGAACAGATGGCCGAGCAGTTGTAGTGCCACATCCTTGAACGCCAGCGTGGGCCCGTGGAACAGTTCAAGCAGCCATTGCTGGTTATCAAGCTGGGTCAGCGGGGTAACCGCAGCGTGCGAGAAACTGCCATAGGCCGCCGCACACAGTTCGCGCAATTCGTCTTCGTTCAGGCTGCCTGCGGTAAAGGGCGCCATCACCTTGGTGGCAAGATCGACATAGGGAAGCCCGCGCATCGCCGCGATTTCGGCAGGCGTAAATGTCGGCCAGCGACCGGGGACATAGAGCCCGCCATCGCTCGCGAGCCCCGCCAGCGTTACCCCCGCAAAATCGAGGTTCGACGCATTTCCCCTGGTGCTGATATAGTGCATGACGCGCGCGGCGTTAGCGGGTGCAGCAATCTGGCGCAAGTGCGCGCGCGATTCTTGGCTGGTGATTGCATCAGGTTGAAACATCACCGTAGCCCTGAACCTGTCGAAGGGCGCTTATCGGCAAGGCGTGCTTCGACAGGCTCAGCACTACGGTTCTGTAAGATGCAATCACCCGGCAGGGGTTTTCCTTTGGCCAAAGCGCGGGTAAGGCGCGGGCCCATGACTATCGACAAGACATTCGACCCGGCAGCAATCGAAACCAAATGGTTTGAGCATTGGGAATCGAGCGGCGCCTTCCGGCCCGCGCGCCCCGACGCGCAGCCCTTCACCATCGTCAACCCGCCGCCGAATGTGACGGGCAGCCTGCATATCGGCCACGCGCTTGATAACACGCTGCAGGACATACTGATCCGCCATGCGCGTTTACAGGGCAAGGATGCGCTGTGGGTCGTCGGCATGGACCATGCCGGTATCGCGACGCAGATGGTGGTCGAGCGCCAGCTGGAGGAGCGACAGGACAAGCGCACCAATTACAGTCGCGACGAATTTGTCGATATCGTCTGGAAGTGGAAGGCCGAAAGCGGCGGGCAGATTACCCGCCAGTTGCGCCGCCTTGGCTGCTCGATGGACTGGGCGAACGAACAGTTCACCATGGACCCGCATTTCAACCGCGCAGTGCTCAAGGTTTTTGTCGATCTCTACAATCAGGGGCTGATCTATCGCGACAAGCGACTGGTCAACTGGGACCCGAAGCTGAAGACCGCGATTTCAGATCTGGAGGTCGATGCACGCGAAGTTCAGGGCCATATGTGGCACTTCAAATATCCGCTCGCGGGTGGGGAAACCTATACCTATGTCGAACGCGATGCCGATGGGAATGTCCTCTTCGAGGAAGAGCGCGATTATATCGCCATTGCAACGACCCGGCCTGAAACCATGCTTGGTGACGGCGCGGTTGCAGTCCATCCGAGCGATGAACGCTATCAGCCGATTGTCGGCAAACTATGCGAGATTCCGGTTGGTCCCAAAGAACATCGACGCCTGATACCGATCATCGTCGATGAATATCCCGATCCCCATTTCGGATCAGGCGCAGTCAAGATTACCGGGGCACACGACCAGAACGACTATGCCGTGGCGCAGCGTAATCGCATTCCGATGTATCGCCTGATGGATGAGGTTGCGGCAATGCGGAGCGATGGCGCGTCCTATTCCGAAGCCGCCGCCCGCGCACAAGAACTGGCTGCAGGAGCGACTGCATCTGCAGCCGAGATCGATGCTCTCAATCTGGTTCCCGATATCTATCGTGGTCTCGATCGCTACGAGGCGCGCAAGCGCGTGGTTGAGGACATTGATGCCGAAGGCCTGATGCTCAAGGTCGAAGACAAAATGATCATGCAGCCATTTGGCGATCGCGGCGGCGTGGTGATCGAACCCATGCTGACCGACCAATGGTATGTCGATGCCGAAACGCTGGCGCAGCCGCCGATGCAGGCCGTGCGCGACGGACGGATCGAAATCGTCCCCAAAAGCTGGGAAAAGACTTTCTTCAACTGGATGGAAAATATCCAGCCTTGGTGCGTTTCGCGCCAGCTGTGGTGGGGGCATCGGATTCCGGCTTGGTATGACGCCGATGGCAAGGTCTATGTGGCGGAAGACGCAGCTGCGGCACAGGCACTGGCAGGCGACGGTATTGCGCTTACGCAGGACAATGATGTCCTCGATACATGGTTCTCCTCCGCACTGTGGCCCTTCGGCACGCTGGGCTGGCCCGACCAGACCGAAGAGCTGGCCCGCCACTATCCCAATGATGTGCTGATCTCCGGCTTTGACATCCTGTTCTTCTGGGATGCGCGCATGGCGATGCAGGGGATGCACTTCATGAAAGAGGTGCCGTGGAAGACGCTCTATCTGCACGGGCTGGTGCGCGCGGCGGACGGACAGAAAATGTCCAAATCAAAGGGCAATGTCGTAGACCCGCTGATCCTGATGGACAAATATGGCGCCGATGCGCTGCGCTTCTTCATGGCAGCTATGGAAAGCCAGGGCCGCGACGTGAAAATGGATGAGCGCCGCGTCGAAGGCTATCGCAACTTTGCGACAAAGCTGTGGAACGCTGCGCGTTTCTGCCAGTCAAACGGCATCGGCGCGAGCACCACATTGCGCGCGCCCGAGGCAAACCTTGCGGTCAACAAATGGATCATCGGCGAAGTGGTCGAAACGCTGGCAAAGCTCGACAAGGCCTTTGCCGAGTTCCGTTTCGACGCAATGTCCGATGCGATCTACCAGTTCAGCTGGGGCACCTTCTGCGACTGGTATCTGGAACTGATCAAGCCCGGCATGGGCGGCCAGATCGATGACGAGACCAAGGCGGTTGCGGGCTGGGTGATCGACCAGATTCTCGTCATGCTCCATCCGTTCATGCCCTTTATCACCGAGGAGCTTTGGCATGCGATGGGTGAGCGCAACTATGACCTGATCGTCGCCAAATGGCCCGAGCCGAAAGCCGATCTCGATCTGGCGGCGGGTTCCGAAATCAACTGGCTGATCCAGCTGGTTAGCGAAGTGCGCAGTGCCAAGAATGAGCTGGGCATTGCACCGGGCGCACGTCTCAACGCCTTTGTCCGCGATGCCTCGCCCGAAACGCTGGCACGGATTGAGCGACAGACGGCAGCGATTGCGCGGCAGGCGCGGCTCGACAGCATTTCGAACGCGGAAGCACCGGCTGGCGGTGCCGTCCAGATCGTGGTCGACGAAGCAACCTTCGTCATCCCACTCGAAGGCATCATCGATCTTGACGCCGAACGCGCACGCATTACCAAGGCAATCGAGGCTGTTTCGAAGGAAGCCAAATCTTTGGAAGGCCGCCTTTCAAACCCGGCCTTTGTCGAAAAAGCAAAGCCCGAGGCAGTCGAAAAAGCCCGCGCCGACCATGCCGAAAAGGCAGCAGAGGGCGAACGACTTAGCGCAGCGCTGGCGCGGTTGGGGTAGAGTCTTGGCTGGTTAGCCATGCACCTCGAAATAGAGGAGGCTGTGGTCCGAATGATCTTTGATCCATTTATCCTTGGCGGCCGGTGTCGCGGCATCAGTCCAGCCGCGCACGGCCACTTCGGCGGGTGTGCCGTCTGCGGCGGCGAAAGTCTTGAAGGTCAGATGATCGGCCGCAAATACATGGTCGAGCGCTGAATCGGGAATCGACGAGCTACTGCCGTTCGACCAGCTGTTTGCATGAGTCTTGGGCAGTCGGCGCATCTTGTATCTGGCCTTCTTCGCCTCCTTGTCCCATTTCTGCAGCTCGTCGGTGCTGGGGATATTGTGCCCGGGATATTCGAGCCCCATCGAGTTGAGGTCGCCCAGGAAAATATAATTGGCGCGATCACCGGGGGCCGCTTGCTTGTCGAGCGTCTTTTTGAAGTCGATGGCCCGCATCACCATGTCATCGCGCAGGCCCATGCCGCGCGGGTCGACGCCGCTGGCGAGGTGCAGGAAAAGTACGGCATATTTCTCCTGCCCGACCATGAACGACACCAGCTGGCCGGGCCGCATATGGGTCGTGCCGGATTTATACTCGGTGCGCTGGGTGATCAGAGAGGTCATTGTGCGCTTCACGCCAATCAGGATTTCCTGCGTTTGCTGTCCCTCGGTGATCTGGAAGGTATAGTTTGGCATGCGCTGCACAAGCGTTTCGAACACGGTTTTGCCTTCGACCTCGAACATGCCAAAAATGTCCGGTTTCTGTTCGGCAAGAAAGGCCACGACCCGGTCAACCCGCGCCGAATCCGGGCCATCGCCCTTGAAATGTTCGACGTTCCACGATGCTACCGAAAACAGCTTTGCCATAGCCCGAACTCCTTGCCGAATCTAAATGATGGCGAACTTGGCACATTCATATCAAGCTGTCCGTGAGCCCGGTCACAGTTTTGCGCCGGATTATGCTGTCAGACGCCTTTATCGCGCCGCAAAATCGGTTTAGGGTCTGAACTGCGTCGCCATTCGTGCGGCGTTCAGGGGAAGGGATTTAGCGCCGCGCGATGGATATCTACCTGCCTATAGCCGGGCTGTCGGTAAACATCGTTGTGATCATCCTGCTCGGCGGTGCGGTGGGTATGCTGTCGGGCATGTTCGGTGTCGGTGGCGGCTTCCTGACCACGCCTTTGCTCATTTTCTACGGCATCCCGCCCACGGTCGCTGCGGCATCTGCCTCTACGCAGGTGACAGGCGCGAGTGTATCGGGCGTGTTCGCGCATATGCGGCGCGGCGGGGTCGATTTCCATATGGGTGCGGTACTGGTGGTCGGCGGACTGTTGGGCACGCTGTTTGGCGCGGTGCTGTTTGAATTGCTTGAGGCATGGGGGCAGGCCGATACCGTTATCAACATTCTCTATACGCTGCTGCTGGGTGGTATAGGCGGGCTGATGGCGAAGGATGCCTGGCAAAGCCTGTCTGCCAAGCGCAGCGGAAAGCCGTTGCCGCCGAGCAAGAGGCGGCATCATCCGCTGGTCGCCAGCCTTCCGGGCCGTTGGCGCTTTTATCGTTCAGGGCTCTATATTTCACCGCTCGCGCCGCTGATCCTCGGCTTTCTGACAGGCATTCTCACGATGTTGCTCGGCGTTGGCGGTGGCTTCATCATGGTGCCCGCAATGCTCTATATTTTGGGAATGAGCGCCAATGTCGTGGTCGGCACTTCGCTGTTCCAGATCCTGTTTGTCACCATGTCCTCAACGATGGTGCACAGCCTGACGACGCGGGCGGTCGATATTGTCCTCGCGATCTTCCTGCTGATCGGTAGCGTCACCGGTGCGCAGATCGGCGCGCGGCTGGCGCAGCGGATGCGGCCTGACTATTTGCGATTTTTTCTCGCGGCGATCGTGTTAATCGTTGCCTTGCGCATGGCGGTTGGCCTTGGCTGGCAGCCTGACGAAATCTACACGGTGCAGTTCCTGTGATCATCCGGCTGCTCCTTCTCCTCGCCTTTCTGCTGCCGCTGCCGGCGCTTGCGCAAAGCGCGGGGGAACCAAAGCTGGTGCCCGATGTTTCGCAGCGCAAAATCAACATCCAGTCGCGCTTTACCGGCGCCGAATTGCTGATGTTCGGCGCGATCATCTATCCGCGCGGGGTGGCGCCTGAGGGGCAGGTCGATGTTGCCGTGGTGCTGCGCGGCCCGACGCGACCGATCATCCTGCGTGAAAAGCAAAAGGTGGCGGGCATCTGGGTCAACGCCGAAAGCATCGATTTCCGTTCGGCCCCGGCCTATTATGCCATCGCCTCCTCACGCCCGATCGAAAAGATCGTCGATGCGCGAACGGCGGCGATCTACGAACTGGGGCTGAAAAAGCTGCAGCTTTCGCCCACGGGCGAGATCCAGACGCGCGAGGTGCGGCGCTTCACCAACGGGCTTGTTGAGTTGAACCGCAAGGACGGGCTGTTCGCCGAGGCGCCGGGCGAAGTCGATATTACCGATCAGGTGCTCTATCGCGCCCGCCTGACGCTGCCGTCGAGCGTGCCCGAAGGCCGCTATGTCGCCGAAACGCTGCTGATCCGTGATGGCCGGGTGATCATGGCGGACGACAGCGTAGTCGTGGAGATTAGTAAAACCGGTTTCGAACGCTTTGTGACAATCATGGCGCAGGATTACGGCCTGCTATATGGTGCTTTTGCCGTGCTGATCTCGCTCTTTCTCGGCTGGTTTGCGGGTTATGTCTTTGGCCGGTTGTAACGTGCTATCCTGGCATGAAACGCGCAGACTTTAGCGAAAATTAACCTCGTGCGCATAGTCTGGCGCCCTAACCAACAGGGTGACCAGATGACCGACAATTATTCAGGCCGTACTTTCGGGCAAGGGCAGCCTTATCAGCCCGGCGAACCTGCACAGGATTCGGCTTCTTCGGGTCCGGCACCCCAACAGCCGCCTGTCAGGCCTGCAGTGCAACCGGCGGCACCCTATCCAGCCGTTCCGCAGGCCTCGCGCATAGCTGTGCCGCCTGCACCGCAAGCTGCTCCTGCAGCTGCACCGGTTACGCAATCTGCGCCTGCACCTGTTGCACAATCTGCCCCGCAGTCCTTTGCGCCCGCTGGTCGTCCGGAGAGCGCCGAGCCGGTTGGCGTCCGTCAGGCGCAACGCAGCCATCAGGCAGCGGGCGGCGGTTTGTACAAGATCGGCACTGTGATCGAAATCGCAGGCTCTGGCTCGCAGGTCAGCCTTAACGCACAGCTTATCAATTCGCTGGTCGATAACCACGACCCATCGATCGCTATGGCCGGTCAGGTCGGGAGCCAGATCAAGATCCGCGTCGGCAATGTCTGGCTGCTCGCCAACATCCGCACCCAAAGGCTCGATCTGACCGATGCCAAAACCATCCTCGCACAGGTCGATTTTCTCGGCGAAGGCGATGAAGAAAAACTGACCGGTAAAATCTACAATTTCCGTCGCGGTGTCACCCGCTATCCGGTACCCGGTTCGGAGGTTTATGCCGTTTCTAGCTCTGACCTGAAACAGGTCTATGCCGCTGACGGCCGTGCAAGCGTCAACATCGGCACGGTTTTCCCGACCCGCGACATTCGCGGCTCGCTCTATGTCGATGCGATGCTGGGCAAGCACTTCGCGCTGCTCGGATCGACCGGTACCGGTAAATCGACCAGTGCCGCGCTGATCCTCCACAAAATTTGCGATCTCGCGCCCGAAGGCCATATCGTGATGATCGACCCGCACGGCGAATATAGCGCCGCATTCAAATGCAATGGCGCGCTGTTCGACGTTAACAATCTGGCGATGCCCTATTGGCTGATGAACTTTGCCGAGCATTGCGAGGTGTTCGTGACCTCGTCCGGCGACGAGCGCCAGGCCGACTGCGACATTCTCGCCCGATGCCTGTTGCAGGCGCGTTCAAAGAACAGGCTCGCCGAAGGCATTGGCAAGCTCACCGTCGACGCGCCCATTCCCTATTTGCTTTCGGATCTGACCACGATCATCCAGAATGAAATGGGCAAGCTCGACAAGGCAACCAACACCGCGCCATTCATGCGGTTGAAGGGCAAGATTGAGGAACTCAAGGCCGATCCTCGCTACAGCTTCATGTTCTCGGGCATGCTCGTCGGCGACACGATGACCGACTTCCTCAGCAAGATTTTCCGCCTGCCCAGCGACGGCAAACCGATTTCGATCATCGACGTCTCGGGCGTGCCTTCCGATATTACGTCAACGGTGGTCGCGGTGCTCTCGCGTCTGGTGTTTGACTATGCGATCTGGTCGCGCAACGAACCGCAGCGCCCGATCCTCCTCGTCTGCGAAGAAGCGCACCGCTACATCCCTTCGGATCGTGTGACGGGCGGCAGTGCGGTTCGCACCATCCTTGAACGCATCGCCAAGGAAGGCCGTAAATATGGCGTGTCGCTGGGCCTGATTACCCAGCGCCCATCGGATTTGGCCGAAGGTGTGCTGTCACAGTGCGGCACGATCATCTCGATGCGTTTGAACAACGATCGCGACCAGGCCTATGTCCGCGC
>JAGNSY010000087.1 GCA_017987825.1 Sphingorhabdus sp. | reverse complement strand
ATATGCGGCTGTCCCGCTATTTTCTGCTTGCTCCATACTGAAAGTTGAACCATCTTTCAACTTCTGGAAGAGGAATTTTGCAAATGGTCGCCGTGCGTGGCATGGATGCAACAATGACGGGGGAAGATAAGGCACCGCGCACCGAACGCGGCCGACGCACGCTGCGTGCCTTGCTCGACGCTGCGCGCGCAGAATTCGGGGAAAAAGGCTTCCATGACAGCTCGGTGGTCAGCATCACCAGCCGCGCCGGGGTCGCGCTTGGCAGCTTTTATACCTATTTTGATTCGAAAGAGTCGCTGTTCCGCGCGCTGGTGCAGGACATGTCGGGGCAAGTGCGCGACTATGTGGCCCCCGTGCTATCAGGTGATGGCGACCAGATAGATGCCGAGGGACGGGCGCTATCAGCCTTTCTCTCCTTCGCGCGGCAGCATAAGGAAATCTACCGGATCATCGACGAAGCCGAATTCGTCGCTCCCGATGCCTGGCAGGCGCATTATGGCACGACTGTCGACCGCATTTTTGATCGTCTGAAGGCCGCCGAAGCGCGCGGTGAAATCGGCGGGCCGGTCGATGAAGCCCAAGCCTGGGCGATCATGGGGATGAACGTATTCCTCGGGCTACGCTATGGTGTATTGGGCGAAGAACGTGACGTTGGCGAGATTGCCGATGTGGTGAACGCGATGTTGCGCTTTGGCCTCGGACGTCAGGCTGGACGCTAAGGCCCATCCCCGCTAGGGCCGCGCGCATGACGACTGCACCCTGGGCCAAGCGCCGCACTTTTGCGATCATCTCGCACCCTGACGCTGGTAAAACCACTTTGACCGAAAAACTGCTGCTACAGGGCGGCGCGATTCACCTTGCCGGTGAAGTGAAAGCACGCGGCGCGGCGCGGCGTGCGCGCTCCGACTGGATGAAGATCGAGCAGCAGCGCGGGATTTCGGTGACCAGTTCGGTTATGACCTTCGAAAAGAACGGCATTGTCTTCAATCTGCTCGATACACCGGGGCACGAGGATTTCAGTGAAGACACTTACCGCACGCTGACCGCTGTCGATTCCGCGATCATGGTGATCGATGCCGCCAAGGGCATTGAGCCGCAGACGCTGAAACTGTTCGAAGTCTGCCGCCTGCGTAGCGTGCCTATCATCACTTTTGTCAACAAGGTCGACCGCGAAGGCCGCCCCTGTTTCGAGATACTCGACGAGGTTGCCGACAAATTGGCGCTCGACGTCTGCCCGATGAGCTGGCCGGTCGGCATGGGCGGCGAATTTGAAGGGATATTCGATTTCGCCACCGGACGCCTCACCCAGCCCAGCGGCGACAGCAAGGCCTATGAAGGCAAATCGAGCCAGCACAGCGGCATAGACGATCCGTCGCTTGCCGAGAAACTGTCCGCCAATGGCCTCGCGAAATTTCGCGAAGAGGCCGAACTGGCGCAGGCAGGCTATGCCTCATTCGATCTGGAGGCCTACCGCCACGGCGACTTGACTCCGGTCTATTTCGGTTCGGCGCTGAAAGAATTCGGGATCGAGGAGATGATCGCCGCGATTGCAGAATTCGCGCCGCCGCCGCGTCCGCAGCCGAGTGCAATCGGCACGATCACGCCCGACAACAATGAAGTCACGGGTTTCATCTTCAAGGTGCAGGCCAATATGGACCCGCAGCACCGCGATCGCATCGCCTTCATGCGGCTTTGTTCCGGGACCTTCAAACGCGGCATGAAGCTGACGCCTTCGGGGCTTGGCAAGCCGGTGGCGATTCACTCGCCAATCCTGTTTTTTGCGCAGGACCGCGAGATTGCCGATACCGCCGAACCCGGTGACATCATCGGCATTCCAAACCACGGGACGCTGCGTGTGGGCGATACGCTTTCCGAAAAGAACAGCGTGCGTTTCACCGGCCTGCCCAATTTCGCCCCCGAAATTCTACGCCGCGTCGTGCTGCGCGACCCGACCAAGACCAAGCAGTTGCGCAAAGCGCTCGACGATCTGAGCGAAGAGGGCGTCATCCAAGTTTTCTATCCCGAAATCGGCTCCAATTGGGTAGTCGGCGTGGTTGGCCAATTGCAGCTCGACGTGCTGATTTCACGGCTTGAGGCCGAATATAAGGTCGATGCCTTCCTTGAGGCCGCGCCTTATGACACGGCACGCTGGATCAACGGCAGCGATTCCGATCTGAAAACTTTTGCCCAGTTCAACGGCGGCAATATGGCGAAGGACCGCGATGGCAACCCGGTCTTCATGGCGCGCTCCTCATGGGATGTCGGTTACCAGCAGGAAAAGCATCCCGATCTGGTGTTCAGCGCGACGAAGGAACGCTAAGCCGCAGGCCGGACCTCCACCGGGACTCCCGAAAAGGCGGCATTGCCCGACAGCGGATCAAGCGCGTCTTCTTCGGTCAAATCGTTGATGCTCGCCCCGGCATGTGCCTGTGCAACCGCCATCGCTACACCGGGCAGATTATGCCCCCAACCATGCGGGATCGAGACCGTTCCGGGCATCATATCGTCGGTGACTTCGACCGGCAGCTTGATAGCACCGCTTTTCGAACTGATCTCCGCCACCGACCCATCGCCCAGATTGCGCGCGCGGGCATCGTCGGGGTGGATCATCAGCGTGCAACGCTCCGGCCCCTTTACGAGGCGCGGGCTGTTGTGCAGCCAGCTGTTGTTTGACCGCACATGCCGCCGCCCGATTAGGCGCAGGCGGGCGTCTTGCTGACGCGACATCGTTTCGCGCAGCCGGTCAAGATCGGCGATAAGATGCGGCGATCCACAGTCGATGCGCTTCGTTGGCGTCTGCAGCCGTTCGGGCAATCGTCCAGCCTGCAACGGCCCGAAATCCTTACCGCTCGGCTGAGCTTCAACCTCCGCCAGCGAAATAGCATATGGGCCCGCCCGCAACATGCTGTCGATCGCCTGCTTTGGCGTCGGGCGATCAATCGGTGTGCCGCCAATCACCTCGGCCAGATTGCGGATGATCTGCCAGTCTTGCAGCGCGCCTTCCTCCGCCTCGAACAGCGGAGTAGAAAATTTGCCGAAGTTGCGGATCGCGATGGGCAGCAGGAAAAGCCCATAATGCTCGCGCTCCAATGGCCCGACTGGTGGCAGGATGTAATGCGCACGGCGGCTGGTGGCGTTGCGATACATGTCGATCGACACCATTAGATCGAGGCCTTCCAGCGCGGCGTCGAGCCGACGGCCATTGGGCGTCGACAGCACCGGATTGCCCGCGACCACAAACAGCGATTTGATCTGGCCTTCACCGGGGGTTTCAATTTCCTCCACCAATGCCGCTGCGGGATATTCGCCCATCACCAGCGGATGACCCGAAACGCGCGAATGGCGGCGGCCGACCGATCCCGGACCGGCCATCGCAACAGTATCGACCAAAGGCGTCGGGAACAGCAGCCCGCCCTCGCGGTCGAGTTGCCCCGACGCAATGTTGATCAGGCCAATCAGCCAGGCGTTCAATGTGCCGAAGCTTTGCGTTGCGGCGCCGATGCGTCCGTAAAGTGCGGCAGGTCCCGTCACCATCCGGTCCGCAAGCCATTCGATGTCGGGCAAGTCGACGCCGCATTGCGCTGCACAGGCCCCGCTGTCGAAGCCCGATACAGCCTCGGCCACAGCATCCAGATTGTCGATATAGTGGGGCAGCGCAGGCCGTTCCGGATGCGTGAGCACAGCCTTCAATAATGCCACCAGCAGCAAACCGTCGGTCGCAGGACGGATGAATAGATGCCGGTCAGCAATCTTCGCGGTCTCGGTCCGCCGTGGATCTATGACCACCAGCTGCCCGCCCCGTTTTTGCAAGGCCTTTGCACGGTTACGGAAATCTGGGACCGTCCAGACACTCCCGTTCGAAGCCATCGGATTGCCGCCCAATATGATCATCGTTTCGGTGCGGTCGATATCGGGCACACCCCACAGGCCCGAATGGCCGAACAAGGCAAGGTTTGCGACCATGTGCGGCATCTGGTCAACGGTGCTTGCTGAGTAAATGTTCTTCAGCCCCAGCGCCTTCTTAAGCTCGCCCGAAACCAGCGAGTTGGCATAGCTATGGGCATTGGGGTTGCCGATATACATTGCCGCACTGTCGGCATCGCGGGTGAGGATTTCGCGGGTGCGTTCGCCGATTTCGGCAAAGGCCTGTTCCCAGCTGATTTCCTCCCAGCTGTCGCCGTTGCGCTTCAGCGGTTTGCGCAGCCGGTCCGGGTCATTTTGCAGATCGGCGAGCGCGGTCGCCTTGGGGCAGATATGCCCGCGCGACAACGCATTGTCGGGATCGCCCTTGATCGAGATAATGTCTCGCCCTTCCGCTGTGACGATGATCCCGCAATTGGCCTCGCAAATGCTGCAGGTGCGGTGGTGGACAATGGGCATGGGCGACTCTCCTCGCAGGTCAGGCTAGAGGGTTTGCATTCGGATGCAAGCGTCCGTGCGGTGCTTGACGGCTGCGCTGGCATCCCGCAAATCCTGTCCTAGGGAGAATTGCATGACCGATCATATCCTCGTCATCGACGAAGGCACCACATCGACGCGGGCAATGCTGTTTGCGAGGGACGGCACCTGCCTGGGCAGCGCGCAGAGGCCGTTGACGCAGCATTATCCCGCGCCTGGGCTGGTCGAGCATGATGCAGCGGAAATCTGGGGCCTCACCCTCGAATGCGCTCGAGAGATGGTGGCGCAGGCGGGCGGGGCGCATGCCATTGCGGGTATCGGGATCACCAACCAGCGCGAGACGGTGGTCTTCTGGGACAGGCGCACCGGCGAACCACTGGCGCGGGCGATCGTCTGGCAGGACCGGCGCACGGCGGAGATGTGCGAGGCACTGAAGGCGGCGGGTAATGAGGCCGATGTGCAGGCCAAGACCGGGCTGCTGCTCGACCCCTATTTCTCCGGTTCGAAGATCGGTTGGGCACTCAAAAACCGGCCTCAATTACATGAGGCAGGCGAGCATCTGGCGGTCGGTACGATCGAGAGCTATCTCGTCTATCGTCTGACTGGCGGCAGGGCGCATGTCTCGGACGCCAGCAACGCCAGCCGAACCGCGCTAATGGCGATAGGCAGCGGCGATTGGGACGATGGCCTGCTCAGCCTGTTCGGCGTCCCGCGTTCGATCCTGCCTGAAATCTGCGACAGCGCGGGCCAATTGGGGATGACCGACGCCAGCCTGTTCGGCGCGCCCATCGCGATCACCGGCATGGCGGGGGACCAGCAGGCGGCGCTGATCGGTCAAAGCTGCCTTGAACCCGGCCAGACCAAGGCGACCTTTGGCACCGGGGCGTTCGTGCTCACACAGACCGGCCGGACTTTGCCCAAATCGACCAACCGCTTGCTCGCAACGGTGGCATGGCAACTGGGTGGCGAACGGCATTATGCGCTCGAAGGCTCGGTCTTTGTCGCCGGCAGCCTGATCCAGTGGCTGCGCGACGATCTCGGCCTGATCGATGCCTCACCCGATACCGAGCCCTTGGCGCGCAGCGTCGAGGATAATGGCGGTGTCTATCTGGTACCTGCACTGTCCGGCCTTGGCGCGCCGCATTGGCAACCGCATGCCCGCGCCGCGATCCACGGGCTGACCTTTGCCGCCAAAAAAGCACATGTCGCACGCGCCGCATTGGAGGCGATGGCGCACCAGACCCACGACCTCAAAACCGCCTTTGCCGCCGACGGCGCAGACTGGGCCGAACTGCGCGTCGATGGCGGTATGGTGTCAAACGGCTGGATGGTGCAGGATCTGGCCGACATTTTGGCGGTCGAAGTAGAGCGCCCCGATTTCGTCGAAACCACCGCGCTAGGCGCGGCGATGCTGGCGGGTGTCGGGGCAGGGCTGTACGGCTCGCTTGCCGAGGCAGCAGTAATGCGCGGTAAGGTCGGGCGGTTTAGCCCCGCAATGGATGGCGTCGCGCGCGAGGCACGGCTATCCGGATGGAAGGATGCACTAGGGAGGGTGCTCGCCTGATGCGAATTCGATAGGGAATGCGCCAATAGCTGTTACCCTCCGTTACTGGTCGTAAATTGGCGGATGCCGGATGGCCACGGAGGTGCAGATGAACCCGAATAAAGCATTGTGGGAAAAGGGCGATTTTACGCAGATCGCCGATTGCATGCGCGAAAGCGGAAGCGAGCTGGTCGACTCACTGGGGCTCAAGCTGGGCATGCGCGTGCTCGATCTGGGCTGTGGCGATGGCACCACCGCGCTTCCGGCGGCGCAGAAAGGCGCGGACGTCACCGGGATCGATATCGCCGCCAATCTGGTCGCAGCGGGCAATGCGCGAGCGGAAGCAGCCGGTCTAGCCAATCTGAAATTCGAAGAAGGCGACGCCTCCAATCTGGAGAATATCGGCGACAATGCCTTTGACCTTGTCGTCAGCATTTTCGGCGCGATGTTTGCGCCCCGACCGAACGAAGTTGCAAGTGAGATGGTGCGGGTGACCAAGCCGGGTGGCCGGATCGTAATGGGCAACTGGATTCCAGGAGACCCGACGCTGGTTGCGCAGGTCCTGAAAATTAGCGCAGCCTATACGCCACCCCCGCCCGAGGGATTTGTCAGCCCGGTGACTTGGGGGCAGGAGGCGCATGTGGTCGAGCGGTTTACGGCTGCTGGCGTCTCGCCCGATAATATCAGCTGTCGCCCCGACACTTACACCTTTCGCTATGATGGCCCGCCCTCGGAGTTTTTGGCGCGGTTCCGCAACTGGTACGGCCCGACGATGAATGCCTTTGAGGCGGCGGACAAGGATGGCCGTGCGGATGCCCTGCAGGCCGAGCTTGAAGCCCTGTTCAATGCGCAAAATGCCAGCGGCAATGCCGCAACGACGGTGATTCCAGCGACCTATTTGCGGGTTGAAGTGACGGTGCCCTGAGAAGGCATTCGGTTTAACGCCCCATCTTCTTCGCGCGCCGCCGCTGCACGCTCGAGCCGATGCCCATCGCCTCGCGATATTTGGCAACGGTTCGCCTGGCGATGTCGAAGCCCTTTTCCTTGAGCAGGTCGACCAGCGTGTCGTCGGACAGGATGTCGTCAGGGGCTTCGGCATCGATCAATGTCTTGATGGCAGCCTTCACCGCCTCCGCCGACGCGCCATCGCCATCGGCTGAACCAACCCCGCTTGAGAAGAAGTATTTGAGGTCGAATAGGCCGCGAGAGCAGTGCAGATATTTGTTGCTGGTAACGCGGCTGACGGTCGATTCGTGCATGTCGATTGCCTCCGCCACCTGTCGCAGGGTCAGCGGTTTCAATCGCGATACGCCCTCGCGGAAAAAGCCTTCCTGCTGCTTCACGATTTCCTGCGCGACCTTCATGATCGTCCGCTGGCGCTGGTCCATCGCCTTGATCAGCCAATTGGCATCGGCCAACGCTTCGTTGAGCCAATTGTTCGCGGCCTTGTTACTGCCCCCGCCGCCCATTTCGGCATAATAGGTCCGGTTGACCAAAAGGCGCGGCAGGTTGGCGCTGTTGAGCTCAATCGCCCAGCCTTTGCCTTGCGCGGTCACAAACAGGTCGGGGGTCACCGCCATCGCTGCATCGTCGCTGTCAAAACGCAGGCCAGGCTTGGGATCATAGCTGCGCAGTTCGACCAGCATGTCGCGCAGATCTTCATCATCAACGCGGCAGAGCCGCTTGAGCTGGTCGAAACTGCCGCGCGCGACCAGATCGAGATTGTCGATCAAGCGCGCCATGCAGGGGTCGTAACGGTCCGCCTCCTTGGCCTGCAATGCGATGCATTCGGCCAGATCGCGTGCCCCCACACCGGTCGGGTCGAATGTCTGGAGCAAGACGAGCGCTTCCTCCATCTCGGCCATCGGCACGCCCAGCCGATAGGCAATGCCCATAAGGTCGGCGCCTAGCCAGCCTGAGGGCTCGATATGTTCGATCAACTGTTCGAGGAGCAGCAATTGCCTGCCAGAGGCCGAGGAGCCCGCTTGCTGCATCAGATGTTCGCGCAACGATATATCGGGGGCCGCAAAAGCATCGAAATCCGGACCTTCACCAAAGTCTGATCCGCGCCCCTCGATGCCGTTCATTCCGAGCATCCCGTCGGCACCCGCTCCGCCACCCTCGCCGGGTTCGAATGTCTCGCTTGAGAAATCGGTGTCGAGTGCTTCACCCCCGGTGCCGAAATCGCCGTCGTTCATCAACTGGTCGCTGCCGAGATTTTCGGTCGAGGGT
>JAGNSY010000086.1 GCA_017987825.1 Sphingorhabdus sp. | reverse complement strand
GTCAATGTCGGCAATCCGCATGTCATCTTTTTCGTGCCCGATACCGACGCGGTCGATCTGGAGCGACTGGGGCCAATAATCGAAACCGATCCGCTGTTTCCCGAAAAGATCAACGTCAATGTCGCGAGCATTGTCGACCCCCAAAATATCAAGCTGCGTGTATGGGAGCGCGGCGTGGGCCTCACGCTAGCATGCGGGACCGGCGCCTGCGCCACAGCTGTTGCAGCAATCCGCAGCGGCAGGGCAAGCTCGCCAGTAACCGTCCACCTGCCCGGTGGCGATTTGCGCATCGGCTGGCAAGAGGGTGGGCCCATCGAGATGGAGGGCGCTGCCACGCGCGTTTTCACCGGAGAAGCCGACTGGAGTACATTCGGTTGAGCGGTCCTGAAATCATTACCATGGGCTGCCGGTTGAACCTGGCTGAAAGCCATGCACTGGCCGAGCAATTGGGCGACGCAAGCGATCTGGTTATCGTCAACAGCTGTGCGGTGACCAACGAGGCTGTGCGCCAGACCCGTCAGGCAATCCGTCAAGCCCGCAAGCGCCGCCCCGACGCACGCATCGTTGTCACAGGCTGCGCTGCGCAGATCGAACCACAAACCTTCGAGGCCATGACAGAGGCCGATGCCGTAATCGGCAACATAGAGAAGCAATCCCCCGCCCTGTTCGCCATCGATGGCCCCAAGGTACGCGTCAGCGACATCATGGCGGTGCAAGCGACCGCGCCGCACCTCGCCACCGCCTTTTCGGGCAACACCCGCGCCTTTGTCGAGGTGCAAACCGGCTGCGACCATCGCTGCACTTTCTGCATCATCCCCTATGGCCGCGGCAACAGCCGCTCTGTCCCTGCTGGACAGGTGGTGGAACATGTGCTGCGGCTTGTGGACAAAGGCATAGCCGAAGTGGTGCTGACCGGCGTTGACGTCACCAGCTATGGCCATGACCTTCCCGGGCAGCCCAATCTGGGGCGGTTGGTAGAGCAAATCATCAAGCATGTCCCCGACCTGCCCCGTCTGCGGCTCTCATCGATCGATGGCGTGGAAATTGACGATCGGCTTTTCGACCTGATCACCGGCGAAGCCCGCATCATGCCGCATGTGCATCTGAGTTTGCAGGCGGGCGATAATCTGATCCTCAAACGCATGAAGCGCCGCCATTCGCGCGAGCAGGCTATCGAAATAGTCGCGCGGATGAAAAGCACGCGCCCCGATATCGCCATTGGCGCGGACATTATCGCAGGCTTTCCGACCGAGGATGAGGCGATGTTCGAAAACAGCCTCGCGCTGGTCGAAGATTGCGCCATCGTCCACGGCCACATCTTCCCCTATTCGCCCAAAGCCGGAACGCCTGCCGCAAAAATGCCGCAAGTCCGGGCGCAAGACATCAAAGATCGCGCCCGCAGACTGCGTGAAGCCGTCGCGGCCAAACGCGATATATGGCTCAAATCTCTGATCGACAGCCCGCAAAAAATTGTCGTCGAGGGAGGCGGCACATCTGGCCATTCGGAAAATTTCGCCTATGTCGAACTCGACCGCAAGGTGCCCGAGGGTGCCATCGTTACCGCAATGATCGAAGGACAGGAAAATGGACGGCTCCAAGGAAGGGTCGCCGGATGAGTGACAATCCGGGCTGGCGCGACAAGTTGCTTGGCGGCCTCAAGAAAACATCGAGCAAGCTCAGCGAAAATCTGACTGGCCTGATCACCAAGGGCAAGCTTGATGCGGAAATGCTCGACGAGATCGAAGAGGCGCTGATCGTCACCGATCTTGGCCCCGCAACCGCTGCACAAATCCGCGACAAGCTCGCGGCCACGCGCTTCGACAAGGGCATCGACATGGCCGATTTGCGCGAGGTGGTTGAGGAAGAGCTCACACAAATCCTGACGCCTGTGGCCAAGCCGCTCGAAATCGACGCCTTCCCGCGTCCGCAGGTTATCTTGGTGATCGGCGTCAACGGATCGGGAAAAACCACCACCATTGCCAAGCTGGCGCACAATTTCCTTGAGCAGGACTATGGCGTGATGCTGGCCGCCGGCGACACCTTCCGTGCTGCGGCCATCGGTCAGCTCAAAGTCTGGGCCGATCGCATTGGCGTGCCCATTGTCACCGGACCCGAAGGCGGCGATGCCGCAGGTGTGGTCTTTGATGCTGTGAAGAAAGCGACGGCAGAAGGCATCGACGTGCTGATCGTCGACACTGCGGGCCGCCTGCAAAACAAGCGCGAGCTGATGGACGAACTCGCCAAAATCCGGCGCGTCCTCGGTCGTTTGAATCCAGCTGCACCGCATGATGTCGTGCTCGTCCTCGATGCCACCACCGGGCAAAATGCGCTCAGCCAGATTGAAATATTCAAGGAAGTTGCTGGCGTCACCGGCCTGGTAATGACCAAACTGGATGGCAGCGCGCGAGGCGGTGTATTGGTAGCTGCCGCAAAACAGTTCGGCCTTCCGATCCACGCCATTGGCGTCGGCGAGACCATCGACGACCTTCGCCCCTTCGACGCCCGCGACCTCGCCGTTGCGATAGCAGGATCCGCATGAACGATACGGCAACCACCAAGCCCCAACATGGCAAGCTCAACTTCCTGCTCGATTTCGGGCCGCTGCTGCTGTTCTTCGTGGCATCGAAGCTGGGTTCATCCGACGTCGATCCCAAGCAAGGCGCAATTGTCGGCACCGGCACTTTCATGGTCGCAATCGTGATTGCCGTCGCTGTGTCGAAATGGAAGATCGGCAAGATTTCGCCAATGCTCAAACTCACAGCGGCGCTAGGTGTGTTTTTTGGCGCGCTGACCCTCTGGTTCCACGACGAGCGTTTCATCCAGATCAAACCAACGTTGATTTACGCCTTTTTCGGCTTGCTGCTAATCGGCGGCTGGGTTCGCGGAAAGGCTTTGCTGCGATATGTATTGGAAGCCGCCTATGACGGTCTGGATGACAAGGGCTGGCTCAAATTGTCGCTCAACTGGGGCTTGTTCTTTGCTGCGTTGGCCGTTGCTAATGAGGCGATGCGCGCGGCGCTCAGTTTTGATTTGTGGCTCACACTCAAGGTTTGGGGCGTCACAATATTGACCTTCCTGTTCGCGATGGCCAACATCCCGATGCTTTTAAAACACGGATTGAAACTGGGCGACGAACCAAAGGTGCCTCCGCAGGGTTGATTCCTGCGCACCCTCCCCCTTGTAACGCCGCCTCCGCTTGGTTAGGGTCGGCTCACGATTTTAAACCAGAGCCTAAAGGGGAAGCGAAATGGCGAAGTTTTTTGGAAATCTGCACGCGGTGCTGGGCGTCGGCCTGGTTCTGGCGTTGCTGTTGATTGCGGGCGTTCCTGCCAATGGCGATTTAGAACAACAGACCATCCGTTGGCTGCACACCTTCTTTGGCATCCTTTGGATCGGGTTGCTCTATTATTTCAACTTCGTCCAGATCCCGACCATGCCCAAAATCCCGGCTGAACTGAAGCCGGGCGTGTCGAAGCACATCGCTCCGTCGGCGCTGTTTTTCTTCCGCTGGGGTGCGGCATTGACCGTTTTGTTCGGTCTGATCATTGCATGGCGCGCAGGATATCTGATGGACGCGCTGATGCTTGCTGAAAGCCACCGCCTGATCGGCATCGGCATGTGGCTCGCTCTCATCATGGCGTTCAACGTCTGGTTCGTGATCTGGCCCGCACAGCAAAAGGCGCTCGGTCTGGTCGAGGCGGACGATGCCACCAAGGCCGCAGCGGCTACCCGCGCGATGATGTTCTCACGCACCAACACCCTGCTGTCGATCCCGATGCTCTATGCGATGATCGGTTTCAACGGCGGCTGATAGCCCCAAATAAATTGGAGAAAGGGCGGCTTTCGGGCCGCCTTTTTTTGGAGAGGGAACACCAATGCAATTTGATGAAGTCATTCTCGGTCGCCGCAGCATAAGAGGCTATAAACCCGATCCGGTTCCACGCGAGTTGATCGAGAAAATCCTGACGCTGGCGATGCGCGCACCGTCATCGATGAACACCCAACCTTGGAATTTCTACGTCATCACCGGCGAACCGCTGGATCGCATCCGCCGGGGTAATACCGAACGCACATTGGCGGGCGTACCGCAATCGCGCGAATTCCGCACCGGCCAAGCATTTGAGGGCATCCACCGCGAACGGCAGGTCGACGTTGCCAAGCAATTGTTTGGCGCCATGGGCATCGAGCGCGACAATAAGGAAAAGCGGCAGGATTGGGTGCTGCGCGGCTTTCGCCAGTTCGACGCGCCGGTGTGCGTGATCATCACCTATGACAAGGTACTGGACGGCAGCGACGATACCCCGTTCGATTGCGGCGCCGTAGCGACCGCACTGGTCAACGCCGCATGGTCGCGCGGGCTTGGCACGGTGATCAACAGCCAGGGCATCATGCAGTCGCCGGTGGTCCGCGAACATGCAGGGATTGCCGACGACCAGGTGATTATGAAAAGCATCGCATTGGGCTGGCCCGACATGGACTTCCCGTCCAACGCCGTTGTGCCACCGCGCAAGTCCGTTGCAGAGGCCGCGACGTTCGTAGGGTTTGGCGACTAACGCAGGGCGAGCTCTTCGCCAATTGCGCGCGCCACGGCCGGGCGGGCCAAAATCCGTTCGTGCCACGACTTCAGCACCGGCCATTGCGCCAAATCGACGCCGGCTGGTGCTGCCCAATTTAGCGACGTTGCCAGATAGGCATCGGCGACCGAAAACTGCTCGAGCAGATGGTCTCGCTCTTCCAGATGCCGTGACAGAAAATCGTAGCGCGTTGGAAGCAGCGTATCACGCGCAAAGGCCTTTGCCTCTGACGGAGAAGCCGGATTGAACAGGAAGTAAAACACCGCCTTGTGGACCTCGGTCGCGATATAATTCAGCCATTGCTGCAGTTCCGCCCGCTCAATCGTGCCAGCGGCGGGTGCCATGCGATGATCAGGATCAAGGTCGGCGACATATTGCAAGATGGCTGGCCCTTCAGTCAGTATGTCGCCTGAATCGGTGCGCAGGGCTGGTACCTGCCCTTTGGGATTGATCGCCAGATAATCTGAACCATCGGCAACCAACTGCTTGGTCATCAAACCCACCTGATGGAATTCCGCCTCCAAACCAAGCTCATACAAAGTGATCCGTGTCGCCATCGAGCAGGACAATGGGGCAAAATAGAGCTGCATGGAATAATCCTTTCGGATGTGGCGTTGATTTATCTACCGATATGCAGGTAAATATGACGCGTCAATATTTATCTGCAGTTCGGTAGGATATTATGGAAAGCAAGCAAAGCCGCGGTCGCCCTAAGAAAGTCGACGAAACAGCCGTCCACCAAGCTGTGCTCAACCAGTTTTGGGAGAAAGGCTATGCGGGGACGTCTTTGTCCGACCTGTCAAAGGCTGCACGTATCAGTCGGCCAAGTCTTTATGAACTGTTTGGCGACAAGCAGGCGATGTATCTTGCATCGCTAGACACCGTCGAAGCGCAATTGAGCACAGCATTGGCGGCGACGCTTTCCGGAGGAGCGCCCATTGCGGAAGAACTGACAAATTTCTTCGATACGGCGATCATGCTCTATGTATCAGGCTTGGAACCACGCGGCTGCCTCATCATGTGTACCGCCCCTGCCGAAGCCGTAAGCGATGGTGCAATACGCACGCACCTCGCAAGCGTGATAGGCCAGCTTGATACCGCCTTCGCGCGCCGATTTGACGGCGCTCAAACCAATGGCGAAATCCCGTCTGCACCGGCACCTGCTGTTTTGGCGCATATCGCTACAGCTATGTTGCAAAGTATTGCGCTTCGTGCGCGATCTGGCACCGACGCCTTAGAACTTCGTATAATGTCCCGCGAGATGATCGGCTTGCTGACGGCACCCAATCAAGCCGGTTGATTTGCGCAAACCCAGTCTTGAGGCTAAACCTCTGATCGTGCCTGCAACTTACGACACTATCGGCGTCGATTACGCCAATCTGCGTAAGCCCGATCCGCGCATCGCGGCACAAATCAATGCGGCATTTGGTGACGCGCGCACCGTCCTCAATGTGGGCGCTGGTGCGGGCAGTTATGAACCCGTCGACCGCGATGTGACAGCTATTGAGCCCTCCGCCGAGATGATCCGCCAACGCCCCCCTGGTTCGGCACCGGCTATCCAGGGGGGAGCCGAGGCTTTGCCCTTTCCCGACAAGCATTTCGACGCGTCGATGGCGATCCTGACGATCCATCACTGGACCGACAAGGCCAAGGGCTTGGCCGAAATGCGCCGGGTAACGCGCGGGCCGGTGGTGCTCCTTACCTTCGACCCGGCGCATCGCGGGTGCTGGTTGACCGACTATCTGCCCGAACTGATCACCCTTGATGAAGGGCAAATGCCTGTCATGGCGGATTATGCGCGCTGGATGGGGCCAGTGTCGATTTCTCAGGTTCCAGTCCCGCATGACTGTAGCGACGGCTTTCTTTACGCCTATTGGCGGCGGCCCCGCGCCTATCTCGATCCGCGAATCCGGAAGGGCATGTCATCATTCTGGAAAATTGAAGGCGCAGATGCTGCGCTTGAGCGGCTAGCCGATGACCTTGCCAGCGGCGCATGGGACGCGAAATATGGCGATCTTATGGGATTGGAAGAAATCGACACAGGTTACCGGCAGGTGGTGTCGGCTTCCTAGCCCAGCAAATCATGCTTCTTCAGGCTGTGCCTTAGCTGATCATAGCTGAGATTGAGCGCCTTTGCCGTCTGCCGCTGGTTATAGCGATGTTGCGCCAATGCCTGTTCGAGCAGGGCCTTTTCAAAAGCTTCAGTGGTCGCCTTAAAGTCGCCGACCTTAATCTGGGCTTCGCTGATTGCCGAAAAATCGGTCGAATGGCGTGATGCACCGGCGCCTTCCTCTTGCCCGCCGCCGCTTTCACTTTCGCGAGACTGGGCGCCAGCGGTCGGCATCGCGGTCCACGGGCTTTCGAACGGGTCGAACTGGACATAGTCGACCGGCTGCTCAGGCGAATTCCAGCGGTAAACCGCGCGTTCGACAACATTCCTCAGTTCGCGAACATTGCCCGGCCAGCTGTAATTTTCCATCGCCCGACGCGCGACTTGGCCAAAGCCCGGCCAACCGCCCCATTCAAGCTCGTTCGCCATGCGCCGTCCAAAATAGTCGGAAAGAACCTCGATATCCCCCTCACGCACGCGCAAGGGGGGCAAGGTGATGACCTCGAAACTCAACCTGTCGAGCAGGTCGGCGCGAAACCGCTCTTTTGCGACCATATCGGGCAGACTTTCATTGGTCGCACCCACGATGCGGACGTCGACGCGGATAGGTTTGGACGAACCTATGCGGGTTACCTCACCATATTCGACTGCGCGCAGCAGACGCTCCTGCGCACCCATAGAGAGCGTTCCCAGTTCGTCGAGAAACAGCGTGCCGCCATGTGCCTCCTCAAAGCGCCCTTCACGGGCGCGAGTAGCGCCGGTGAAGGCACCTGCCTCATGCCCGAACAATTCTGCCTCTATCAGCGTTTCGGGAAGGGCTGCACAGTTCATCGTGACCAATGGGCCATCCCAGCGCTGCGACAGGCGGTGGAGACGTTCGGCGATCAGTTCCTTGCCGGTCCCACGTTCACCGATGACAAGGATCGGGCGATTGAGCGAAGCCGCCCGGCTGGCGCGTTCGACCGCATCGAGAAAGGCCGAGCTTTGGCCAATGAATTGCGTGCCGCGTTCCATTCCCCACTGTTGGCATATTTCACCATCATTTGGCAAGTTTTACATGGTGAAAACCACTGAAAAACCCGAACATAGGTCAGGTTTCTCTGCTTTTCCGCCATTTCGATCAAATTGGCACACCTCCTGCTATATGTTTTGCAAGCCGCACAAAGGCCGAAACCAAGAGGGAAGAAAATGCAAAAGCTCAACCAGACCGAAACCCAGCCGACCGGAACGATCGTCGGCGCGTCGATCTCGATGCTGTTGCTGATCGCATTCGGGCTTTCGTCCTTTGTCATTCAGCAGAAAGATGCCAGCCACCATGCAGCAGAACAGTCCAACCGGCCTGTCGGCGTTAGTGCCTATCTTGCCTGACGCTGCAAGCCGCCGACCGGGGCGCGAAAGCTCTCCCCCAGCTCCCCTACAAGAGCTTGCCCCGGTCGCCCCTTTTCGTGCAATGTTCCAGTCGACTGAACGTTTCAATATCCGGAGTTACCCAATGGGCATA
>JAGNSY010000085.1 GCA_017987825.1 Sphingorhabdus sp. | reverse complement strand
CGATCGCGGATTCGCTCAGTTTCCGCCGCAAAACCTGATCATAATAAAAGCTCAGAAATTGCGGATCGGATGCACTTGCCTGTTCAAGCGCGAAGCGGATGTCGCCGGCCATGACAATCGTTTCATCGCCGACATCGCGCAGCTTTTCTTCATAATAGCCTTCTGCCAACGCACCCGCATTTTCGAGCATGCCTTGCGCGGAATTGGAAAACCAGAACTGCACCCCGCTTTGAAACAGCACCGATGCGAATATCGACAGCAAGAGAGCCGGGACCGCAGCGAGCAAGGAAAAAATCGCTACGAGTCTAACGTGCAACTGCCCTTCGCTTTCCCCGACGGTCGATGCCCGCTTGATCGCAATACGTCGCCCGGCGAGCATTATCGAAGTGGTGGCCGGCAACAGATTGGCGATCAGCAAGGCGGCGGCAAATGGGGGAGAAAGGGGCTCGGTTTCCGGACCCTGCCCAATAAGGATCCACGCGGTCAACCCTGCCATGACCAACAGGATGAGAGCGTAGCCATATTCTAATATTCTGACGACATTGGGTTTGCCCAGCCAGCGTATCGCCTCAACCCAGCGCGATGCGCTGATAGAAACGTTGCCGTCGGCGTGAGAGTCTGGGACTGTTGCCATTGAGCAACTTGTGCCATGCAAAACGTGGCAAGAAAAGCACAATCAGTCGGCAAACTAACCAGTTGGCCGCATTAGCGACGCGTTTCGCCTAACTTGCTGTTCGCCAGACCATAGTCATTCAGCTTTTTGCGCAGCGTATTTCTGTTGATCCCCAATATCGCCGCTGCCTGCAACTGGTTGCCGCGCGCCTGCTGCATGATTGCCTGCAGCAAGGGTTTTTCAAAGGCCGCCAGCGCGCGCACATAAATGCGCTCCCGCCCATGACCACGCTGGCGTTGCTCTGCCATGAATTGCGCCACCGCCGCTTCAAAACTGCACATTCCTCCAACGAGCATGGGTTCTGCATCAGCCGATCCGGCGATTTGCATAACCGTCGCTTCTGAAATGCAGTCTTCGCGCGCGGTCAGCGTGAGCCGGTAGATGAAATTCTTCAACTCGCGCACATTGCCTCGCCACGGCATCTGTGTCAGCCGCGCAACGGCATCCTCGTCAATCTGCTTGGACGGCAAGCCTTCACCTGCTGCAAGGTTGAGGAAATGGCGGGTCAACAACCCGATATCTTCGGGCCGGGCACGAAGTGGCGGCAGGTGCACCGGCACCACGTTGAGCCGGTAATAGAGATCTTCGCGGAATTTGCCTTCGGCGATCAGCGCCTCCAGATCCTGGTTGGTGGCCGCAATGATGCGGACGTCGAGGCGGATGCTCGCCTTGCCGCCGATACGGCTGATCGTACCGCTCTGCAGCGTGCGCAACAGCCGGGTTTGCGCATGATAGGGCATGTCGCCGATTTCATCGAGGAACAGCGTGCCGCCCTGCGCCTGTTCAAAACGGCCAATCCCCTGCCCAACCGCGCCGGTAAAGGCGCCCTTTTCATGGCCGAACAATTCGGCCTCAATCAGTTCGGACGGAATAGCGGCCATGTTGACAGCGACAAAGGGCCCGGTCTTGCGATGCCCCAGATTGTGGATCGCCTCTGCGACCAATTCCTTGCCGGTGCCCGATTCACCAAGGATGAGCGCGGTCAGATCGTTGCGCAACAGCCGCGCAACCATGCGATAGACATCCTGCATCGCCGGACTGCGTCCGACCATCGGCATGGTCGCCTCGAGCAGCGTACCGCTCTCGCCTTGGTTGTCGGAGCGCCGCTTCTCGATACCCTGTTTGACCGCCAGAACCAGTTCATCCAGATCAAAGGGCTTGGGGAAATATTCAAACGCGTTGATCTCGCTCGCGCGCACCGCGGTATCGAGGGTATTTTGCGCCGACATGATGATGATCGGCATGTCGGGTGACTTTGCAATCACCTCTTCAAGGCTCGAAATACCATCCCGATCTTTCAGCACGACATCGGTCAGCATCAGATCGTAACGGTTGCCCGCAAGCGCCGCATCGCGGGCACTCGCGCTTTCGCAGACATCAACTTCGATACCCTCCGCCTCAAGTGCGGAACGCACGACCATGCCGATCGAGAGGTCATCCTCGACAATCAATACCTTGTCGGCACTCATGCGCTGGTCTTTCTTTCGGCTACGGGAAGGAAAATGCGGAAAATCGTCCGCTGGCTTTCAGGGTCGCGTTCTACCGAAATGCGACCATTCATCTGCGACAGATATTTGCGCACAATGGCGAGGCCTAGCCCCTGCCCTTCGCGTTTGGTGGTGACAAAGGGCGAGAAGAGCTCATTTTCGATATGTACAGCGATACCCGGCCCATTGTCGCTGATCGCTACCTCGACAGGCAGGCGCACGCCCTTGTCGCCTTCGCTGCGAAGTGCTGCCCCCATCACAAAACGGGTGGAGATGCCGATTTGCGGGTCTTCGGTTTGCGCCAGCGCGTCGATGCCGTTCTGGATCAGGTTGATCAACACCTGCACCATGGCGTCAGCCTCTATCTGCACATCGGGCAGCGAGGGGTCGTAGTTGATGTCGATTGCGGGCATCGCCTTGTTCGCCGCGCGAACCGAACGGATCGCGCGTTCGATAAGCTCGTGGATATTCTCCGCCTGCATCTGGCCCGGCATAACGCGCCCGAGATTCTGCATCTGGTCTAACAGTCGGGCGATGCGATCAACCTCATGCACGATGAGGTCGGTCAGCGGTGCCTGCTTGGGATCGACCTTGCGCGCGAGCAATTGGGCCGCACCCTTGATCCCCGCCAGAGGGTTTTTGATTTCATGACCAAGAATGGCGGGCGCGCCCATTGCCTGCTGTTTGCCGCCATCGGTCTGTTCGCCAATCTGGTCACGGTCGGCCTGCCTCGGCACGAGGATGTAGAGGCGGCAGTCCGGATAGCCCAGCGGCGTGGTGATGTTCAGATCGACATAATTGGCCTGCGCACCATGCGTCAGGAAACGCATATTCTGTGCGCTGATATCGCTCTCGCGCACCGCAACCGCGCCGTTGAGGCGTTCGCTAGCGAAACGCAGCAGCGATTGCGCAGGTTCACCAATGATACGGCGGCTGCTCCTGCCGAAAAAGGCTTCGGCGGCTTCATTGGCATAGAGGATCAGATTGTCAGCGCCGGATAGCAGTAATGGCAAGGATATCGTTGACAGCAACAGCCCGTCGGGCGGGCGGTTGGCCGCGATGGTTGTCGCCTCAGGCGGCATTACGCATCAACAATGGCTCGTAAAAGCGCGCCAGTTCGCCCAGTACCTGGTCGGCGTCATCGATCCGGTTGACCATGTTGCGGAACTCGGCCGATCCTGTCAGTCCCTTGGTGTACCAGCCAATATGCTTGCGTGCGCACGGCACGCCGACCTGCCGTCCATAATGCTCCATCATGGCGCGATAATGTTCGACAATCAGATCATATTGCACGTCGATTGACGGGTCTGGCAGGCGGGTTCCGGTGTTGAACCAATGCATCACCTGCCCCAGCAGCCACGGCTTACCATAAGCCCCGCGCCCGATCATCACACCATCGGCACCGCTATCCGCCAGCGCCTTGTCGGCATCTTCGACCGAACAGATATCCCCATTGACGATCACAGGGATTTTGACCGCATCCTTGACCTTGCGGACAAAGGCCCAGTCGGCATGTCCCTTATACATCTGGTTGCGCGTGCGACCGTGGACGGTGACCAGCTTTGCGCCCAAATCTTCGGCAATATGCGCCAGTTCAGGGGCGTTCAGGCTGCCATGGTCCCATCCCATACGCATCTTGACCGTAACCGGCACCGAAACCGCCTTCACGGTGGCCTCAATCAGGCTGGCGGCAAGCGGCAGGTCGCGCATCAGCGCCGAACCGGCATCGCCATTGACCACCTTTTTCACCGGGCAGCCCATATTGATGTCAATAATCGCTGCGCCGCGATCTTCGTTGAGCTTGGCGGCCTCGGCCATTTCCTTGGGCCCGCAACCGGCAAGCTGCATCGACACCGGCTCTTCGGACATATGCCATGCCGCCTTTTGCAGCGACTGCCGCGTTTCGCGGATCATCGCCTGGCTGGCGATCATCTCGGTCACGTTCAGGCCGGAGCCAAAACGGCGGACGAGCGTGCGGAACGGCATGTCGGTCACGCCGGTCATGGGCGCGAGCACAACCGGACATTCGATTTCCAGCGGGCCGATCTGGATGGGTTTGAGTTTCATCACTATCTCGAAATTCGTTGCGCAGTGCATAACTGCCTAAAATTTAGGCAGCGCCCTAGCGATATTCACCTTGGCGCGCAAGTCCGCAGCGATTAGGGCGCTCGCCATGCAAAGCGATTTGCCTTCAGCCGCGATCATCGTTGCCGCAGGGACGGGAACCCGTATCGGCGGCGACATTCCCAAGCAATATCGGCTGGTTCGTGGCAAAGCGATGCTGCGACACAGCGTCGAAGCCTTTGCCGCGCATCCGGCTTTCCAGCACATCATTGTTGTGATCGGTAAGGGGCAGGAAGCATTGGCCCACAAAGCATTGATAGGCCTTCGGGACGTGATTTTGATCGAAGGTGGCAATGAACGAATAGATAGTGTTAGAAATGCCATCCATTATCTTGATAGTATAGGTTTTAGTGGCAATACCTTCATCCATGACGCTGCCCGGCCATGTTTGTCGGCACAGGTTATCGATCGCTTGCTTGAAGCATTGGCGTCATCCGAGGGCGCGGTTCCCGCACTGCCTGTCGTCGACAGCTTGTCGCGCGGCAACACCGAAGGGCGCTTGACTGAAGTTATTGATCGCGAACAACTTTATCGAATCCAGACCCCCCAAGCCTTCCGTCATGACGTCATTTCAAAGGCCCATAAAGACTGGAACATAGGTCAGGTGGCCACCGATGATGCCCGCATGGTGATGGCTGCGGGACATCAGGTCAAAATTGTCGAGGGCGATGAAAATCTCGCCAAATTCACCTTTGCCGATGACTTTGATCGCCAGTTGGGCCAATCGGCAAACATGCAAGATGTCCGCACCGGCACCGGCTATGATGTCCACCGCCTCGCCAAAGGTGAGGAATTGTGGCTTTGCGGGCTGCGGATCGAGCATGAATATGGCCTTGCGGGGCATAGTGATGCCGATGTCGCGCTCCACGCCCTGACCGACGCGATATTGGGGGCGGCAGCGCTCGGCGATATCGGCGACCATTTCCCGCCCAGCGACGCGCAATGGAAAGGCGCCAGTTCCGACCGGTTTCTCGCCCATGCGGCCAAAATGGCGGCGAGCAAAGGCTTTCGGATTGCGCATCTTGACATCACCATCATCTGCGAAGCCCCGAAAATTGGCCCGCACAAAAAAGCAATGCAGGCACGGGTTGCAGAGATCGCAGCTATCGAAGCCGACCGGGTTTCGATAAAAGCCACCACAACTGAAAAACTCGGCTTTACCGGTCGTGGCGAAGGAATCGCTGCACAGGCAATCGCCACTTTGGTCAAATGAAAGGCCTGATATGAAGAAACTTCTCGCAAGCGCAGCGGCATTGGTCGCCCTTTTCAGCCATCAAGGCGCCTTGGCCGCTCAAGCAGCCAAGCCGTGCATGACCAACAGTGAGTTTCAGAGTGTGGCGGTCGTCCTCCTCCCTGCGCTCCACAGCCAGGCCGTGACCAGTTGCAAGGCATTTCTGCCTGCCAATGCAGGCTTGCTGGTTCAATCCGCTGAACTGACCGCGCGCTATGCCACATCGGCAGAAAGGGAACGCACCGCCGCCGGGGACATATTGGCGCGGCTGCTGGCCAAGGAAATGCCGGTGCCGATGTCCGGTTCGGCGATCTTGCCCTTCATCGAAGGCATGGTGCCCGCCATGCTTGCGCAAGAGATTGACGCGGAAGCCTGCGAAGTCGCCAACAACATATGGACCGCCATCGCGCCGCTGCCGCCCGAGAATATTGCGTCGACACTGGGCGCGATCCTTTTGGCCGCATCAAAAGACAAGGCAAAGGATGGCAAGGACAAATCAGGCAGCCGTTCTTTCGATGATTTTGCCGTCTGCCCCTATGTCGCAACAGCACAGGCATCCGGTTCGTGAACAGCATGCTTCCAAAAGAAGTCTATAAGCTTGCCGCCGACGTCGTCGCGGCGAACAAGGCGGCTGGCCGGATGATCGTCACCGCCGAAAGCTGCACCGGCGGGCTGGTCGCGAGCGCGATTACCGAAATTGCAGGCAGCAGCGCCGTTCTGCAGGCGGGCTTCGTGACCTATTCGAACGAAGCCAAGATCAAGACGCTGAAAGTCAGTGAAGAATTGATTGACACCTTCGGCGCGGTTTCGATCGCGGTCGCATGGGCAATGGCCCAGGGCGCGTTGAAGCGCAGCAGCGCCGATATCGCCGTTGCCATCAGCGGCGTCGCAGGACCCGATGGCGGCACCCCGCAAAAGCCGGTCGGAACAGTTGTCTTTGCGGTGGCTGAACGTGGTAAAGACCCTGAAGATGTCGTGGCCGACAAGATCCACTTCGGCGAAGACAAAAGCCGCGCCGAAATCCGCAAGGCGGCAACGCTGCACGCGCTTCAGCTTTTGCTGCCATCCCCGTAAAGCACGCCTGCGCGTTCGATAAATGCGTCGGTCATCTTACGCAGCGCATGGTCGAAAAACTGTCCGGCCAACGCTTCGAACACGCGGTTGTGGAACGAGAAATCGACGGTGAAGTCGACGATGCAGCCGTCAGCAGTTTCCTCAAACAGCCATTGATTGTGCAGATGCCGCAACGGCCCGTCGAGATAGTCGACCTCGACCTTGGACTTGGGCGTTTTTAACACCCGCGAACTGAACGATTCACGCAAGGATTTGAAACCGACGATGAGGTCGGCCATCGTCTCCGTTTCGCTGTCGGAACGGACGCGCACCGCCGCCACCCAAGGTAAAAACTCGCCATAACGCCGGACATCGACGACTAGGTCATACATCTGGTCTGCGCTATAGGGCAGCGACCGGCGTTCGTGATGATGCGGCATGCCCCTACCCCGCTCGTCCGGTCAGCCCGCCTTGGCGAGTTGCGCTTCGCGCGCCGCCTTCATCTTGGCGAAATCGTCCCCCGCATGATAGCTTGAGCGGGTCAGCGGTGTGGCAGCCACCAGCAGAAAGCCCTTGGCGCGCGCAATCGCGGCATAGGCATCAAAGGCCTGCGGTGTCACGAACTCTGCAACCTTGGCATGTTTGGGCGTCGGCTGCAGATATTGGCCCATGGTCAGGAAATCGATGTCGGCGGAACGCATGTCGTCCATCACCTGATGCACCTCCATCCGCTCCTCGCCCAGCCCGAGCATCACGCCCGATTTGGTGAAGATCGACGGATCATGCCGCTTTACCGATTCGAGCAGCCGCAGCGAGGCGTAATAACGCGCACCAGGCCGGATGGTCGGATAGAGCCGCGGAACGGTTTCCAGATTGTGATTATAGACGTCAGGTCGCGCCTCGATGATCGACTCCACCGCGCTTTCCACCTTGTTGCGGAAATCGGGGGTCAGAATTTCGATTGTCGTCGAAGGCGTATTGCGGCGCAGCGCCTGTATCACCTTCACAAACTGGCTCGCACCACCATCGGGCAGGTCGTCACGATCGACCGAGGTGATGACAATATGCTCCAGCCCCATCTTGGCAGCCGCAATCGCGACATGTTCGGGCTCCAACGGATCGACCGCGCGCGGCATGCCGGTCTTCACGTTGCAAAAGGCGCAGGCACGGGTGCAGACGTCGCCGAGGATCATCACCGTGGCATGTTTCTTGGTCCAGCACTCACCGATATTCGGGCAAGCTGCTTCCTCGCAGACGGTGTTGAGTTTCAGGTCGCGCATCAGCTTGCGGGTTTCGTTGAAACCGGCGCTGGTCGGGGCCTTGACCCGGATCCAGTCAGGCTTGCGCTCGCGCGGCGTGGTGCGAACAGGGGTGGGATTGTTCATGCGCCGCCCTTAGGACGATAGCCTGTATCTTGCCACCCCCATTTTGCTTGCTATGGAAGCGCCATGACCCACTTTTCAGACATGCTTGCAGGCTATGCCCG
This sequence comes from Sphingorhabdus sp., assembly GCA_017987825.1. GTDB lineage: Bacteria > Pseudomonadota > Alphaproteobacteria > Sphingomonadales > Sphingomonadaceae > Sphingorhabdus_B. The sequence continues at coordinate 144 of JAGNSY010000085.1, read as the reverse complement.
TTTCCGCTCCAGCGAATGGGTGTCCGAACGCGAACAATGGGAGAAATTGGGCGAAGGCCAGAGCCCCAAAGTGATGGTTATCGCCTGTTCCGACAGTCGCGTTGATCCGACCCAGATTTTTGACACACGCCCCGGCGAGATTTT
>JAGNSY010000006.1:8849-31327 GCA_017987825.1 Sphingorhabdus sp. | reverse complement strand
TGGGCGGTGCAGAAGAACAGCGTCGTCACCCTGACCTTCCCCAAGCTGGGCTTCACGAACAAGCTATTCCGCGTGGCCGAGATGAGCCTGCGCGTTGATGGCGTAGTTCCGCTGGTGCTGCGCGAGGAAGACGCGGCGATCTATGACGCGCCGTCGCTTACCGCTGCTATTGCCCCGGTCGACACGACCCCGCATGATCCGGCGCTTGATCCGATCATTGACGCGATCAACAGCGCCGGTTCTGGATATACCGGCTATCTGACCAACGAGGCGCACACGGTTGCGGCGGCATCGGACGGCACCGTGTCCAGTTTCACCGGGTCGGGCGGCGAATTCATCACATGGCTGGACGGGACCGAACTGACCAGCGGCGTGACCTATGCCGTCCAGTCCTCAACCGGCGTCTCGGTTTCGATCGATAGCGGCACCGGGGTCTACACCATCAGCGCCATGTCAGCATCGCAGGGCGAGGCAGTGCTGCGCGCGACCTATGGCGCGATGATCATCGACCGGGTATATTCGATCGCCAAGAGCATCGCCGGGGCGACTGGCACAACGGGTAGCGCTGGCGCCAATGCCAAGACCCTGACCCTGATCAGCGACCGCCAGACGATCTATTACGACGCGGCGGGCGCGGCATCGCCTTCGACGCAGACGACCACCTTCACCACCAACAAGCAGAACACCACGGCAACCGTCAACTGGTCTGTCACCGACGCGGCGGGCACGGCGCGAACCCCGGTGACGTCCTACTTGTCTGGCGCGACCGGCGACAGCGTGACCATGACCGAGGCGCAGTTCGCATCGGCGCGTAACAGCACCAGCGGCGTGATCATCACCGCCAGCCTGACCGATGGAACGACGATCACCGACAAGATCAGCGTGGTTCGGGTTTCGACCGGGGCCACTGGCACGGCGGGCAGCAACGGCACGAATGGGACTAATGGGACTAACGGTCTCAACAACGCGACCGTATACCTCTACCAGCGTGCGGCGAGCAGCCCGGCGGCGCCTTCCGGCACGTTCACCTATACGTTCGCAACCGGAGTTCTGTCGGGCGGCACCCCCGGATCATGGACGCAGGCCATCCCGGCGAACGACGGAAACCCGCTTTGGGTTATCGTCGCGGTGGCATCGGCCAACACTGCGACAGACAGCGTTGCCGCCGCCGAATTCTCAAGCCCGGTGATCGATAGCGGGGCTGGTCTCAATCAGGCGGTTGTTCGCCTGTTCCAGCGCGCGGCGTCAACTCCGTCCGTCCCCGCTGGCACCTTGACCTATACATTCTCGACCGGGGGGCTTTCGGGGACGCTGGGCAGCTGGACAACATCTGTGCCTGCCGGTTCCAATCCGATCTATGTCACGCAGGCCGTGGCCATCAGTGCATCGGCAACCGACACGATCGCAACCGGCGAATGGTCAAGCCCCGTTGTCATGGCGCAGGATGGTGCAACCGGCGCGGCGGGCAGCGCAGGCACCCCCGCACTGTCCATTGTCGTCACGAAAAAAGCAGTCACGCTGGCATCCTATGCCAATGGCGACGTCACTGATTTTAGCCCGGCGGTGGGCCAACTGACGGTCTATTCCGGTTCAACCGACGTCACCGCGTCGGCCACGCTTTCGGCCACGGCATCGGGGTGCACCGGCACGATCAACACCGCGACAAATACGCCGGTAGCAGCGCAGCCCAAGGGTTATTACTGCGTCACAGCCATGTCGGCTGACACGGCCACCCTGACCCTGACGGCGGTCTACAGCGGTCAGACGCTCACCGAGATCGTCGCGCTGGCCAAGGCCAAGGGGGGTTATGAGATCGTATCAAGCCTGCCCGCAACCAGCCTGTTTGAGGGGCGCATTGTCTACCTCTCAACGGACGACAAGCTCTATCGCTATGACGGCGCCAACTGGATCAAGGCGGTTGATGGCGCCGACATCAGCGCCGGGACGGTCACAACCAACGCACTGGCGGCGGGCAGCGTCACCGCCGCCAAGATCAGTGTGACCTCGCTGTCTGCCATTGTCGCAGACGTCGGATTGCTCCGCACCGCTTCGTCCGGTGCCCGCACTGAAATCGAGGCCAACCAAATCCGTGTTTACGACTCTGCCGGAACCATGCGCGTTCGCATCGGCGTCTGGTAGGGCAAAGGGAGAATGACCATGCTTGCTGCCATCCTGCTTGCCGCCGCGACCCCGCAAGTGATCGTGATCGATAATCGCGCCGAAGGGTGCGAGGTATCGAGCCGCATTGCCGAGGGAAACCGCCGCCGTGCGCGGATCGAAGCCCGGCGCCTCGCCCGTGATTACAAGGCGCAGGGCGTCCCGGTTCGCGTCGTCACGCTGGAAACCGGCGATCGATCCATGCCGGGCGATACGCTCATTCGCACCGATTGCCAGTGAACCATGGCAGCGGGCCTGCAAGTCTGGGATAGCGCGGGGACGCTGGTATTCGACAGTACCGTTGCGGACGTCGGCTGCCCGGTTGAGGCGGTGAATTCCACGACGTCCAGCCAGACTAAAAATTACACCGCCTTTGCCGGGCGAACCGCGCTTGTCCTGAATTCGAGGGGTTATGCGGCGGTCACGGTTTCCTACGGGTCCGGCTACCCGTCCATCACCTTTCCAGCGAGCGCGGTGGCGGGCGCTAACGCATGGCTGGTCATCCTGTATTGAGATCGCGACATGGCCGCTGGCATCGAAATCACGAACCCCTCTGGCAAGCTGATCATTTCAGCCGAAGGGGTCGGCTACCGCTACCTCAGTCAGCCGACCTTGCTGACCTCAGGTTCCATCGTCAAATACCACTACACAACGCCGCCCTATGACTTCTGGTACGGCGACGTGTTCCCCTACGAATACGAGATCACCTTGCCCAATTCCGGCATGCCGCTGGTAGGAGTGAGGGTGACGACCACGACCCTGTTTGAGGTGACCGACGTCTGGCGCAAGAGCGGGAACACATGGGGGATCAAGGTCCAGTCGATCTCGAACAGCAACCTCGAGAGCATCAACCTGATGGCGGTTTCCGCGCCGTCGGTTTTTGTGTTCTGCCCCTTCGACAACAGCGATAACACCGCTGGGGTAGGGGTGCAGTTGTTCGACGCGTCGGGCAACCTGACCTTTTCGACCAAACACAAGCCGCTGTGGATCAGACAAGGCATCGCGTTTGCCGCTGACGCCGCCACCTATTCCGGCAACCCGTCCTACACCTGGTCGAACCAGACGCTCTATGACAACGGTCAGAGCGCAAGCTGGACCTCGCTGACCTTTCCATTGCTGATCAATGCTGGCGGCGCCGCCATCGCCAATGGTGTCCAGTACGGTACCAGCGAGGACATCTATCTTGGCAGCGCTGGCTACACCTACACGGGCAGTACGATCTACCGCAAGCGCTACCTCTACCGGCAAGAGGCGCGCGAATTCACGGCAGACGACGACCGGGCGTTCACGACCTATGCGACCACGGTTCTGGTAGTGGACGGGGCGATCCTATGACGGCGGTAACGCGGCGCGACAGCCTTTAGCAGAAGGCAGGGTGCCAGCCATCAAGGAGCCTCACATGCCGCACAATACCATCGCCCGCGAACTGGCCGAACTCGGCAAATCCGACATGCGCCTTATGTCGCGGCTCGCTGTTCATTCGGAGCGGCTGTGCGATGTGGCGACCCTGACCACGCGGGCTTACGCGACGTTCAACCTGACCGCCAGCCAATACTAGCACCAATTATGCCGGGGCCAAGGAGTCGGCAAACCGGGACTGAAAAGGGGCACGATATGACAGGCAACATGATCGGGGCGGCAGTCTGCTTTTTCGGCGGATTGGCGCTGATTGGCTGGATGGTTCACCGCTTTTGCGTCCTGCCTGTCGAGCGCGCGCTTGATGACGCATTCGGCGGCGACAAATGACCCCGACACACGACGATTTGGAACGCTCCCTAGGCCGCGTTGAAGGCAGTCAATCGCAGATGGAAGCGCGCATGGACCGTTTTGAGAAGCTGGTAAGCGAAGGCTTCAAGGAACTGGGCGACGGCATCCATGAGCTGCGAAAAGAGATTGGCGACCTGAAGGCCAAAGAAAGCGAACGCAAAGGGGTGTGGCGGATCATCGCCCTGATTAGCGGGGTGGTCTCTGCGGTGGTCGCTTCCATCGTCAAGTATATGGCGGGGTGAGGGTAATCGACGCGGGGCGGTCTGCGGAGGATTGCGCAAGGGAACTGCTGCCCATTGTGCGGGTGGCGGCGAGGAGGATATGATGCAGTTTGTTGAGAACGCGCGCCAGTGGTGGCGGCTGTGGTCGATCCGGCTTAATGCCATCGGCCTGTCCATTTTGGCCTATGTCCAGATCGATCCCGTGGGCGCGCTGGCGGTGTGGAATATGATGCCGCATGATGTGCGGCGCGTCCTGCCAACGAACATCGTTACCATTGTCGGCCTGTCGTTCTTCGCCCTGTCGATGATCGCGCGCCTCGTGGTCCAGCCCAAGCTGGGCAAGGCCAATGGTTAGCGCGATGGCCCTGTCGCCCGTTCCTGAAAAGCCCAAGGGCCGACTACCGGCGCTGATCGGGGTGAGCGCGGCTAGTGCCCTGATTGCAATGGTGGCGGTGTGGGAGGGCAAGAGCAACGTGCCCTATTCCGATGTGATCGGCGCGATGACGGTCTGCTATGGCGAGACACAAATGCCGATGCGGCGGTATAGCGATGCCGAGTGCAAGGCCATGCTGTCCGACCGTCTGGCCGATTACGCTGGCCCGGTGCTGAGGCGCAATCCCGAACTGCGCGGGCACGATAGCCAGTTGGTTGCGGCCAGTTCGCTGGCCTACAACATCGGCGTAGCGAACTACAACCGCTCGAGCGTGGCGCGGCTGTTCAGCGCTGGCCGGTGGCGCGAAGCCTGCGATGCGTTCCTGAAATGGAACCGGGCTGGCGGTCGGGAAGTGCGCGGGCTTACCAACCGGCGCAAGGCCGAACGTGCCATCTGTTTGAAGGGTCTGTAATATGCCCCTAGCCATCGCCCTAGACACGCTCCTGGCCCTGTTCAAGCGCTACAAGAGCCTGTTCCTGATCGCGCCCCTGCTGATTGCCCTAGGCGTCCAGACCGCGCGCATAGAGGGCTTCCTGTGGTTCGACGGCATGAAGGCGGATCTAGCCAAATGCAAAGCCAGCCACGCGCGCGAAGTGCAGGAAGCCGAACAGGCCCGCGCCATCGCCAAGGCCAAATCAGACCAGCTTGCGAAGGAATCGACCCGTGTCCATGAAATCCGCGCCCCTGAAAATCGCGCTGCTGCTGTGCGCTATATCGACCGTTACCGTATCGTGCGCACCGAAGCGCCTGCAACCCAAGCCGGTGCCGGTGACGATCCCGGCGCACCTGCTCAAGCGCCCGCCGATGCCGTCCTGGTTGCAGTCTCAGGCGCAGACATCCTCGCCTGCACAGACGCAAGCACCTATGCGCTAGATGCGTGGGAGTGGATCGAGGGGCTTAGGCGGGAGGGGTTGGCAGCGGGAGCCAGTGAGTAGGCTAGTTTGGCCTTCGCGCCTGCCGCGCCGCAAGCGTAGCATCGGTTTGGCCGATCTGCACCGGGGCATCGCAGCCCAGCACAAAATCTGCGAGCGCCATCAATCCAGCGCCACCGGCCTCACTGTCATCGATTTCCAGCGGAGGCGATCCAGCAGCTTCCCAGCGCTCGCGCAGTTCTTCGCTGCCGTCGATGATCTGGCTCTCGCAGGCCCGCAGGTCATCCCACGCGCCCGCCGGGACACGGTTCCGGCCCGCGCACCATGACTTGACGGTATCGAGCCGAACCCCGTGCAGGGTTGCCGCCTCGGCCTGCGTGAGGCCAAGGCGGGAGAGGCAGGCTGCGTAGAGCGTTTTCACTTGCCGAGACCGGCGCGCAGAGCAGATCGGAATCCGCCAGTGTCAACGCCATCATCTTCCAGCTTTCTGGCTACCATGATCGAGCGCTCAAGCTCCATCGTCTTACGGCGGCGCGCGGCAGCTTCCGGGTTCATGCGGGCGAGGGCGCGTTCCTGCTTAGGGGTCAAAATCATCTTAGGTCTCCTACCTGTTGCGGAGGGCCATCCCTCTGCTCTTGATGGGTGCAGAATACACTAAATGTGTAGCGAGTCAAGCGTTATTTTCATCACACCTTCCCCATTCTCAACCGCTCCACCTCGACCCATTCGGCGCGGTCCTTCTCAAGTGCGGCGACACGCCGATCTAGCCGTTCGCACTTCTCGCGCCAGCCATCGACGATACCGGGCAGTTCACTGGCTTCCAGCTTGCCCTTCGCCTCGCCAGCTTCGCGGGCTAGTTCGCAGACGTGCTTGATGGCTTGTTGCTGGAATGCCTCAAGCTCTGCGATCCGTGCGCGCAGTTCTATGACCTCATCGCGCAGGTTCTCTCGGTATGTTGTCAGAGCGGCGATTTGCGCCTGATCTTCTGCGATCCGTGCGCGCAGGGCGGTGATTGCAGCGGCTGCTTTGTCGCAGTGCCAGTTTCCAGCCTGCCGCAACGTGGCCACCAGCCTGTCCAGTTCATCGTCTGTCACCTCAACCATTGCTCGGTCCTTTCATGGCGCGGATTGCGGTGGCTATGCTGCGATAAGTGGCGTTTTCGTGCGGGGTTGCCATCACTGGCTCGATCCACTTTTCCACCACCTTCGCCGCTTCCTCTAGCGATGCGTCTCTGGCTGCGATGCGGTGGCGGGCGAATGGCTCCGCATGATGGTCGGCTCGGCCTTCGCGGATCAGTTCGCGCATTTCGACCAGCACGGCGATAGATGCCGCAGCTTCACGATCCTCCTGCGTCACCTCAACCATTGAACGGCTCCCCGCGCTCAATTGCGGTGGCAATTTCAAGGAGGGGTTTGGTTTTCCAGTCGTCCCATGCCCCACAACCGCATTCGGTTTCACATCTGGCGTGACAGTCGCAGAGGCCATTTTCTTTCCGCAGCCACTCCACCACCCGCGCCACCTGATCCCCGCGCGGAGGGTGGGCGTAGAGTGGCTGCTCTATCCAGAACGGTCGGGCCGGGTCATCAGGAAGCCATCGCGTCGATTGAACAACAGGGTTCGCGGGTGGCCATTCTTCCGGCTTGCGGACATAGCGCCAAGCCACCGGATCTGCGTCCCCGCGCACAGCGTCTAGGGCGGCGATGGCGGCTTGGGCTACATGATCGTCTGTCATCCTGGCGAACATTGATTCATGTTCGTCGCGGTCGTTTGTTTGATGCAGCCACGCCCCCCAATCAGGCGAGGAAGGGTCCCGAAAATCCCGAATGACATAACGCCCACCCTCCGGTGCTGGGCCATAGAACGCCTCGTTGTGACCGTAATCATACCCGCCGAATGGGCCTTCTCGGCCAGGGCAACTGGCGCTCTTAATCGCCCGCGCCACAGCCTCAACCTCATCGGCCTTCGGGGTCGGCGCTGCGTCTGCGCGGGTGTTCCAGCGGGTTTCGTATTCGTCGTAGGAGGAGTGAAGCGCGAGAAAGCAGTCCTCCGCATGAGCAATAATCAGCCCAAACGGTTCATACGGATTCCGTTCGTCATATTCACGGGAAACCGCTTCGCCCCCACAAAACGGGCACGGCTTGAGCACCTCATCCATTGTTCTTCTCCTCAATCGTCACACAGGTGCGCGCCCACTCATCACGGATGTAAACGCCGCTTCCATCGTCGTAGTAGAGGTTGCCACCGACACAGACCCTCTTGGGTGAGCATCCCGCCAAGGTGGCGGCAAGCACGAATGCAAGCGCTAGTTTCGCCGCGATCTGTTCAGACGTCATGTTGCTTCTCCAAGATGGTGCGGACCTGAAGCGCAGATGCTATCGTCACCACCATGCCCTCGGCGTCGAGCGTTATCTTTCCTCGCTCAATCGCGCGCTGCAAACCCTCAATGACGTTATCCATCCCATGGGTCGCGCGAAGCTCTTTGATTAGCTCCCGAGGGTCCACGCGCCCGCCTGCCACCTCGATGCAGTTCAAGATTTCTTGAGATGTCGCCGCGATCTGTTCAGGCGTCTGCGTCATTGAGCTCCATCCTCTTCGCAGGTTCAACATGGACCTGCCCCCGCGCACCAGGCGCGGTGCATTCGATCACCAGCCCTTCCGGCGTGAAGCTGCTGCTGTAGTAGCCGACGACCACGCCTTGCCATTCAGGGCCGGAGACTTTGCGGACGGCGGATCCAAGGGGGAAGCGGATACGCAAATCAGGCGTCATTGCGGGTATCCTCTGGTGGAAGGATGGCGATGCGAAATTCAACGATCCCATTGCGTTCGACATTCACTTGATGGCCGATCCCGATCTTGTCCTTTACCGCAACAAGAACATCGCTAGTCACATCGTATCGAGGCTCCTTGAAACCCGTGCCGTCTTTGGTCGGTCGGCCTGCGAAGATGCGGCCAGACAGTGCGGCGGTGGCAACCCGTATCGGATTAGTCATGGCGGGTGTCCTTGAGTGCGGCGCGGGCGACTTTCTGGCAGGCGAGCGCACCAAGGAATCCTCCGCCCATATCTACCGTAGCGATCCGTTCCAACGCCTCCCGCAGCCTCGCGTTCTCCTCTGCCCACTTTTGAGCCTTCTCAAACCAAAGCCGGGCTTCCTCGCGTTCTTTCACTTTTTCCTTGTGCTGCGCCTCCCATGCCCGGACCAGCCTCTCCACTTCCGCCACCAGCCCCGCGCGGTCGGCGGCGATCACTGCGGCGGCGGCGTCAAGGTCGAACTCATAGTAGCCATCGCAGGTCACTAGGTTTCCGGCGCTATAGGCTTGCTCTGCCACATTCATCGCGTGTTCGTGTTCGTCAGTCATGGGGGTGATCCGTGTGCGCATTGATCCGCAGGGCGCTATCCGCGATGCCTTGTAGATACTCATAGTTCTGGTTACCGGATTGATGGTCCACATAGGCCAATTCGGTGATGTAGCGCAGGACGTTGCGCAGTCGCTTGACCTCGATTGCCAGCCATCGATTTGTTGGCGCGCCCTCGACCGGGTTCTCCCGATCCTTATCGCCCGTTATCCTCGCGGAAGGGGTTCCCTCGACACAATCGGCGCAATAGCAGCCGGGGTAGGCAACATGGTCAGTCATGGCTCATTACATCCACTGTTGCCAACCGGACCTTGCTGCGCAGGTATCCGGGGTGTTCGTCACCGATCAGTCGCGTAGCCTTCCTCGCGGCATCGGCTTCGGTTTCAGCCGCTACCGTGTAAGAAATATTCGGCTGATGAACGCCGCGAATATGGCGCTTCACCGGACGGAAATCGACTTCGTAAAGGTTCATTTCAACTTCTCCGTAAAAGCGTAGAAACACAGAACGGAAACCATACCGAGGGCAATGCCAGCGAGGGCGCGGAAGGCGTCAGTCAGCATCGCCCACCTCCACCAGCTTGAGGCCGCGCACAATTGCGTGTTCGGGTTCGTGTTCGTCAGTCATGGTCAGTCGGCTCCTGAGCAGTTTGGGCAAATCGGCGGGTCAAAGTCAGGCGACCATGAATTGTGCCACGGTCCAGACCCACAGTGTGAGCAAGTGAAGGTATCAGGATCGGCCTTTTCACGACGCCGTTTGGGACCGGGATCGAATCCGATAATCGCGTGAGCGATCACGAAGGCTCCTCCGAGCGTCAGCGCCGCCATGCTCGCGCAGAAGGCGAGGAATACTACGAGCCCGCTTATTTCAGTCAGCATCGCCCACCTCCACCAGCTTGAGGCCGCGCACAATTGCGTGTTCGGGTTCGTGTTCGTCAGTCATGCGGGTTCTCCGGGCGGTAGGCGATGATGTCGGTGTGGGCGTATTCTTCCCACGGTCGCCAGTCTAAGAACCGGCAGTCTGGGTGCTTTGCCGTTTGTCCGTCCCGGCGCATGATTGTGACGGGTTGCCACATATCCAGCGGACACGGCCCGCCGTCATGCTCGATCCAGCCTTCGGCCTTCTGTTCGTCAGTCAGCATCGCCCACCTCCACCAGCTTGAGGCCGCGCTTGGCGAGGGCTGCGCGGAGACGGGAAGCGTCACCATCGTCGGCGTCGGACACCGACGCTTCACGGATCGCCTCCACCAGCGGATCGACCGGCTTGGGGAGGATGAAGCTACCGAACTGACAGGCGAATACCTCCCTGCTCGGTGTGCTATTCCGCCACTGGTCTAGGTAATGCTCCACGCTGTCACTCACCTCGCGCTTGTAGGCGTAGAACTCGGCAAGAATGGCGATCAGCGCGCTGCGATAAGTCCCATGATGGTCTCTAAGATAATCGGCGCGTTCTTCAATCGTGGGCATTGTCAGTGTCCTTTCAAATCAGCGGAACGCCAAAGCCTGCCGCGTTCCTGTGGCCACCCCCGCCAAACTTTCGGGCAATTTCCGACACGTTGAGTCGATCGTCACGAGAGCGCAGTGAATACCCCCGCGACTTGCCCTGGTCGGAATAGGTAGCCGCGAACGGGGCAAACGGGTTCTCTTCGAGCAGCCAGTGTCCGACCTCGCTGGCGAACATCGGCGGACAGTTGCAGAGCGGCACCTCGTGCCCATCGATCATGCCGCGCCGGGCCAGCCTGCCGATCTCGGCGACCTTCTGGTCGAAGAAACGCTGCATGGCGGCGGCTTCGGAAAAGATGCGTTCGGCATCGCGCCCATCGTTGAGCTGCTGGGCGATCAGTTCCCAGCGCTCAAAGTTGAACGGCTCGCAGCGCAGCCACACGCCAAACGGCTTGGTTTCCAGCATGGTAAAGCGCCACAGATCGCGATCTTCGATCAGGCGTAGCAGCATCGGAACTTCGACGCCGGGGTGGCAGAACTCCCACGTCATCACCGCACCGGAGCGGTTCATGTCGAACAGCGCGCAAATTGGCAGGTATGGCCCGCGTTGCAGATCGCCGATCATCGAGGAGACTGTTGCCATGGTGAAGCGCTCGGGTTTATCCATGTAGCGACGCCAGGGCAAAAGTTCGGCTTCGGCAGTCTCGTGGTGATCAAGCACAACGATGCTTGCTGCGCCGTTTGCAATCCGCTCCATGACTTCACGCTTAAAGCTAAAATCGCCGATCAGCACGTGCTTGCCCAGCACTTCGGGCGGTTCCTGCCCGTAGGAGCAAGGCACGTATTCCACGGTGTCGCCCCATTTCATCCACGCCGCCCAGGCAGCGCCAAAGCCATCAGCGCAGTTAGCATGGTAGATCATCATGTCGGGCTTGTAGGCCATCACACTTCATCCTTAGGCAAAGCGGCGATGATTGCGCGCGCTGCGTCAATCGGTCGCCAGTCCATATCCAGCGTGTCGCTGATCCTCTCTGCCAGCCAATCCTCGTCCCGCACCAGTTCCGCCACCTCAAGCGCGGCGATGATGGCGGGGAGGTTGGACAACAGCAGGGCTGTGGCAGCCGTGTTAGCTTCTGCCTCTTTCCACGAAATGCGGCGCTCACTGTAATCCGCATCCGTCCAGTTGTGTTCGGCCCGCATCACCCAAGTTCCCCGGAAGGATCGGGTGCCCTTGGTTGTGACCAGCACTTTGTAGTCCCGACCATCGCAGGGGTCTTCCTCGGCCATAAGCGGCCCCGGCGTCACAACCGGGGCCAGGGCGCGGAGGGTTTCGAGTAGGGTCATGGGTGGGGCCTTTCTGGGCAAATGCGATCCTGAAACCATTCGACCAGGATAGTCCTGATGATCGAATGCGGGAGTCCATCGACATGATGCGGGTCGCGGCCATCCGGGTGTGGAAGCCGTGGCTCAATGCGTTCGCTGAAATAGAGCGAGGTTCCGTCGTGCCAGCATTGGCCACCTAGGAGCCAGCAATCACTATGGCTGGGGGCGTCTGGCTTGTGCCAGCCCGTTCCGTTGTCGGGGCATTCAGCCCAATGGCATTCAACTCCACCAATCCACTCGGTAGGCCAACCGTCGAGTTTGGAAAGGCGCGCCCAAATATGAACCCCACCGTGCGGGCCCTTGATCCACCAAGTGTGCATTGGCTCATCTCTGAACGCAGGTTCGCGTTTGTAGCCCATGCTTGCGCCGGTTGGCTTCTGGCAGTTCCCGAACACGTCATGTACAATGATGTCGCTCACTTCCCCACCTCCCCAGCGCGGTAGGAGGCGTCGGAAGGTTTTCCAGCCATACACCTAAGCATTTGGCGCAATTGAGCGCAGTTTTCCCGGCCATCCTGCGAGAAATGGCGGTTTTCCGCCGTTCTCTGGTTACAATGTTTTAACATAGCACCTAGCCTTTTCAGTCGCTTACCGAGTAGTTTTCCCCGCCGTTTTCCCGTTCGCGCTTTGTTTTACGGAGGATCATGATGCGCAGCCTCAACTGACATTGGCTTTCTCCATGCTCTTTCGTAGCTTGGAATTGCCCTCCTTGGCTCGTGCGATTGCTTGGCCGCGAATTTCAGCGATCCGACGCTTGCACGCGGCTACAGTATCTTCCAAGTTCTTGATCTCAGCCCCATCGCTATCAGTAATCACGGCCCACGATGGGAGAATCCTGTTGAATAGTTGACCATGATGTTTCCATATCCAGTAAGCTTCGCGTTGGCGGGCATCATTGGTATTGGTCAGTTCGAGTTCGACCATCTCCAATACCTTGCCTTGGCGCATTCCATCGAAAATATGGCGCTGGTATGGGTATGAGGCATTTTCCTTGTATGATGAATGCGACCTCATCCGAGCGGTCTTATTGCGCGCAGACCCGATGTAAAAAATTTCTTCGCCCTCAAATCGAAGGCCATAGACATATGCCGGTTGCGACCAGTTCATTGGTTTCCTCCTGCTTTAGCTTTTGCGCGGTGTGCCCTTGCCCTGAGCCGGGAAAGGACACGCTTCCGCAATGACCGTCCTTCATCGACCAACTCGGATGCATTCTGTAAGTCGGCGCGGTCTTGATCGGTTAAGTGCTCTGAATGCTTCATAACGCTACCATAGGAGGCGTTACGTAGCGCTGTCAAGGGCGTTACACTTCAGGCGTGACGCTTTGCGTGCGGCAGAAAACTTCACAATCGCGGACTTGCCCAGCCTGCGGCGGTTTACCTGCGCGGCGTAATGCTCAACAACATGGTGCGTCTGGCCAGTGATCGCAGCGACCTCCGCAATGGTGCATCCCGCCTCTAGCAGCGCGATAACGGCATTCTTGCGCTTGAGCATTCGGGGCCAGATCTTCACCGCAACATCTCCGCATTAACCTCTGCCAGTGCGTTCATAGCAATCGCCCGCGCTTCAACCGCCCATCCGTGGGTGACAGGCTCAAGTAGCGCGATGATGCGTTCAAGGGCTTCTGAGAGGGTTTCAGTGGGGTTCACGCGGCGGCTCCATCAATGAACATATCACCCTGCCGCTGGGCTTGGTCGAGGCGGCGGCAGGCTATGTCGAAGTAACGCTCTTCACGCTCGATGCCGATGAAGTCGCGGCCCATCTGGACCGCTGCAACGCCGCAGCTGCCAGAACCAAGGTATGGGTCCAGAACTAAGTTGATTGGCGCAGGTAGATAGTCGATGCACCAGCGATAAAGTTCGACAGGGCGCTCGCAGGGGTGGTCAGTCTCGCCCTTGTGAGTAACAACAAAATTCGTCCAAGGAATGCGGACAATTTCGGTTTTCTTGAAATGGGTGCAACTAGCAATATCGGCCTTACTAAAGTTAGGCATTGGCTGCGCTTTGTCCCAAACGATGGCCCCGCCAAGCGGCTCGAAGCAATTAAAGAAGTTTGCCCCCCAAATGATGCGGTGCCGTGAAATTGCGCGGATCATGTCAAAAACTTCTGGTCCTGGAATGCTGTCATTCCACTCAACCGCGTTACCGCGCACGTTTCCGCTCGTTTGCACGAAGTTACCCATGCCGAACGGTGGATCTGTGCAGACCAGATCGACCTTGCCCAGCGTCGGTAGAATGTCCCGGCAATCGCCTAGATACAGCGTGGCGCGGCCTATCGTCTCAACGCGGCTCACTTACGTTCCTCTTCAATAAACAGATCGCCTTGGCGCTGGGCCTGCTCAATGCGACGGCAGGCGATGTCGAAATACTTTTCCTCGCGTTCGATGCCGATGAAGTCGCGGCCAAGCTTCACGGCGGCGACACCAGTTGTTCCGCTGCCCATGAAGGGGTCAAGAACAATGCCCTCAAGTGGGCAATGGGCCTCGATCTGCTTTGCAGGCAACTCCAGCGGTTTTTGGTTGGGGTGTTCGTCGTCTTTGGGCTTGGAGAATGAAAGAACATTACCCATCGCTGGAGTGTCATCATTCCATGACAACTTGCCCCCAGATCGGTGGGCGACCATTACCATTTCGTGTTGCCTGCGATAGCGCCACCCGACGCCGGGGTTTCTCTTGTCCCAAATGACAGAATGAAAAAACGAGAGGCCCTCGCGGTCCATGCGCTGCGCCAGCCAAGCAAAAGTAGGGCGAGGGCCGCCGCCGCCGCAGCAGCAGCAGCAGCAGCAGCAGCAGTCTTGCTTGAGAATACGGGACGCCTCGGAAAGCATAAAGTCTACAACCGAGCGCATTGATTCTGCATCATCGTTTGCAATAGGGCGACCCTCGATTCCGCGATGCTCGTTGAGCCTAGCATTAAAGTCGCCATCGTGATTGTTGTGGCCGTAGGGCGGGTCCGTCCAGATCATGTCCAGTGTGTTCGCAGGCAGCAACGGCAGCACCTCCCTGCAATCCGCTTGGATCAAGGTTGCGCGGCCAATTACCTCAACGCGCTGGGCAACGGCTTGGATAGGGGTAAGATCAATTTGCATCGCGGGCCTTCCCCAGCGGATTATACCCAGGCTTCGGAGCCTCGTTCCAACGGGTGCCGTCTGCGCGCTTGAGGGGCCAGCAGGTGTCAGACGAGCGGCGTTCTATGGGGCGGGCGTAGTTCATGTGTTCACTACCGGGGCGCTTGTTAGGCAACCCCGTCCTTCTTTTGGTGTGCCGCGCGGCCTCGCGCTATTGCATCATCTCGGTTCTCTTGTGCCGTGCCTGCCCTCAGATGTTCTGGATTGCAGCAAGGCGGATTGTCGCAGGAATGCAGAATCAATGCCCCTTTGGGTATCGGGCCATTCCATGCTTCATATGAATAGCGATGCGCTCTGATGTTTATTCCTGAGCGATGCGTCATTCCGTATCCCTTGGATGTTCTGCGTAACTTCCACTCCCAACAACCAGAATAGACAATATCAACTCTATTGAGTATCCAATCTTTTGGATTGAGTCTCTCGTCCAAATAAGTAATTAAAGAGCATTCTTTTGAACAGAATTTGCGCTTTAGAAATTTAGACATAGATTGATTTGCCTTGTCGCGTAGAAAGAATGCGTTTCCGCAAACTAGGCAAACTTTTGACATTTGGTCATAATCAGAAATATAGGGCCTGCCCGTTTTCTTTGGCGGGATATGCTTTGGCCTTGTCATGTTAATACCGGTCGGCTGTCCTTGCGGTCGCCGACCGGCTCCCTTGTGGAATGTGTTAGATAAGGTCAGGAAGGTGGCCGACCGACTTAG
The DNA here is from genome assembly GCA_017987825.1 of Sphingorhabdus sp. Lineage (GTDB taxonomy): Bacteria > Pseudomonadota > Alphaproteobacteria > Sphingomonadales > Sphingomonadaceae > Sphingorhabdus_B. The sequence goes on along the minus strand of JAGNSY010000006.1, from coordinate 15,873 downwards.
CAATCGTGCGCTTCAATCCTCGACGATAAGCGTTCCATCCGTGCAGGATGATTTCAGCCTTGATCGCGCGCGTTGCCTTGCCCATCCCAATGAGCCGGTTGCGGACGACCATCGCTGGGTCTCCGCTTTCAAGGCCCGCGCCGGTCACGATTTGGGAAATATATTCGTCCGAGGCTTCGACATGGACCCGGCGCGTCAAGAAGTGGCAAAAGCCAATAATCGCAGGCGATGCAATGTTGCGCAGCTTTGTCGCGCGGGCATGAGCGTAACTTGCGGCGCGCTCAATCTCGGCCCGATTGGCGTCGATATATTCCATGGTTTCGGCAGGCGTTATGCCAGCCTTATCAACAGACCGATTTGCATCGTAGGCAATCGCCATCTTGGCAATGGCTGCGCAACCCATTGCGTTCGGTGTGCCCTTCATCGCCTCGTAATCGCCTGCCTGTTTCGGGCGCAACTGGTCTGTGGTCTGGCGCGTTTCGTAATCGACGCCGAAGAAAAACGCCGTTTCAATGGAAACGCCAGACGCGATTACCGCCGCGCATCGATGCTGTCCGTTGGTAATCCGGCCATCGTTCGAGACGATGATCGGCTCGCCGTTGAATGCCCAGCGCCCAGCGCGCATATCGTTCGCATAGGTTTCCACGCGGCTCCGAACGATTGAACGGTTTGCCGGGTTACGGTCGAGCAGTTCGCGCGCCATGTCGGGGGTCAGGATTGCCTTGTCGGCAAAAAAACCATGCGCGCCCATCTCTATCGCGCTCAACAGCCATTGCATCGTCATTTCACGATCCCCTCAGCCTTCGCCCGCGCTTCGGGGCTGGCGTTGACGTAGCGGACGAGGCCGCCGCGTTCGTTGGTGATGAAGCAGTTGCGGCGCAGGGCGTGGAGCGCATCGCAGGATTCCGAATACAACTCCCCGGTGCGGTTGAAGCGCTCCATCATGGTCCGATGCGCGCGGGCCAGTTCGCACACGTTGCGGTCAAGCGTCCGGTTCACGGCGTAAAGATACAGCGCCCAGCCAGTCGATGCGGCGGCGGCGATTGAGACAATCCAGATCATCGCGGTTTCTCCAATTCGATCCCATGACGGGCGGCGTATTCTTCCATTAGCGTCATCAGGTCATTCATCTGCGCCACGGTCAGCTTGCTTGACCGGAAGCCAAGCGGGACAAAGCCCTTGCCATCCAAGGCCATCTCGAAACGCTGCTCGTGGTCGAGCGAGTGCATGAAAAGCGCCTTCCAAACGTCCGGGGTAAGTTCCCTGCCATCTGGCTTGGCGGCGCTGATTGCCGTGAGCATGGCCCACATGCGATCATTCTGCGGGATCGTGCGGCGCGGCGGCTCGATCTTCACGACGCTGCCCTCCGGGGCGCTATCGACGAGGCGATAGGCAAATTCCCTTCCAGCGGGGCCGGGGCGGATGATGGCGCTATGCACGGCGCACCTCTGCAATCTCGCGGCGCTTCGGGCTTTCCCGGCACAGCGCATCAATCAAGTGAGGGGGCAACGGCGATGCGAAAAATGCGGATGCCGTTGCCTTCCTGGCGATAGGCCAGTTTGGAACCGATTGCCTTGCCGATGCCATGCAGGTTCGCCCGCTGGACTGCCTCCGGGGTGGACTGGATGACCACGCTTTCGCCGTCCTTGAGCGCTTCGCAGACAAGGCGGATTGCCCTCTTCTGACGTGCCCCCCGTTTAGGAGCGGGGGTAAGCCCGGTTTCGATTTTGAGGTCGTATCCTTCAATCTTGATAGTGCGCATTGGTTTTCTCCTGCTAGTTTGGCGGGCTTTTCACCCCACGGCCCGCCATCGTGGTTCCGTGCGCCTGCCGAAAAACATCAGGCGCGAGGTGACTGGTTCAAAAGGGGATATCGTCGTCGAGGTCGGGCGATCCGGAGGTGTTACCGCCACCTGCCTGCTGGCGCGATCCCTGCGATCCATCGCCACGACCGCCCTGCAAGGCGATGCCATTGGCGCGAATGTTAAGCTGCGGCTTGCCTTCGTAGTCGCCCAGCGCGAAGTCGCCGGTAACGGTTACAGAGGTGCCCTTGAGCAAGTAGGGAGCCAGTGCCTCACCGCGCTTGCCCCACAGGCTGACGCGCCACCAGTTCGTTGACTTGTCGCGCCCGTCGCGCTGATCGACGGCAACGGAAAAGCTGCATACGCTGTCCCCGCCTTGAGTGCTGCGGACAATGGCATCTGCGCCAAGCTTTCCAGCGATGGTGATAGTCTGCATTAAAAAGCTTCCTTTGCTGTAGCGACGGCCACCCCGTCGATGGGCCGCGCCTTAAAGTTCCGACGCACGTATTCTTCAATAAATGCGGTGATTGCGTCTCGGTCGTTTCTTGCAATCCAGTTGAGAGCGGCGCGGTGATCCTCAATCTTATAGACTTGGATTGTCCGCATACCTTTGACGGTATCTTTCCCGGCCTTGGCTGCGACCTTGGCGGCATCTTCCGCCTGCTTAAGTAGTTCGTCGGCTTCACGCTGGGCGTCTATGCTGGCGGCATTCGCAGCAAGATGCGCTTGACGTGCGGCTTCCGCCTTATCGGCAGCTTCGCGCTCTGCGGCGATCCGTGATGCCTCCTTTTCGGCAAGCAGCTTTTGCTTGTATGGCCCCTGCGCCGCGACAAGGCACTTAACTTGCCGGTCAAGATCATCCTGGGTAGGTTTCCAACGGGCAACCTCGGCCTTCCAAGCTTCGTGCAATGGGCGGGTTGCTTCATCGCGGGCAACGTCAACCGCCTTCCGCGCGGCTTTCAGTTCCTTGAGCAAATCATCGGTTGCAGATAGTTGGCCATCATTTTCGACAAGAGCACCATCAAGCCAGTTGACGGCTTCAAGCAAAACGTCTCCGAACGGCTCAAGCGCAAGGTCAATAGGATCGGGCGGATTGTTGCTGCCAATAATGGCGCGCGGGTTTACAGCGTTCATGGCAAGCCTCAATATTGAATTTCATCGGCCAATTCGGCGTCGGTCTGTGACTTTGCCTTGTCTGCCAGCTTCTCGGTAAGCCGCTTCACAACGGCATCTGCCTGTGTGGCTGTCAGGTCGGTAATCGCGCCAACTTTATAGGCATTGCAAATTACCTTGGACTGGCTGCCTCCGACAGCTTCGCAAAGCTGGATTATCTTGGTGATAGTCGCACCATCTGCGAGCGGGCTAACCGCGCCATTGGATTGGCTATGTCCCCCGTCCTGTTCCGGGGTATCATCAAGGTGCAGATCGCCCTTGTGCCAGAGGTCCAGTGCAGCGCCGAAGCGCATTGCGGCATTGCGCAGCGCGTCCCCGATAATCTCCTTGATCGCATCGCCGCCTGACTTGCCGTCCGCGCAGCCATAACCAAGCCGGGTAACACCAAGCACTGTCAGCTTGATCCAAAGCCCCCCGATGCGGTCAAACGCGGGCAGGCCATCCGAATTGAAGGCAACTGGCTCCCACGACCATTCGGGATCAACATCAAGCAAGCGGTCGGTAAGTGCAGCGTGACCTACGTAATCGAGATGCACGGCGTTCTTATGATGGTGCCCGCCGCAAATTTGGCAGTTGAACACCATCTTGCTGCGGTCGGCCTTACGCTCGTCAATCTGCGCTTTGGTTTCCTTGGGCAGCTTGGAGATTTGGTGCGCAGGAAACGGCGTCCGCATGGTGACGGCTTCGATCTTGGCAGGGGCGTTCATTCGCTGCACTCCGGGTAAGCGGTGGCATCATTGGCGCAGAGCCGCGCAGCATCGGCGCGCATGGCGTGGTCGAAGGCTGCAACCATGATGAGTGCAGCGAGGGAGAGGATCAGGGCGCGGGTCACTTGCCAGCCTCCCTTGCGTCCATCGCCTCGATACGGGCGAAGGCTTCGGCGCGGCGGCGTTCGTGGCGCTCGATCAGGCCAAGCAGGGCGTTGGTGGTCGCCAGTGCGGCGGAGGTGCTGGCGAGGTCTGCCAGCGCGCTATTGAGGCAAGCGGCCTCGGTGCGGGCTTTGCTGGCCATTATGCGGCCTCCTGCGCATAGTGAGCCGCGCGCTTCGTCAGCGCGTCAACCATGGCTTTATCAACCGTGGCCCCATGGCCTTGGATCAGCGTCCAAGGGTTCTCCAAGGGACTGTCCATGCGGCCAATCATAACCTGAAAGCGCGTATCCTCGTTGTGGGCATAGCCGCGCCACTCGATCCGCACACTGTCAGCCTTGGTGAGACCCGCCAGATCGGTCAGGAACTTGTCTGTGGGGCTCACAGGGCACCTGCCGGGACGTAGGACATGGCAGCGCGGTCGCGGCGCTGTTCGTGCAGGTAGTCGCCGTAGTCAGCCAGCCATTCGGCGTAGTCGTCGTTCGCGCGGTCGGCGGCAATGTCGGTGAGGTGGTCGAAGTCCTCGTCGGTCAGGTAGACCGGGCACTTCGCATCGATGATTTCCACCGGACCCTTGCGCTCTGCCGAGTAAGTGACTTCAACGTCATACTCGGTGTCGTAGCGACCCTTGGTGATCGAGGTGGTGAATGTGAATGTGGGCATTTGGGCCTCCATCGGTGTTGATGGAGGCTGTTTAGCGATCCTAAACGATCATGGCAAGAAAAAAGTTTAGCAAAACGAAACAGGCTTGATCGCGGGATCATCCGAAAAGGATAGACCAGCAACGCCGGGAAGTCGTTTCGCGTCACTAAACTTTGATGTTGCCAAGCCACGTTTAGTTAGGCTAAACGCAATGGCATGACGACGCTCGACACATACCTGCGCCGCGACGGCTCCAAATCCCTTACCGCGATTGCCGAGGAAATTGGCATCTCCAAGGGTAGGCTTTCGCAGCTTCGGGTTCGCACTGACTGGCCTCCTGCCTTGGCCCTCAAGGTAGAGGAAGCAACTGGCGGCGCGGTTGATGCTGGCGCGATTTGCCCTGTGATCGGGCAGGCGCGGGGCATGGCCGCATGATCGCCGCTGGCATCGCCGCATGGCTGATCGGCTGCGCGTTCATGGCCTACCTCATCATTACCGCGCCATTCGGTTTCGAGGACGCGCGCGGATTCCACCTTGGCGAACCCAACGAGCCACAGGCGGCGCTTGATACCCCTCGCGCCGTGAACTGCGCCCCCGGTCCTGAACAGCGCGCCGGGGGCGCTTTTGTGTCCGCTCCTTTCCATATCAGGGAAAGCTAATGGCGAGCCGCCCGAATGTCCTCGGCATATTCGCCGCCCCGGAGCCTTCGCCTGCCGACCGGATCGACCGGGTAGAGCGCGAACTGGAAGCGCTGCGGAAGCTGGTCGCATGAGGCTGGGGGAGGCGTTCACCGCGCTTCTGTCCACCGCTGAAAAGCGCCGCAACCGCTTTGTGAGCGCAGACGAACGTGAACTGATTGATGCGTGTGAGGCCCGACGCGCCCACCGCGAAGCCGAGCGGCTTGAGCGCATCGAGCGCGACCTGGACGCCATCAGAAAAGAGGTTACGCTATGAAAAACCCCGCCGCCCTGTCCGACACCACGCTCAAGGCGCGTGGCTATCGCAAGCCGATGTCGCGCCATGACGCATGGTGCAATCCCGCCGCCGCTGATGATCGCTACCGGCTCGATATGGAGATGGGCAGCAACGCCCTGCTCAGGGCGCTCTGGCATCGTCACAAGCGCGTGATGATGGTCGCCAGGGCGCTTGGCCGCAATGTGGTGGAGGCGCGCTGATGGCCGACCTTAATCAATGTCAATTCATCGGGCGGCTTGGGGCCGACCCAGAAATCAAGTCCTTCGCCAACGGTGGGCGCATTGCAAACCTGCGTATCGCGGTCGGCGAGAAGTGGAAGGACAAGGCCACTGGTGAGCAAAAAGAGCGCACCGAGTGGATCAGTGTGACGCTGCAATCCGATGGCCTGGTCGGCGTTGCAGAGCGCTACCTCAAGAAAGGCTCGCGCGTGTTCGTGCAAGGTCAGTTCCGCACCCGCAAGTGGCAGGATCAGAGCGGGCAGGATCGCTATGCCACCGAGATCGTCGTGGGCGGCTTTGGCGGGATTCTGACCATGCTGGACGGGAAGCAGGACGGTGCTGCGCGGACGCCTGACGGAAGCCGGGGCGCACCGTCCACAAGTGGCGATTACGGCAGGACCGCGCCCGACGACCTCGACGACGACATCCCGTTTTGAGTCACCTCGCGCCTGATGTTTTCGGCGGGCGCATTGGAACCACGCTGGCGGGCCGTGGGGTGAAAAGCCCGCCAAACTTTCCGGGGGTCATATGTTCCAGCGCAAACCGCAGACCGTTACGCGCACCAAGCAGGACCGCCGCGTTCAGCTTGTGCAGGTGCTTACCTATCGCCGCAGTCTGGACGGGATCACCGCCGCCGATGTTGCGCGCTGGACCGGCCTTAGTGAAGCCGAATGTGCCGACGCATTGCAGCGCGAGATCGCGAGGCGCGCGGTATGAGCGCCCGCGATAGCCAGGTGGGCGGAACCCACTACGCCGACAAGCCGATCCAGCCCTGGGACGCCATGCGCGCTTGGATGACACCCGAGCAGTTCGAGGGCTTCCTGCGCGGCAACGCGATCAAGTATCTCGCCCGCTATCCTGACAAGGGCGGCATCGAGGACTTGCGCAAGGCCCGCCACTACCTCGATGCGCTGATCGAGGTGCTGGCATGAGCGCATTCGACAACCTCGAAACAACGCTCGATCCCGTGCCCTTGTTCCCGGTCGAAGAACCGGACGGGCGCAAGGACTTGAGCGAGTTGCAGCGGGCTAAGATGTTCCGGTCCTACGTTGCCAAGTTGGCACCTAAGGTCATCCTTTATGCCAACGCTAATGCAGGCAAGCGCAATCCGAACCAGGCAAAAGCAGAGGGCATCAAAGCGGGTGTTCCTGACTACACTGTAGCTTGGGATATTTCCGATAGCACAATTTCAGATTGCGCGGTTTCCGTCGCTTGGATTGAACTCAAAGGGTATTCCGCAGACGGGCGACCCGGAAAACTCAGTAAAGCGCAAATTGACTTTATGAATGGCCTCCATTTGCGGGGACATAAGGTTGCGTGTTTTTTCTCGGGAAAGTCTGCCTTCGA
>JAGNSY010000006.1:4569-8749 GCA_017987825.1 Sphingorhabdus sp. | reverse complement strand
CAAATCTTGAAGAAGGACGGTTGGCTGTGATGCCTGCAACCGAAACAGAACAACAGCACTGGACCGACCGCCGCTTCGTCTATTTCAAGGGGCAGTTCGATACCCATATCGAAACCGGCGAGGATTACCCGACGCAGGCTTTGGCCAAGCTGTTCAAGATGGCGCCGGGGAACAAGCCCAAGGGCGCAGGACTGGCCTGCATTCCGTCCACTTATGCCGACTTCGACGCGCGCGAACATGCGGCACAGCGCGAGCGGGGCCGGTTCATTGCGCTGGCGGGCGATGTGGATAGCGGAAATCATAGCCTCGATGCGATCCGCGAGGGCGTGACAGCTTTTGTCAACGGCGCGGCTCGGCTGATCTATTCAAGCCCCCACGCGCGGCCCGATGATATGCGCTGGCGGATCATCCTGCCGCTCGCCACCGAACACGGCTTTGACGCATGGCACGATGCCCAGCTTGCTTTCTATGCCCACATGGAGGCGCGCGGCATTGCGATGGACCATGCGCTCGCCCGCGCTGCCCAGCCGGTCTATCTGCCGAATGTCCCCGCCGTTCATGCGAAGTCGGAAACCCCTTTGCGGGGCGATGATGGCAAGCCGCTCTATTTCGTGCGCGAGCATAGCGGACTGGACAAGCCGGGGCTGGACCTCACTACGGGCGCGGCGGCAGATGGTATCGCCGCCCTGATCCGAAGGCGCGAGGATGACGAACGCACCCGCGAGGCCTTGCGCCAGGCTGCGGAGAAACGCCGCGCCGCTATGCCTCAATGCGACGGGGCCAGCATTATCGATGACTTCAACGCGGGCAACACTGTTGCGTCCATGCTTGAGCTATGCGGCTATGAACAGAGCCTGCGTGATCCCCGCGATTGGAAGTCACCTCACCAAACCGGCGAAACCTATGCAACGCGCGTCATGGGAGACAAATGGGTTAGCCTCTCGCAAAGCGACACCGACGCTGGACTAGGTTCCAAGCACAAGAGCGGTTGCTACGGCGATGCATACGACCTGTATGCCCACTACAAGCACAATGGCGACCACAAGGCCGCATACCGGGCGCTAGGGGCCGAGAGGCGCATTGCATCGGGCAATGTCATCTATCCCGAGCAATTCGAGGAAGTTCCCGCGTGGATTGCGGAGATCCCGCCGCCCGATGAGGTTTTGGATTTTGCCGATCCTGATTATGAGGCTGGCTTCGCGCCGATCGAGCATGGTCCTGCCGAACTGAGCGTTGTCGATGCCTTCGACTTCAACGAGGCAGACATACCGACCCGGCCTTGGGTGATCCCCGGCGTGATGCTGTCAGGCTATACCCATATGCTTGCCGCGCCGGGTGGTTCGGGCAAGTCGCTGTTCACCCTGCAATTGGCGATCACGTTGGCCTTGGGTGAGCCATGGGGTTCATTCCACCCGCGCCGCAAAGCCCGCACCCTCGTTATCAACGTGGAGGACGACCTCCATGAACAGCGCCGCCGCCTTGCAGCCGCGCGCCGCGTCATGGGGCCGGATCAGGATGCGCTGCGCGGCATGGTCCATCTTGTTGCCGACACAGATAACATCATTGTCGCAGGCTTCGACGAAGCGCGCCGCGTCATGGTCGCCAAGCCGATTGTCCCCGTGCTGGTAGACTATATCCGCCGCAACGAGATCGACGTGCTGATTGTTGACCCGTTCACCGAAACATTCGAGGGCGACGAAAACGATAACAGCGAAGTCAAATGGGCCATGCGCATCTGGCGCGACGAGATCGCCAAGGCGACCGGCTGCGTGGTCTACCTTGTCCACCACACCACCAAATACGCACAAGGCGGGGCGGGCGATGCCAACGTGGTTCGCGGCGCGGGCGCGATCGTCAACAGCACCCGTATCAGCGCCACCCTTATGCCCATGACGCAGGACGAGGCGGCAACGCTTGGCATCGATGAAACCGAGCGCAACCTTTACGTGCGCTATGATGATGCCAAGGCCAACCAGAGCCTAAAGTCGGGCAAGGCGCGCTGGTTCCAAAAGCAGTCCGTCACCCTAGCCAATGGCGACGAAAACCACCCTGCCGACGAGGTGGGCGCGCTTATCCCGTGGTCGCCGCCCGGTATGCTGGACGGCATTTCCATCCATGCCATCAACGCCGCGCTGGACAGCATCGACGGTGGGATCGTGGACGCGCACGGGGTGCCCACAGGCTCGCGATATACCTATTCCACCAAGGGCGGCACCAAGGAAAGCGGACGCTGGGCCGGATGCGTCCTGATCAACCAGCTTGGCATGAAAGAGGGGCAGGCCGGAGCGCTGCTCAAGACATGGATGAAGAACGGCGTGGTGGTCGAAGATACCTATCGAGACCCCAACCGGCGCAAGGATATTTCCGGCCTTTTCGCCCCCCGCAGCGCACGCCCAGGGGAGGCTTTCTGATGCTGAAAATGAGCGCGCCAAATAGCAATTTATTTGGCGCACATTTGGCGCAGATTTGTGCGCCAAATAAACCGGAACCCCTAAAGGGAAACCATTTGGCGCAAAAGCGCGCTAAAAGCGCGCGCTATTTTGCGCACAAATGGCGCAGTTCCCTTTTTAGGGCGGGTTCCGGCGAGCGTTCGGCGCGGGCCAATCAGAGCCAATTCAACACCATTACCGCCCTCATTCATAGCGCCCAAAGGGATGATCATATGACCGACACAACCCACGACAAAATCATGAACCTCATCGCGATCGAAGCCGAGCGGGCATATCGCCGAGGGTTCCAGCAAGGCAAAACGCTAGGTCCAAATTGCGATGATACGGCAATCGCAAAGTGGCGTTTCAAAACATCGCTGGCAGATGCGGTTTGCCCAGATACAGGCAGAGCGATCACCTGCTGCAAAACGCCTCGTGACAGGTTGGAAATCGAAAGCCCCAACATTGCTGCGCGGGTGGATCAATGCATCAATCACATTCTTTCACGGCGGTAATGACCACACCCAAACGGAGGTAACCGAGTGACCATGGAAGTAAGTCTCGCCCTAGCACTGCCGGAAACCACCAGCTTCCCCGACTGGCTCTCCACAGGCCGCGCCCTCGCCAACAGCAAGCGCAACATCGACTGGCTGATCGGTGACTGGCTCAACTTCGGCAAGGCCCGCTTCCCCGAGCAGATCGAGATGGCCATCGCCGAACTGGGCGAGGATCCGCGACGGCTCAAGCGCATCGAGACCACCGTCGCCGCCTTCCCGCCCCACAAGCGCGACGGTGCCCTGTCCTTCGATCACCACGCTCATGTCGCCGACATGCCCCAGCAGGAAGCCCTGCCGCTGCTCAAGGCTGCACACCAGGCCAACTGGACCGCCAGACAACTGCGCATTGAGGCCATGCTCCGCAAATGCGAGATCGGGCAGAACCTGCCGCGCGACGACGATCCCGACCACGACCACCTCCTTGCCCTGTCCCGCGCATGGAACCGGGCACCCCGCCACGTCCGCGAGGAGTTCGCCGACATGATCGCAGAGAGCCACCTTGGAGTAATCGACGTATGACCGCCCTAGTCCGAACCTTCCCACCGCCGCCCCCCGAGTTCGCCGAGCAGTTCGCAGACGGCGGCTGGCGGCGCGTCGAGCGCATCTATGGCGCCCGCACCAGCCTCATCCGCAAGTGGATCGCCCTGACCGGGGCCGTGTGCCGGCATCCTCGCAAAAGGAACTACTCATGAAAACCAGCGGAACTATAAAAACCGAGACGCGCGCAATTGGCGCATTGATCCCCTTTGCGCGCAATTCGCGCACCCATAGCGATGAGCAGGTTGCGCAGATCGCGGCCTCGATCCGCGAGTTCGGATGGACCAATCCCGCATACGTCGATGTCGCGGTCAAGCGCTGGCAGGACTTCACCGGGCAACAGGCGATCCACGAAGCAACCGGCAAGACGTTTGCAGAGATGGCGGATAATTTGCCCACACAGCCCGACACAGCGCGAGAACAGGTCGAGGAGGTATCTTGATGGGCAAGCGCGGACCTAAGCCGTGGGAGCCGACCGACGAGGAGGTAGCCAAGGTGCGCCTCTATGCCGGGCTGGGCTCAACCCAGGACCAGATCGCGGCGATGATCGGCAAGAGCATCGATACGCTGACCAGAAACGAGCGAACAGCCGAAGCGCTTCAGATCGGACGCGCGGAGACAATCGCCAAGGTCGCCGGGTCGCTGGTTCGGAAGGCG
>JAGNSY010000006.1:0-4469 GCA_017987825.1 Sphingorhabdus sp. | reverse complement strand
CAGCTGCAATTCGGCATGCGCCTTGGCGAGCATCCGCAAGTGGTCGTCACCACAACCCCGCGTCCGATCCCGGTCCTGAAAGAAATCCTGAACAGCGACGATACCGTGATCACACGCGGTTCGACCATGGACAATGCCGGGAACCTCGCTCCCTCGTTCATGAAGGCCATTGTCGATCGATATGCCGGGACGCGGCTCGGTCGGCAGGAACTCAACGCTGAAATGCTGGACGATGTGCAGGGCGCGCTGTGGTCGCGCGATATGCTTGACGTCACCCGCATCAAGCAGGCCCCGGCTATGCGCCGTGTGGTTATCGCGGTTGACCCGTCCGGCACTTCTGGCGGCGGGGAGGGGGATGATATCGGCATCGTCGCCGCAGGGGTCGGGATCGATGGGCGCGGCTATGTGCTGGGAGACTATTCCTGCAACCTCTCGCCGGAAGGCTGGGCACGCCGCGTTGCCGAGGTCTATTCCATGCACCAGGCTGACCGCATCGTCGCGGAAAAGAACTTTGGGGGCGCAATGGTTGAGGCGGTGATCCGCGCCAGTAACCGCAGTCTGTCGGTCAAGATGGTGACTGCGAGCCGGGGCAAGGTGGCGCGGGCAGAGCCGGTCGCAGCGCTCTATGAGCAGGGCCGCATTAGCCATGTCGGCGGCTTCGCTGCGCTTGAGGACCAAATGTGCGCCATGACCTCATCGGGGTACGTTGGCGAGGGGTCACCAGACCGCGCCGACGCACTGGTCTGGGCACTGACCGAGTTGATGTTGGGTAATGCGCCCTACAACCTCGCCGCTCTGGCGGGGTGACGGCGGTAACGATCAAACGGCGGTAAGCATACCCAAGCCCGCATGGGCACCGTGACGCAACTTTTCGACGGTCTTAAAAACGCCATCACCGGCGCAGGCACCCGCCGCGATCCGCGCGCAGCGTCGGCCTATGGTGTGGCGATCGCGCTCACCCAGCAGGACATCGACGCGGCCTATCGCGGCTCTGGCTTGCTCAGGAAGATCATCCAGATCCCCGCGCTCGACATGGTGCGCGAATGGCGCGACTGGAAGCTCGATGCCGATGATGTTGCCAAGATCGAGGACGAGGAAAAGCGCCTCGGCCTGCAAGCCAAGGTTCGCGCAGCCGAAGTGCTGCGGGGCCTGGGTGGCGGTGCGCTGATCCTTGGCCTGCCGGGTGATCCTTCGCAACCTGCGCCCGAGACCATCGGCATCGGCCAGCTCGCCTTCGTCAACGTGGTCTCGCGCTGGCACCTCTCGTTTAGCCAGATGCAGGACGACGCGCGCCTGCCCGGTTACGGCGAGCCGACGATGTGGAAGCTCAACTCGGGCACCACCGCGCAGATGGCGATCCACCCGAGCCGCGTGGTGCCGTTCCGCGCTGACACGACCGCCATGCTCGCCGCGCTGACCATTGGCCGCGACGATGCCTTCTGGGGCGAGAGCCGGGTTGCGCAGGTGCTGGACGCGGTGAAGGACAGCGACGGTGCGCGCGGGGCCTTCGCCTCGATGCTGCACAAGGCGCGCCTGACCCGCATTGGCATCCCGCGCCTGTCCGAGATTGTCTCGACCCCCGGCGGCGAGGCTGCGGTCTCTGCCCGGCTCGAGGTCATCGCGCTCGCCGAGTCCATGTTCAACGCCACGTTGTTCGATGCAGGCAGCGACGGTAAGGACGCCGAGCGGATTGATGACGTAACCTATAGCTTCGCCGGGGCTAAGGATATTCTGTCAGCCTATGCCGAGTTCGTGGCGGCGATTTCTGACATTCCAGCTACGCGCCTGCTGGGCCGCGCGCCCGAGGGGATGAACGCGAGCGGGGACAGTCAGCAAACCGACTGGCGCAAAAAAATCAGGGCGATGCAGAATATCGACCTCGCCCCGTGCCTTGACCGGGTAGACCGCTACCTCGTCCAGTCTGCGACCGGCACCGTGCCTGACGCGACCGCCTGGTTCGATTTCTCCCCGCTCGATACCCCGAGCGAAAAGGAGAATGCCGACCGCTTTGCCGTGCAGGTGGGCGCAATCGAGAAGCTGGCGAACATGGGCATCATGCCCGAGCGCGCGCTGGCCAAGGGTGCGCAGTCGCTGCTGATCGAGGAAGGCTATCTGCCCGGCCTCGAGGCGGCGCTTGATGAAATCCCCGAGGATGAGCGGTGGGGCGTTGAGCCTGACCTGTCGCTTGATCCCGTCAACAGCGGAAAGGAGGTTGATCCAGCATCTGCCGGTCAGGGCGGAGTAACGCCGGACACTCCGCCCGCCGTGCCCAACACCACCGACGCAGCCCCGCGCCCGCTCTACGTCCGGCGCGACCTGCTCAACGCCGCCGATCTGATCGCGTGGGCCAAGTCCAATGGCCTCGAGACCACGCTGACGCCTGATGACATGCACGTCACGGTCCTCTACAGCCGGACGCCCGTGGATCCGATGGCGATGGGCGAGACCTGGGGCAGTGAGACCGACGGCGGCCTGATCGTCAAGGCGGGCGGCCCCCGTGCGCTCGAACGCTTCGGCGAGGGTGCGCTTGTGCTGCAGTTCGCATCGTGGAGCCTGACGAGCCGCCATGCCGACATGATCCGCGCCGGTGCCAGCCACGACTGGCCGGAATACGCGCCGCACGTCACCATCACCTATACCGTGCCCGAAGGCTTCGATATCGAGGCTGTGCGCCCCTACACCGGCGAGCTGCGCTTCGGCCATGAGATTTTCGAGCCGCTTGACCTCGATTGGAAGTCCAAGCTCGAGGAGGTCTAGGCCATGCCTATCCCCCTCGCCGCGATGGCCGCGCGCACGAAGCGCACCCGCAAGCGCGAGATCACCTTCCGCCCGATCACCGCGCCGGGAACATTCGCCAGCGACCTTTACGCCGAGGCATATGCCCCGGTCGTCAAGGCGTGGGAGGCGGCTGCCGAGCGCATCGTCGGCCAATACGAGCGCAGCCTTGCCACTATGGACGCGATGACCGTGGACAGTCCTGCCGAGGTGGGCGCGGTTCTGTCCGCGACCGAGGACGCGGTGACGCGCATCCTGATTTCGATCCGCCTGCGGCTTGATGCCTGGGCCAGGCGAAACGAGCGCTGGCACCGGGGCAAGTGGGCCTCGACCGTAAAGGCCGCGACCGGTGTGGACATTTCCACCATGATCGGCCCCAAGGGTGCTGAGACCACCGTGGGCGCGGCGATCGAGCGCAACGTGGGGCTGGTTCGATCCGTCTCTGAACAGACTCGCACCCGCATTGGTGAGGCGGTGTTTCGCGGCCTCAACAAGCGATCACCGGCGCGCGAGGTGGCGAAGGAAATCCGCGAGGCGACCGGCATGGCGCGGCGCAGGGCGTTGAATGTCGCGGCGGACCAGACCGTCAAGATTACTGCCCAGCTCAATTCCGAACGGCGGCGCGAGGCCGGGATTGATACATGGGAGTGGGTATCAAGCCACAAGCTCCACTTCCGCCCGGAACATGCCGCGCGCGACGGCAAGCGCTACAGCGATGACGATCCGCCGGAAGACACGCCCGGGGAGCTGCCGTTCTGCGGCTGCACCGAGCGGGCGGTGCTTTCACTGACAAGCGAATTCTGATAGGGGTGGTGCCCATGAAGAAGGCCCAAAAGTCCATCAGGATAGTTGCCGCGTCTGCGATCAAAGCCGGCCAAGTAGTTTGCATCACTCCGATAGCCCATGGCCAGATTCCGCGTAAGATCACATGCTATCCTGTCCCTGGCCAAGGCGTCATCAACTACGAGCCTGATTGGTTCGGCCTGACGCACTTCGGTTGACGTAATTCTGACGGCGGTAACGGCCCGCAGGCCCCCATCCTATCCGTGGGCCAATGCAACTGGCCGACGCCCTGACCATCGACGCACCCCGCCGCACGGCTGACGGCTATCTTGCCGTTCGTGCCAAGGCTGCCCGCACCGGGGTATACGACTATCTGGCCGCCGAGGTGGGCGCGCCCAGCACCTTCAAGCCGACCGATGTGGTCAAGGTCTACCGCGATGCCGCCGAGGTGTTCGCGGCTGATTCCGTGCGCAGCTTCATTGGCCGCCCAATCACTAGCGACCACCCCGCCGAGGCCGTGACCGCTACCAACTGGAAGGACCACGCGCGCGGCACCGTAATGGGTGCGATGCGCGATGGCGATTACCTCGCCTTCGACCTCGTGCTGATGGACGCTGGCGCGATCGCTGCCGTCGAGAACGGCAAGCGCGAACTCTCCAACGGCTACCAGTGCCAGCTCGACTGGACCCCCGGCACCGCGCCGGACGGTCAGCGCTACGACGCCCGCCAGATCGGCATTCGCGGCAACCATGTCGCGTTGGTCGATCATGGGAGGGCCGGATCAAATTGCGCGATCAAGGACGGCGAGAGCTTCGCCCTCTGCGACAGCAATCCCGCTGCACTTGCGGGCATTTCCACCAAGGAGCCTACCTTCATGTCCACGATCACCATTGACGGACTGCCCGTCAACC
>JAGNSY010000005.1 GCA_017987825.1 Sphingorhabdus sp. | reverse complement strand
CGGGGGATATGATCGGCATCCCCAACCACGGAACGTTGCGGGTGGGTGATACGCTGAGTGAGAAAAACACGGTCCGCTTTACCGGCCTGCCCAATTTCGCGCCTGAAAGCCTGCGATGCGTGGTACTGCGTGATCCAACCAAGACCAAGCAATTGCGCAAGGCCCTGGATGATTTGAGCGAAGAAGGCGTGATTCAGGTTTTCTATCCCGAAATCGGATCAAACTGGGTGGTTGGCGTGGTGGGCCAGCTCCAGCTCGAAGTGCTGATTTCGCGCCTTGAGGCGGAATATAAGGTGGATGCTTTCCTGGAACCCGCTCCTTTCGACACGGCACGTTGGCTGAACGGCAGCGACGCCGCATTAAAGGCCTTTGCCCAGTTTAACAGCAGCACCATGGCGAAAGACCGCGACGGCAATCCGGTGTTTATGGCGAAGTCGTCATGGGATGTCGGCTATCAGCAGGAAAAGCACCCCGATCTGGTTTTCAGCGCCACCAAGGAACGGTGATTCACTGGTGCGCGCTCTCACAACTCCCTCGTCATTCCCGCGAAAGCGGGAATCCATCACCCGCCGCTGAAATTTATTCGTCAGGTGATGGACCCCCGCCTTCGCGGGGGTGACGAAGTTTGTATCTATTAAGTTGAGTGGCTTCTTGACCCGCCGCCGCAGTTATCGCACTCCCCTCTCCAAGGGAGAGCCGCATGACTGACCACATCCTCGTTATCGACGAAGGCACGACATCGACACGCGCGATGCTGTTTGCCAAGAACGGTGCCTGTCTTGGTAGCGCGCAACGTCCGCTCACCCAGCATTACCCTGCCCCCGGTCTGGTCGAGCATGATGCCGCCGAAATCTGGTGCCTAACGCTGGAATGCGCGCGCGAGATGGTAGCACAGGCTGGCGGTGCGGGCGCAATTGCGGGTATCGGCATAACCAACCAGCGTGAGACTATAGTGTTCTGGGACAGGCGCAGCGGCGAGCCGCTGGCGCGGGCAATCGTCTGGCAGGATCGGCGCACCGCCGACATCTGCGAAGCGCTAAAGGCGGCGGGTCATGAAGCCGATGTGCAGGCAAAGACCGGGCTGTTGCTCGACCCCTATTTCTCCGGATCGAAAATTGGCTGGGCACTCAAAAACTGGCCGCAATTGAAAGAGGCGGGTGAGCATCTCGCGGTTGGCACGATCGAAAGCTACCTCGTCTATCGGCTGACCGGTGGCAAAGTGCACGTCTCCGATGCCAGCAATGCCAGCCGCACCGCACTAATGGCGATTGGCAGTGGCGATTGGGATGACGGCTTACTAGACCTATTCGGCGTGCCGCGTTCGATCCTGCCCGCCATTTGCGACAGCGCTGGTCCATTGGGCATGACTGATCCCGACCTGTTTGGTGCGCCGATTGCGATCACCGGCATGGCGGGAGACCAGCAGGCGGCATTGATCGGCCAAAGCTGCCTTGAACCCGGCCAGACCAAGGCGACTTTTGGCACGGGGGCGTTTGTCCTCACCCAGACCGGGCGGACCTTGCCCAAATCGAGCAACCGCTTGCTCGCAACCGTGGCCTGGCAATTGGGTGGCGAGCGGCATTATGCGCTGGAGGGTTCGGTGTTCGTCGCCGGATCACTGATTCAGTGGCTGCGCGATGATCTGGGGCTGATCGACGCTTCACCCGACACCGAGCCGCTGGCGCGCAGTGTCGAGGATAATGGTGGTGTCTATCTGGTCCCCGCTCTGTCCGGCCTTGGAGCGCCGCACTGGCAACCCAATGCCCGCGCCGCAATCCACGGCCTGACCTTCGCTGCGAAGAAAGCGCATGTCGCGCGCGCCGCACTGGAGGCAATGGCGCATCAGACCCACGACCTGAAAACCGCCTTCGCCGCCGATGGTGCCGACTGGGCAGAACTGCGCGTCGATGGGGGAATGGTGAGTAACGGCTGGATGGTTCAGGATCTAGCCGACATTTTGGACGTCGAAGTCGAATGCCCCGATTTCATCGAGACCACCGCGCTGGGGGCGGCCATGTTGGCAGGCGTTGGGGCCGGGCTTTATAGCTCGCTCGCCGAAGCATCGGTGATGCGCGGCAAGGTTGGGCGGTTTACCCCGGCGATGAATAGCGCGGCGCGGAAGGTTAGACTTGCCGGATGGGAGGATGCGCTAGGGCGGGTTTTGGGTTAGACACCAATCACGTCGACGGAGGTTAAGTCATGCTTCGAGCCTTGATCATTATCTTTGGGCTAATGTCAGCTTTGCTTATGCCATCGGTGGCCTATGCCGACAGCTGGTTTCCGGCACAGGTCGAAACGTACTTTTCCGAGGACAAGAATGTACGTGTGACGGTGACGCCGCGCCAACTTGAGGATGCCCTCGCCTATTTTGAAGACAAAGTGGAAGAGCGCGAACCGGCCGGGCAAAAGGCAGGCGGAAACGACAAAGCATCTATGCTGCTAGAACGGAAAACAACGTACGGTGAATGGCAAACGGTTTGGAAACGTACTTTGCCAAACGATGTGGCACCTGTAAGCGTGCTGTTATCCCGAACCGGTCGCTATGTCGCCAGCTTCGACAACTGGCACTCAATGGGTCACGGCGACAATGTCGTGGTTATTTACGGACCCGACGGCAATGTCATCCGATCGTTGCGCCTCGATGATTTTCTACCGAAGTCATATATTGCGGCGTTACCACGCTCGGTGAGCTCGCTTCGATGGTCCGGCCAGCACCGGATTTCAAAAGATGAAACAACACTCACCTTGGAAGTAACTGTTCCGGAAGTGATCGATGAAAATTCTGACTCACCCCCAAGGGAAAACCCCAAAGCCTTCGTCGAAATATCGTTCGATCTGGCGACTGGTACGATGCTTCCAATAGACAGTGTCCGCTGGCAGTGGGCGCTGTCGGCGGTAGAGAGAGTCAATGCACGGAACTGGGAATGGGAACAAAAAAGGAAAGCTTATCTCACTTCTCCACTGTTGGGACCTTCGAGCAACGACGAAGGAGACTGGCACCAGTATTTGCGCGAGGCATTTTTGAGAATTACCGCGGACTGGAAAGAAGATTCGACCTGGACAACCGTGCTTCGGTTGCCAACAGCCGCAGACTATAAGCCGTCGAGAAAATGGATTCGCGAGCGGCTGCAAGACACGTATGGGGACAATGTTGCCTTCGCTACCTTGTCACCGTCCAACTTCATAGATGTGCTACGCAAGGAAGTGGCGGGGTTCAAACCGGGACGGCTGAACCACTTGACAATTTATCTGGCGTTGGAGGAGCCATATTGGAACGAAGCCCTACAAATTTTGAAGCCAACCGGAGCGAAGCTGGTGCAGATCGACCCCGCCAAACCAATCCCGCAAAACCCCGAACGGTTGAAGGCAATGATTGACTGAACCTAACGCCCCATCTTCTTCGCCCGCCTGCGCTGCACGCTCGAACCAATCCCCATTGCCTCGCGATACTTTGCCACGGTGCGCCGGGCGATGTCGAAACCCTTTTCCTTGAGCAAATCGACCAGCGTGTCGTCGGACAAAATGTCGTCCGCCGCTTCGGCATCGATCAGCGTCTTGATCGCGGCCTTCACTGCCTCCGCCGAGGCGCCGTCGCCGTCCGCTGAGGCCACGCCACTGGAGAAGAAATATTTGAGGTCGAACAGCCCGCGTGAGCAATGCAGATATTTGTTGCTGGTGACGCGGCTGACCGTCGATTCGTGCATGTCGATCGCTTCGGCCACCTGCCGCAGCGTCAGGGGTTTCAGCCGCGCCACACCTTCGCGGAAGAAGCCTTCCTGTTGCTTCACCAATTCGGTCGCGACCTTCATGATTGTCCGCTGACGCTGGTCCATCGCCTTGATCAGCCAGTTGGCATCGGCAAGGCATTCGCTGAGCCAGTTGTTCGCCGCCTTGTCGCCTCTGCCGCCCGCGCTGAGTTCGACATAATAGCTGCGGTTGACCAACAGTCGCGGCAGGTTGGCGCTGTTGAGTTCAATCGCCCAGCCTTTGCCCTGTTGGGAGACGAATATATCGGGTGTTACCGCAACGGCTGCCTCATCGCTGTCGAAGCGCAATCCCGGTTTTGGATCATAGCCGCGCAGCTCGACCAGCATGTCTCGCAAATCCTCATCGTCGACACGGCACAAGCGTTTGAGCTGGTCGAAGGCGCCGCGTGCGACAAGGTCCAGATTGTCGATCAGCTTGGCCATGCACGGATCGTAACGGTCGGCTTCCTTTGCCTGCAGGGCGATGCATTCAGCCAGATCACGCGCGCCGACGCCGGTGGGGTCGAAGCGCTGGAGCAAGCCCAATGCCTCCTCCATCTCCGCAAGCGGTACACCCAACCGATAGGCAATCCCCATCAGGTCCGCACCCAGCCAGCCTGAAGGTTCGATATGTTCGATCAACTGTTCGAGCAGCAGCAATTGCCGCCCCGACGCGCTCGCGCCTGCCTGTTGCATCAGATGCTCGCGCAGTGAAATGTCGGGTGCGGCAAAGGCATCGAAATCAGGGCCGTCGCCAAAATCCGAACCGCTGGTCGCAATGCCGTTCATCCCCAGCATGCCGTCTGCCCCGCCGCCGCCTTCGCCGGCTTCGGCAGGGTCGCTGGCATAGCCGGGGTCGAGAGCTTCGCTGGCGGTGGCGAAATTGCCGTCGCTCAGCAACTGGTCGCTGCCCATATCCTCGGCGCTGGGTGTTGGCATCGCCTCTGGCGTATCGGCCTCTCCGCCGTCGCCCGATGCGATTTCAAGCAAAGGATTGCGCTCAAGCTCCTCGGCAATGAAAGCGTCAATTTCGAGCGAGGACAAGGCAAGCAGTTTGATCGCCTGCTGCAACTGCGGCGTCATCACCAGCGATTGCGTCTGCCGAAGGTCGAGGCGGGGGGCTAGGGCCATGAAACCCTTTCAATCCCGTTCGTGTCGAGAGTAGTCGAGACACCGGGCAGTGCAGAGAGGCGTCTCGACTACGCTCGACGCGAACGGACAAAATGGCATTTGCCCACCCTCACATCGTGAAACCTTCACCCAGATACAGTCGCCTTACATTGGCATCGGCCACCAGATCCTCGGGTGAGCCAGCGAACAGCACCTGGCCGTCATAAATGATGCAGGCGCGATCGACGATGTCCAATGTTTCGCGGACATTATGGTCGGTGATCAGCACGCCGATGCCCCGGGTTTTCAGATCCTTCACCAGATCGCGAATGTCCGAAATCGAGATCGGGTCGATCCCGGCAAAGGGCTCGTCGAGCAACATGATCGAAGGGTTGGCGGCCAAAGCGCGGGCAATTTCGCAACGTCGCCGCTCACCACCCGACAGCGCCATCGCTGCCGATTTGCGCAGTTTCTGCAATCCAAACTCATCAAGCAACTGGTCGAGCCGCGCCTGCCGGGCATCGCGGTCGGGTTCGGCCATTTCGAGCACTGCGCTGATATTCTGCTCAACAGTCATCCCGCGAAAGATAGAGGTTTCCTGCGGCAAATAGCCCAGCCCCAATATTGCGCGCCGGTACATCGGTAGCCGGGTAATATCCTCGCCATTCAGCACGATCCGACCGGCATCGGGCCGAACCAGCCCCATGATCGAGTAGAAACAGGTGGTCTTGCCCGCGCCATTGGGGCCGAGCAGGCCGACGACTTCGCCATTGGCAACCGAGAGCGACACGTCGAGCAGGACCGCGCGTTTGTCATAGCTTTTGGCGATCGATACCACCGCCAGTCCGGAATTTAGTCCTGCCTCGGTCACGGCATTGGCTGCACCTTCATGCCGCAAATGACCGTCAGCCGCGCTGTCCATCAAATTCATGCCCGCATATCTTTCTTATTGGGGATCAATCCCGCCGTGCGCCTACTCTATATGCGCGCGCAAAGGCTAAAGAAAGCTTGCTTTGGCTGTGATTGGCAGGATTTATGCATAAGGCAGCATTTTGCCAGCGAAATCAATTCTTTCGCTGCGGAACCGTAAAAGTACCCGTGACCCTCCCACCGCTGCTCTTGATTCCGGGGGCTGCGGGTGTGCCGCCGCCACTGATCGTCGAACGGCCTGAATTGAGATCAATCACTATCCGACCGCCATTCAGGCGATTGGCACCCTGCGTCAGCTGTACATTGCCGAGCAACGTGATCAGATCGCTGTCGAGATCGTAAATCGCCGCATCACTTTTCGCGCGCAGATCGTCTTTGGTAATGGTCACGCCCCCGACGGCGTCCAGCCGGTGGACGTCGATGCCACCTCCGCTGGAATAGGCGGCGGTCAGGCGCGAAGCCGACATGGAGAGGCCCGCCTGTGTTGCCGTAACCCCACCGGTCAGGATGACACGGTCTGTGCGGTCCTGCAATTCGATGGCACCCGCGCTGAAATTGACTGGTGCATTGCTATTATGGTTGCGGATGACCTGTGCGGGGGCCTGCCCGCCGATCAGCGCAGCGGTTGCAACAAAGCTCGCGGTCATTATTCCGAAAAAGCGAATGGACATGATATTCTACCTAATAGCATTCTGGTCGATGCGCAATCGCGCGCCACCTTCGAGCCGGACGATGCGCGCATCAAGGTCAGCGCGCAATTTACCGGCGCTAAAGGTGCCAACGCGGGTGCTGCCGCTGACCGGGCCGAAACTTTCAAGCTTGCGCGTTTTCAGGGCAAATTCGACATTGCTTGCCGTCAGGCTGAAACCATTGCCGCCAGTAAACGCCAGTGGCCCTTCGACCCGGACTTTTTCATTCTGCATGTCATAATAGCCCTGCCCCGCGCTCAATTCGGCCGGACCATCGGGCATCAATATCCGCGCCGACAAATCATGCATCCGCAGCAATGTTTCGCTTGAGCTTTTCTGCACCGCGCTTCCTGCGCGCAAGGAGAATGGGCGGCCATTGCTGTCTTCGCCGCGATACAGCGCTTCGGTCAGACGCAACCGCTCGCGGGCCATATTGACCTCGTCCTTGTCCAGTACAAAGCTGCGTTCCTGCGTTTGCGAGAAAGGACTGAACACGAGAAACGCAAGCAATACGCCGATAATACTGGGCAAAGCGACGCGCAGCAGACGCACCAGCCGGTCGTGCCTGCCGCCGGGTGCCGCGAAATGTTGTCGGGCGTTACGCTGAATGTCGGCCTGTTCGGACATGCTTCACCTTGCCTCGGCAGCGATGAACAAGGGCTTAGCTGTGTGCAAAGATATCCTCCTCGGGCCAGCCGGCAATATCCAGACGGGCGCGGTGGGGCAGAAAGTCGAAACAGGCCTGCGCCAGTTCAGTCCGCCCTTCGCGCTCCAGCCGGATTTCGAATTCGGCCATCAACCGGTGCAGATACCGAACATCGCTCGCCGCATATTCCTTTTGCGCATCGTTCAGGCTGGGCGAACCCCAGTCACTCGATTGCTGCTGTTTGGAAATGTCAGTGCTGAGAAATTCTTTCACCAGTTCTTTCAGGCCGTGCCGGTCAGTGAAGGTCCGCGTCAGCCGCGAAGCGATCTTGGTGCAGAACACCGGCGCTGCGGTGACGTGCAGATAATATTCGATGGCCGCGAGATCGAAGCGACCGAAATGGAATATCTTCACCCGATCAGGATCGCCTAATATCTTGCGCAAATTGGGCGCGTCATAGGCGCTTCCGGGAGCAAACCGCACAAGATGTTCGTCACCCTGGCCGTCGGAAATCTGCAACAGACACAGCCGGTCGCGCGGAGTGATCAGCCCCATTGTCTCGGTATCGACCGCTATCGGTCCAGCACCGGCAAGCACGCCTTCGGGCAGATCCTCTTCGTGCAGATAAACGCTCATGCCATGCTACTTTCTCTCTGTCTGGCGGATTTCCACGCCCCTTGCCCCACGCTGACCGGCAAAGCAAGTTTTGCAGGCGAATAGGCACTGGCAATATTTGCTATCCCCTTGCAGCGATTTAGGATATAGGCGGGTCAGCGGAGCAAGTAAGCGTCGCGCGCGAAATGTAGGAATTACCGCCCTAAACTGCATGGATTATATTTGTCGGGCGACAGGAAAGTTACTTTTTACCTATGAGTTTCAATGACAAGCGGCGCGGTCGCGGCCGGGACAAACGTGATCGTTTTGGCGATGACAATTTTGGCGAATCCCCCCCCTTTCCCGGAGAGTTGCGCAACGCAGGCTTTGATGGCCCGCGTGGCGGCGGCGGCGGTGGCGGCTTTGGCGCCCCTCGTGGCGGCGGCGGCTTCGGTGGCGGAGCTGGTGGCGGTGGCGGCGGCTTTCGTGGTCCCCCGCGCGGACCTTCCATGCCTGCGCAGGTAATCGGTTCTGGCAAAGGAATCGTCAAATTCTTCAACGGCCAAAAGGGCTTTGGTTTCATTCAGGTTGATGACCGTCCAGATGATGTGTTTGTGCACATTAGCGCGGTCGAACAGGCAGGTCTTGCCGGTCTTGCCGAAGGTCAGCCTTTGGAATTCACCCTTGTTGACCGTGGCGGCAAAGTTTCGGCCACCGATCTGGTGATTGACGGCGATCCCATGCCCGTTCCCGAACGCGCTCCACGCCCCGAACGCGACAGCTATGATCGTGGCGACCGAGGTGATCGTGGCGATCGCGGCGGCTTCCGTGGCGGCGACCGTGATAGCGCTCCTCGTGGACCGCAACGCGAATCGACCGGCGAACGCGCCAATGGCACCGTCAAATTCTTCAATGACATGAAGGGCTTTGGCTTCATTCAGCGCGACGATGGCGGCGAAGACGTGTTCGTACACATCTCGGCGCTTGAACGCTCTGGCATGGGCCAGGTCAATCAGGGCGACCGTCTGGCATTCGATATCGAAGTCGATCGTCGCGGAAAATATTCGGCAACCAATCTCGCCCAGTCAGACTGAGGCACGGATTAAGTCGTAATGGAAAAGGGCCTCCACTGGAGGCCCTTTTTGTTTCAGCGGTCTGGATTACCCGATTGTCTGTTCAAGGAACCAGGCGCGCTGCTCGGCCTGATCGGTCCAATCATCCAGCAAGCCGTCGGTCGCATTGTCTCCAGCCTCACCAGCCAGCTCTTTGGTCGCTTTCAGCGTGTTGATCAGAGCATGGTTGTCCGCCAGCAATTCTTTGAGCATCGCGTCAGCATCAACCTTAACGGCATCATTGTCTTTGACCGACTGTTTGGCGGCAATATCGCCAATCGAGGTCAAGGTCCGCTGCCCCAGCTTGCGCACACGTTCCGCAATCAGGTCAGTTGTGCCGATCAACTCGGCGGCATGATCATCAAAAAGCAGATGATATTCGCGGAAATGCGGCCCTGACACATGCCAGTGAAAATTCTTGGTCTTCAGATAAAGCGCGAAATAGTCTGCCAGCATGCCATTGAGAGCGGCTGCAAGTGCGGTGGTGCTGTTGTTACCCATGAAATGTCTCCGGGATGTGTTTCGTGAGACAGGATATGGTGACCCGGTACCAAACAATCAAACGATCAAAATCGACGAGTTTAATCGATTTTTCCGATTGAAGGCATGGTCACCGCGTCGGCACCGGCGTTTCGCCCGAATAGTCGTAGAAGCCGCGCTTGGCCTTACGGCCGAGCCAGCCCGCTTCGACATATTTCACCAGCAACGGCGCCGGACGATATTTGGGATCGCCGGTGGATCCCAGCAGCACTTGGGTGATTTCAAGACAGGTATCCAGCCCAATGAAATCCGCGAGCGTCAGCGGCCCCATCGGGTGGTTCAGCCCCAACTGGCACGCTGTGTCGATATCGCGGATCGAGGCGACGCCTTCGCCCAGAGCAAAGCAGGCTTCGTTGAGCATTGGCAACAGGATGCGATTGACGATGAAGCCTGGCGAATCGTTGGCAAAAACCATGGTTTTGCCCAGCGCCTCGCCAAAGTGCCGTACCTTCTCGACGGTATCATCAGACGTAGCGAGACCCCGGATCACCTCAATCAACCCCATGATGGGTACCGGATTGAAGAAATGGACGCCGATAAACCGAGACGGATCGGGTGTTGCCTGCGCCATGCGCGTGATCGGGATTGACGAGGTGTTGCTTGCCAACACCGCCTGATGCCCCAGCACCTTGCCGACATCCTCGAAAATCTTGCGCTTAATGTCTTCGCGCTCGGTTGCTGCCTCGATGACCAGCCCGGCCCCGGCCATCGGCTCGTAAGAGCCAACAGGCTCGATCCGTCCGAGCAAGGTTTCCGCTTCCTCAGCTCCGATTTTCTCGCGTTCAACCATGCGCGCTAGCTGCTTACCAATGCCGTCCTTACCAGCCTGCGCGCGAACAAGATCGATGTCGGACAGCAGCACATGATAACCGGCGGCGGCACTCACCTGTGCGATCCCCGCACCCATTTGCCCTGCACCAATAACCGCAACTGATCGCATAGCTCTCTATCCTTTGTTCGCCCGCTGATTCTTGCTGGGGCACTAGCGCAGCAAAAGCATTGCCGGTAGGGTGTTTTCCATGATGTTGCGTTCGATCTTCACCCTAATGGTCGCCGCCACTGTTGCGACGGTTGTGTCAGGTGCATCAATCACGCTGGGGCAGCAGAAATTTTTCCGCTCATGGGCTGTCGCCTGCGACAATGCCCTGACCTGCGAAGCAATCAATCTGCCTCCGGAGAACGAGCAAGACGATGCATTGGCGGTAGTGATCCGCAAAGGCTATCGGCCGGGCGACGCTTTGAGCGTCAGCATCTCGGGTTTCGAAACCACAAACGACCGCTATCATCTAAAAGTCGATGGCAGGGAAACCGATTCGGGACCCCTTGCGCCCTTTCAAAGGGAAATCCTGCTGGCTGACAAGGAAGCCCTTAAAATCGTCCGCGCGCTGGCAAGGGGCAACCGCTTCGTTCTGCTAGATGGCGCTGGCACGCGGCTCGGGTCAGGCTCGCTTGCGGGTTCCGCGGCGGCTTTGAAATATATCGATGCTATACAAAACCGGATTGGCTCAAAGGATGCGCTCGCGGGCGGCGGACGCAAAAGCACCAAACCTGCCTGGCTTCCGCTTCCCGTTGTAAAGGCAATCCGCATTGGGACGACCGCGCCAATACCCGGCACACCCGAATTGATTGACCTAATCGAAAAATCGCCTTGCCGTGACGAACGCTTCGGCGTGACGGAGGATAGCGCCTATAGTCTGGGCCGGTCGTCGGGGAATGCCCGCGCCATGGTACTGATAAGTTGCGGCAGCGGGGCCTATAATATGTCGCATGCACCCTATGTCGGGACGCAAAATGCTTCAGGGAAGTGGTTTTTCGAACCCGCAAAATTTGACTATGCAACTGAGCCGGCAGACGGTCCAAAATTGCTCGTCAATGCGAGCTGGGATCCGCAAAAGCAGCAACTCGACAGCTTCAGCAAGGCGCGCGGTGTTGGCGATTGCGGGAATGCTGAATCCTATATCTGGGACGGCACCATGTTCCGCCTGACCTCCGCAATTGGCATGGACGAATGCAGGGGTTCGCTGAACTGGCTGACCCTGTGGCGCGCGGATGTGGAGCTGTTGGACCGCTGATCTGAAAATATAGCCCCGACACGAAATCGAAGGGGATGGTTGGGTGCGTGAACAGAATTGTGTTCTCGACAACGTCACTACCTTGCCACCTGACGACTGATCAAGTGACAACATCGTGCTACTAAGTGTTTGAAAAAATGGAGCGGGCGAAGGGATTCGAACCCTCGACCCCAACCTTGGCAAGGTTGTGCTCTACCCCTGAGCTACGCCCGCTCTGGCGGCTGGAATCATCTGGTTCCAGCGGGTGAGGCGCGCCATTAGCAGGCGATTTCGGGGGCCGCAACCCCCATCGCAAGATAATTGCTCGCCTTTTTTCCATGGCGTGCCCGCAAAGACTTGGCGTATCGCATTGCATACCCACATATAACCGACTGCGATTCGGCTTTTCGCCGATCAGTCACGCATTTTGACTTTGGGAGCGATTGAATTGGCAAGCATGGGTTTGACAAGCGAGGAACAGAAGGCGGTGCAGGCATTCCGTGAGGATGTTGTCGAGCCGTCGATGACAAAACTCGTCATCCTCGATTTCTGGGCCGAATGGTGCGGCCCGTGCAAGCAATTGACCCCGGTGCTGGAAAAGGTCGCGGCAAATTATGCTGACAAGGGCGTTGTCCTTGCCAAGGTCAATGTCGATGAGAACGGCTTCATCGCCAGCCAGTTCCGCGTGCAGTCTATCCCCACTGTCTATGCAATTTTTCAGGGTCAACCGGTCGCCGATCTGACCAGCGCGCGCACCGAACCGCAGCTGTCGGCGATGCTCGATCAGCTGTTGGAAAAACTGCCGGTTCAAGCAGGTGGCGCAGAAGATGATGGTCCCGATCTGGTAGCGATGGTCGATGGCGGCAAGGCCGCGCTGGCCGAAGGCTCTGCCGAAGAAGCCTATGCCATTTTCACGGATATATTGGCGCTTGATCCGCAAAATGTTGCTGCACTTGCTGGCATGCTCGAAGCATTGTTCGCACTCGATCGCCTCGAGGAGGCCAAGGCGATTTACGACAGTCTGGGTGAGGATCAACGCGGCGACCCTGCCTTTGACCGTGTTGGCGTCATGCTGTCGATTGCGGCAGAGGCGCGCGACCCCGAAGAGCTGGTTGCGCTGCGCGAAGCGGTCGTAGCGGATGAAGATAACCATCAGGCTTGGTTCGACCTTGCCAATGCGCTGATGGCCTCTGGCGACCGCGATGGGGCGGCAGACGCGCTGCTGCATATCATCGCCGCAGACCGTGAGTGGAATGAAGGCGGGGCACGGGCGCGCTTGCTAGAGATATTCGGCATGATCGGTCTGGAAGATCCCTGGGTCGCAGCAACCCGTCGTCGGCTGTCGGCAATATTGTTCGGCTGACCATGAGCCGCAAACGCATCTCGGTCTTTCCGCTGTCGGGCGCGATCCTGTTTCCGGGGATGCAGTTGCCGTTGCACATTTTCGAACCGCGCTATCGGGCTTTGGTCAGCGATTCGCTCGCGCGCGACCGCTTCATCGGCATGATCCAGCCGCAGACCGAAGGGGTAAGGCCAGAGCTTTTTGCCGTCGGCTGCCTTGGTCGGATTGGCGACGTCGAGGCACTCGAAGACGGGCGGTATAATATTGTGCTTGAAGGGCTCCAGCGCTTCACCGTCGCGCGCGAACTGGATGTCAGCACGCCGTTCCGCCAATTTGATGCCGAGCTGTGGGAGGAGAATGAGGAGGCTGACGTGCTCGCCATCGCCGAACGCGCTTCGCTCGAACAGGAATCGAAACGCTACGCCGATTCGCTCGGCTATGCCGTCGATTGGCAGTCGGTTTCGCAGCTTGATGACTATGCACTCGTCAATGCAATCGCCCAGATCGCTCCATTCGATGCTGCCTCCAAACAAGCACTGCTCGAATCGCGCGGTTTATCGGCAAGAACCGACCTTATCGTCCAGCTGATGCGATTCTTCGCGCGCCGCGATGCTTCAGGCGACAGGGAAACGCTGCAATAGCATCCCGGGCTTTGAAGGAAGAAGTTGGTAGCGGAGGAGGGATTAGTCAGATGCATTTATTTGATTGAAATATATATATTTTCTTCACTCAAAAATGATTGAATACCCCCACCGATACCCCCAGATTTGCCATGCGACAAGATGCCCCAAAAACGCGACAAAACGTGGGATTTAGGGACCAACGAGGACTCGAACGCCCTCCGTTGCAACAAGTTGCAAAACCTATGACTGGATCAATACCAATCATAGGTTTTGTAACACATCGATTGCTAGCCCCTACCTTGAGAGGATCGTGTCAAATCCCCAACCCGCGCCCACGCCCCAAGCCCAGCGAGAAGGCCAAGTCGTCACCGAGAGACCGTGTCGACTCCACACTGATCCCCAGTTCGAGTTTGCGGTTGCGCAGGATGGATTCCATTTGCGGGTCGCGCTCCAGCCCCTTGGCCATATCGGCCATGGCATGGCGGCAGTCCTTCGACGCGGAATAGCGGCCACTGCGATAGAGTTCATCGCGCCTGTCGTCGAGTTGCTGCCACCGCTCGACAAATCGGTCGGCGCGCAAGTGCGGGTTGGTGCGGATTTCGGCTTCGCGGATCATGGCGTCGCGAGCGCGTTCGGGCCTGCCGCTGGCGGCTTCCTCCGCGAGTGAAGGATCGCGTTTGTAGGCGACTTCCATATCCTTCGATGCATTTTCGCGCAGTCCATCGAGTTCGCTTCGGGCGGATTGCAGCTCGCGAAGCTGCTTGGGCGTTGCCTCCATCCCTTCATCCTGTAGGGCGAAGATCGTTGTGACCGCGCGGGCGTGGCGCTCGACCGCCATCTTGCGCGCCATGCCCGCGCTGATCTCCGGTTCGGGCTGCTTCTGGACGGGCTGAAGGCCATCAAACAGGTCGCGTACCTTTTCGGGCACGACCTTCCTGAACAGCGCCGCCACACGCTGCCGAAAGTTGATGCCGCGACGCTCGGCGAAACGCCGCTCCATGTTCTCGTCCCGGCCATAATCGCTCGCCATGTCCTTGGCCCGTTCACGCGACAGCGTGCGGGCAAGGTTGCCGTCATTTGCAAAATCATCGCGGCCATAATGGAGTTGCATGTTGTCCCGATGCCGCGACAGCGCAACATAGCTGCTGTGCTGATCCATGCCTGGTGTGGCGAGCACATGGGCTCGGTCCACCGTGACACCCTGCGACTTGTGGATCGTCGCGGCATAGCCGTGATCGATGTGGGCATAGTCTTTGAGATCGAACGCAATGGACCGGCCTGTGTCGAGACGCACGCGCATGGAGTGTGGGCTGACCTGTTCGGTGGTGCCAATGCTGCCATTTTTGACGTCAAGCGCACGGTCGTTGCGCAGGAACATAATGCGGTCGCCCTCTGCAAAAGTTCGCTCGCCGCGTTCGACTTGCAGGGTGATGTCGTTCCCCAGTTCGCCATTGGTTCGAAGCCGGTCGCGCGCGGCGGCGTTGAGTGCGCGCACCTCGTCATTGGTGTGCGTGAGAATGATGCGGCTGTCTTGGGGGCTGGCGATCCGCTCACTATCCCAACGGTCGATTAACTGCTCGCGTGCGAGGTCGCGCGTGTCGGCTGCATTCAGCATGTCATGGTCGCGATAGGCTTCGAGCGCCTCGCCTGTTCTGCCCGTCGCAAGCTGCCGGGTTGCATCGCGCTGCCAGTCTTCGCGTTGGCGGCGAATGTCGGTAATCTCAACTCTGCCGATGTCTTCGGCAATCGACCGGAACGCAGCGCCAGCTTCGATGGCCTGCAACTGTTGCGGGTCGCCAACCAGGATGACCTTCGCCCCCGCTTCGCGGGCGTGGGACAGGACGCGCTCCATCTGGCGCGTCCCAACCATGCCTGCTTCGTCGATCACCAACACATCGCGTGATGTCAGCAGGTCACGGCCTTGTACCCAGCCATGCTCCATGCTGGCGATAGTGCGCGACTGAATACCCGATCCGGATTCCAGATTTTCAGCAGCGATGCCTGACAGCGCGACGCCATGAACGTTGTAGCCAGAATGTTCCCATGCCTCGCGTGCAACGCCCAGCATCGCCGATTTTCCAGTGCCCGCATAGCCGACAACAACCCCAACGTCTTTTCCCATGGTGATGTGATCGAAGGCGTCGCGCTGTTCGCCTGACAGGATCAGCCCGCGCGCTTCAGAAGATGCCAGTGCGCGCTCCCGATCACGGTTGCTGACCAGATGCGACTCGCGCCCGGCGAGCGCTTGTGAAGCCTGATGCAACCGTGTTTCGACATCGAGCATGTCGCGGCTGGTGAAGCGTTCGTTCCCACGTCCGTCCAGTCCTAACGCAACAACATGGTCGGAGTTCTGCGCCGCGCTCAGCGCCAGATCGAACTGCTCCTTACCGTCGCTGTGGCGGTGGATGAAAATGGCGAGATCGCGGCGCGTGAAGGTCGCCCGCTGCTTGGTTATCGCGTCAAGCGCGATGTCAGGATTGGCGATGATCCGCTCGCCATTCTCGCGGGCGATGGCGTGATGCTCGATCAAACGGTCGGCATCTGGCCCCATGCGCTGTGCAGGCGCGCCGATCTTACTTTGCGGCTCGAGATCGATGCCTTGGGCTTGCAATGAGCGGTGATCGATCCGCGCATCGATGTCGAGTTCGGCGAGACGTTCGTTGACGTGTGTCTCCCAGTGTTCGCGCCATTCACAAACCAGCTCGCTCTTGTTCCAATCGCGCACTTTCGCGCCAAAGCCGTCTTCGTTCACTTCCCTCAAGGTCAGCATGACATGAGCATGGGGTTTGGCGAGGCCGTCTGCGGCAATGTCCCAATGCAGATTGAGGTCGGCGCACATGCCTCGATCCACAAACTCGGCCTGCACAAAATCCCCTGCAAGTGCGATGCCCTGTTCGACATTCATCTCGCGCGGGATCGCAAATTCCACTTCGCGCGATAGCTGTGCATCCTTGCGCAGTTCGGCAGCTTCGACATCATTCCACAGCCGCTCGCGGTCACGCCAAGCGTCGGGCGCATTCTCTGGCAGCATCACTTCAGAATGAACAACGCCTGACTTGTTGCTGAAATCATGGTCACGGTCCAGCCGCTGATCGTGCAGCCGCGATCCCGAACGATAGGCAGCCGACGCCAGCGCGCTCGATCCGTTGGCGCGGCTGATCACTTTGACCGAGAGGTGGTAGATCGCCATGACGACCTTCGACATAGTCCTGGGTAAGCCACGTCGGAACGACGTATAAGCGCGCCCTCACAGAATAAATCCTGTTCGGGACCGCCCCGTCCCAGCACGTTCCGACGACCTTGCAGCCAATCGCGACGAGCCGGATTATGATTACAGCATCACCCGAAAAAGGAGATGCGACAATGCGAAAGCCCCGTGATTACGATGCTGAACTCAAGGCACTTCAGGACAAGGCCAACGCGCTTAAACAGCGCAAGGTTTTGCAGCTCGGCGAATTGGTCATCGCCACTGGTGCCGACGCGCTCGATCCTGAAACGCTGGCTGGCGCACTGCTCAAAATGCTCGAAGCCAACGATGCACCGCGAAGGGAGGCTTGGCGCAAGAAGGGCGTCGAATTCTTTCAAGGCCGGTCACGCCAAACAGGCAACCGATCTCCGGACAACGCTGAAAGCGATCCGGCACACACGGGCGCTAACGCACCGGTTTGAAGCCAGCATACGCCGATCCGACAAGAGGGAATGGGTCATGCAACGTCGCGAACGCACGCGCCATCTGATCGAGCTGGGCGGGCTGGTTCTGAAGGCTGGACTGGTCAAACTTACCGACGATGATCGCGCTGTGATCCTCGGCGGATTGCTAGCGGTTGCGGATAAGCTGCGCGGCGACGACAGCGAGAGCGCAAGACTGCTTTGGCGACGACGGGGCAAACGTGCGTTTGAACAGCCGCGCGAATGACCGATTGAGCCTTCAAAACGCGAGGACTTGAACTTGTTCCCCGGCAGCTAATTTAGTTTCCCTAGCGTCACGCCGGATCAGAAACCGCGCAAGTCGCAAAGCAGCCTGCGCTCCCGAATCCTGATTGCAAATCGGAGTGATCCGACCAGCAGTTTCGTCAGCTCGCATAAAGGTCAGGCGGTCGCCGGATGCGGGCAACGCGGTACCGAGCAGATGCAGCTTCCACTGGAGTACTTCGTCTGCCTGGCGTCCGTGCAAAAGTGCTAGCAACGGAGCCAGAAACAATCGTGCTGTGACCATCGCAGAGGTCGGATTTCCGGGCAAGCCAATCACCCACTTTCCCTCAGCCATCCCCAACCAGACTGGTTTTCCTGGCTTGATCGCGACTTTGGCAAACAGCAGTTCCAGTCCCGATGGCGCGAACATGGCTTTGGCAAAATCTCGCTCGCCAACCGAAGCCCCTCCCGTTACGACAATGACATCCGATCCTTTCAGTGTCTCCCTAGCTTGCCGTTCTAGGGACGGAAGATCATCCGCCCCTCGACATGTCCCCCTTACATCGGCTCCATAGTCTTCAGCCAATGCAGAAACACCAAACGAGACAGACTCTGGGATGGACAAAGGCTGATCCTGCGCCATTCCGGGGGGAACAAGCTCATCGCCTGTCGCGATGATTGTAACGCGCGCTCTTTTGTATACCCGCGCGCTGTGACGATCAGCTGCGGCAAGAGTCACCATCGCTTGCGGATCAAGCAAATGCCCTTTGGCCAAAAGCAGCTCGCCTTTGCCGAAATCGCTGCCTGCCTTTCGGACATGCCAGCCCGGACCAAAGGGTGCGACGATCTCCATTGCAGATCCATCAGCGCGGCAGTTTTCCTGCATCACCACACGATTGGCGCCTTTTGGAAGACTTGCCCCCGTAAAGATTCGAACGGCGTCACCCGTACCGATTTCGGGCGGCAATTCGCCTCCGGCGAAGCTCTCGCCTACCACGCGGAAGTGCGCACCGACCTCCGCGTCAGCATCTCGCAGCGCATAGCCATCCATGGCTGAAACGTCGCGTCTGGGTGACGCAACCAGCGCGTGAACATCCTCTGCAAGAACGCGCCGACGGCAATCTTCTAAGGGAAGATACTCCGTGCCAAGCGGCTTTACGAATTCAACAAGGAGTGCCTGCGCATCATCAAATGAGATCATGCGCAAACGTCGCGCAAACGGGGCAATGCTCCGGCTATCGAACATGGCTTGTGACGGCTGTCAAATTCGAGTTCCAACAGACCTTCCCACGCATCTCGACAAGCACCGGTTGAGCCAGGAATGCAAAAGATGAAAGCGTCACGGGCCTGCCCTGCGAAAGCCCGCGATTGCATCGATGCAACGCCCACTGTTTGCAGGCTCTTTTGGTGAAAAGCGACCGAAAAGCCATCCATTTCGCGGCGCAAGAGCGGTTTGATCGCTTCGGGCGTATTGTCACGCGGAGAGAAACCCGTCCCACCGGTTGTAAGGATGATTTCGATTTCGGGCTTTTTAAGCCAGCACTGCACTTGGGCGCGGATGGCGGGAATGTCATCTTTGACCAGTGCACGGTCGAGTAATTTGTGCCCAGCCGCTGTCAGTCGTTCTGCCAAATAACCACCGGACGTATCGGTATCCAAGGTTCGCGTATCGGAAATGGTCAAGACCGCGATGTCAAGCGGATAAAAAGCCAAATTTTCGTCAATGCCAGGCAAGTGTCATCCTCCGATAGAGGCTAGATGAGGGGTGCCGCCGCTGATCCCGTCGTGCAAATGGTGCGCAAAGGGCTTTGTGCCGGTCAACTTGGCGATGCGCGCAACAAGCGCGTCCAACTGGCTGTCGGCCTGCAACAGCGGACGAAGGTCAATACCGTGCTCGCCAAACAGGCAAAGGTGGAACTTACCGATTGCACTGACACGCAGCCGGTTGCAGGTCGCGCAAAAATCCTTGCCATAAGGCGCAATGATACCGATCCGGCCTGGAGCATTCGGTTGGGCATAGTCGATCGCAGGTCCGGCACCTGAGGGACGCAACATCGGCAGCCATCCCATGGCCTTCAGTTTTGCCGCAACCGCTGCACCCGGCGTGTGGTGGCGCTCAAAGAACGCGCTATTGTCATTTGTCCGCATGACTTCGATGAATCGCAGTGAAAGATCATGTGCTCGGACAAAGGCGATGAACACTTCGAGCTCATCATCATTCACGCCGCGCATCAATACGCTGTTGAGCTTGACCGTGCCGATCCCGGCAGCGCGTGCTGCTTCGATCCCCTTCAAAATCTCGTCAAGCCGATCATGGCCAGTTATCGTAGCAAAGCGGGCCGGATCAAGCGAATCAACGCTGATGTTGAGGGCGGAAATGCCCGCCTGTGCATAATCTGCAGCACGCTCCGCCAAACGGTAACCGTTTGTGGTCATGGCCAAAGTGCGGATACCCGGCACCGCTGCAACGGTCCGGGCAATCTCCAGCAGCTCAGTGCGAAGGCTTGGCTCCCCGCCTGTCAGCCGAACTTTCCAAAGGCCCAACTGGGCAAAAGCTGTCACGAGCCTTCGGATTTCGTCTACACAGAGGTTTGACGGTGCTCCCTGCAGTTTGCGATAGCCATCCGGCAAACAATAAGCACAGCGGAAATTGCAAACATCGGTCAGCGAAAGCCGCAGATATTCGAAGCTGCGACCATGACCATCGCGCAGAATGTGGAATGGAGCGTTCACTGGACCAGCGGTCCCTCAGGCCCGGCAATCTCTACCCCTCCCAGACTGGCATTGGATGCAAGGATAGAGAGATATTGGGCCACTGCTCGTCGCCAGCTCGCTTCTTCAAGATAGTCGGCAATCTTTGCAGAGACGAGTTCATACGGAAGCAGTTGGGGTTCTTCCCGGCGACCGGCGCGAACGACATGGACGCCAAAGCGGGTCTTGACTGGCTCAAGACACAAGGCACCCGCCTCCAGCGCGAACAACGCTTGCTCAAATTCCGCGACCATGTCTCCGGGGCCGACTTGTCCCAGATTGCCACCTTGCTCTTTCGAGGGACAAGCCGAACGCTCCCGCGCGATTTCGGCAAAGGCCGATGGATCATTCTGCAAACGGCGGATCGCCATGCGCGCATCGCCGGTGGCAAGGCCATAGGCCAGATCGTCTTCCGGTGTTGCCGCAAACAAGATATGCGCTGCTTCGACCATCGGGGCCGACATGAAACGAGCCTGATTGGCATCGTAAAAGCGTCGCGTCACGGCTTCATCGGCCTTGGGCGTTTTGACCTGATCAGCCAGTAGCGCCTCAATCAGCGCTTCCTCTGCGGCCAGCGGACGGCCCTCGGCATCGGTCAGTGACGCCCCGTCGATGGCCAACCGCTCGGCTTCATCGAGCAGCAGCTGGCGCACGACCAGCGCTTCTGCGGCTGCTTGCCAGGCTGCATCAGCATCCGGTGCCGGATGATGCTGCGCCTCGGCAGCGATGGCTTCGGGCGCAATCTCTCTGCCGTTCACGAAAACCGGCACGCGTTCCAACACATCAGCCATGACGCGCCGCCAGTTTGCGCGACCGCACAACTTGATAGCCCGAGCGCCAGAGATAGCGCACCGGCGCGGACAACATGTGGACCAGCCGGGTGAAGGGGAAGAGCAGCAGGATCGTCAGCCCCAGCGTCAGGTGCAATTTGAACACCAACGCCACATCCTGAATCCTGCCTGCCGCGCCGCTGCGGAAGGTGAAAATGCCTTGCGCCCAGTCCATGAACTTGACCATCTCATGCCCATCCAGATGTTGCATCGAATAGGGAATGGTGGCGAGACCAAGGGCCAACTGCGCCCACAAAAGCAGGATGACCATATTGTCGCTGAAATTGGAGGCCGCCCGTACACGCGGATCAAAGAAGCGGCGGTGGATCAGCAAGGTTGCGCCGATAATCGCGATCACTCCCGCGACACCGCCAGCGACAATCGCCAGCATCTGTTTCGCAACGTGCGGAATACCGAGCGCATCAAACAGCGCAATCGGCGTCAGCAGGCCAACAACGTGCCCCGCAAAGATCATCAGCACTCCGACATGGAACATCACCGAGCCGGCGATCAATTGCTTGCGACGCAGCAACTGGCTTGACCCAGCGCGCCATGAATAGGGCTCCCGATCATAGCGGATGACAGACCCCACCGCGAGCACCGCCAGCGCAATATAGGGATATATGCCGAATAGCAGCGTGTTGATGAATTCAGCCATGGGCCGGGCTCCTGACAGATGCTGGGATGTTGAAACGCGCAACCATTTCGGCCGCTTGCGGGCAGGCAGCAGGCGCATTGGGCGCAGCCGGGGCATCGAAACGGATTTGCTCTTCTGCCCAAGCCGCGTCGAGCGCCTCGAGATCGTCCGGATTGTCCGGCGGCGCGATCACGAAACTTTCGCCCTCGACGCCTGCCAGTTCAGCCAGCACTTGCATGGGGCCGGCATAGAGGCTGCCACGTTCTGTCAACCGTTCGGCAATTGCAGCAATGATGACGCCGGGTTGAGCGAGTTCCTCGCGGCCCTGTTCTGGCGGCAGGATAGAGAGATACTCCAGAAACAGCGGCAGATAGTCCGGAAGCTCGCTTGCTGTAATTTCAAGTCCCTGACGCTCATACCGGTCCCGAAGATCGACCATCGCCTGCCCGCGATCCCGGCTTTCACCATGAACATGTTCGAACAGATGGAGCGAAACCGCACGTCCGCGGTCGAACAATGCGACATAGGCCTCCTGGCTGTCGAGCAGGTCATCGCTCGCCAGCGCAGTGATGAGTGGCTCCAGCGACCGGCATTGGGCAGGAGACAGTACGCCATCCTGAGCAAGCGTTGACGCCAATTCGGGGACCACCTGCTGCACATCTTTGTCAGGGTAGCGGAGCAAGGCGGACAGAATACGAAGTGTCGTGCGCATTAGAAAACCTCCCCTGCAATTTGAGGCGTCGGGGTTTGGAGTTTCTTGCGGTTGGGCGCGCCAAACAGATTGGGCGTTCCGGTGCCACCCGAACAGCCATTGCCGAACGAGAAGCCGCAGCCGCCGCGCTCTTCATACATGTCTTCGGCATCCTCGCGGTGGCCGGTCGGGATGACGAAACGATCTTCATAATTGGCAATGGCCATGACGTGATACATCTCTTCAATCTGTACCGGCGTCAGCCCCACGGCCTCGGCGATGTCGGCTGCTATTACGCCCTCCACCGTCTTGGCGCGCATATAGGCGCGCATCGCCAGCATGCGCTCCAGACATACCGCCACTGGTTCCTCATCCCCTGCAGTCAGCAGGTTGGCGAGATACTTCATCGGGATGCGCAGGGACCGCACATCGGGCATACCGTTATTTGCGGAAATCTGGCCTGAATTGGCCGCAGCACTGATCGGTGAAAGCGGTGGGACATACCAGACCATCGGCAGGGTACGGTATTCAGGATGGAGCGGGAACGCGACCTTCCATTCCATCGCCATCTTCCACACCGGCGAATGGCGCGCGGCCTCCAGCCAGGCTTCGGGCACGCCGTCTTTGCGGGCCTGCGCGATGATTTCCGGATCATTGGGATCAAGGAAGATATCGAGCTGTGCTTGATAGAGGTCCTCGACGTTTTCGGCGGAAGCGGCCTCTTCGATCCGGTCAGCATCATAGAGCATCACGCCGAGATAGCGGATGCGGCCCACGCAGGTTTCCGAACATACCGTCGGCTGCCCCGCCTCGATCCTTGGATAACAGAAGATGCATTTTTCACTCTTCCCGGTTTTCCAGTTGTAATAGATCTTCTTGTACGGGCAGCCTGACACACACATGCGCCAGCCCCGGCATTTTTCCTGATCGATCAGGACGATGCCATCCTCCTCCCGCTTGTAGATCGAACCCGACGGGCACGCTGCGACACAAGTGGGGTTAAGGCAGTGCTCGCACAGGCGCGGAAGATACATCATGAAGGTGTTTTCGAACTGGCCGTAAATGTCCTTCTGCACGCCTTCGAAATTGTAATCAGCCGAGCGTTTGGAATATTCGCCGCCGAGAATTTCCTCCCAATTCGGTCCACCTTCGATCTTTTCCATCCGCTTGCCCGAAATCAGGCTGCGTGGACGTGCGGTTGGAAACGCCTTGCTCTCGCCCGCCTGTTGCAGATGACCGTAGTCGAACGTGAACGGCTCATAATAGTCGTCAATTTCGGGCAGGTCGGGGTTCGCGAAAATTTTCGCCAGAACCCGCCACTTTCCGCCCATACGCGGCTGGAGGCGACCGTGTTTCAGGTCCCAACCACCATTCCAGCGCTTCTGGTTTTCCCAATCTTTGGGATAGCCGATGCCAGGCTTGGTCTCCACATTGTTGAACCAGGCGTATTCCATGCCTTCGCGGCTGGTCCACACATTCTTGCAGGTTACAGAACAGGTGTGGCAGCCGATGCATTTATCGAGGTTGAGCACCTTGCCGATTTGCGCGCGAACTTTCATGCTGCGGTCTCCCCTTCGGCGAGCGGGCCTTCGAGCCAGTCGACCTTTTCAAGTTTGCGGACGATGACAAATTCGTCGCGGTTGGACCCGACGGTGCCATAATAGTTGAAGCCATAGCTTTGCTGGACATAGCCACCGATCATGTGCGTCGGCTTCAGAATCGCGCGGGTCACCGAGTTGTGAATGCCGCCGCGCTGTCCTGTCAGCGGCGATCCGGGCACATTCACAATCTTTTCCTGCGCATGATACATGAACAATGTGCCTTCCTTCATTCGCTGCGAGACGACGGCCCGAGCGACTAAAGCGCCGTTGGAATTGAAGCTTTCCACCCAGTCATTATCGACAATGCCGGCCTTGGCTGCGTCCACTTCCGAAAGCCAGACAATCGGCCCGCCGCGAGACAAGGTGAGCATCAGCTGATTGTCGGTATAGGTGGAATGGATTCCCCATTTCTGGTGCGGTGTGATGAAGTTCAAAACGACATGCTTTTGCCCCGCCGCCCGATCAAGCATCGGTTTGACCGCTTTGGTATCAATCGGCGGTCGATAGACACACAGCGCTTCGCCAAAGGCCAGCATCCATTTGTGATCCTGATAGAGCTGCTGCCGCCCGGTGAGCGTGCGCCAAGGGATCAGTTCGTGGACGTTGGTGTAGCCGGCATTGTAGCATACATGCTCGCTTTCGATGCCCGACCAGGTGGGTGAAGAGATGATCTTGCGCGGCTGCGCCTGAATGTCGCGGAAGCGGATTTTTTCGTCTTCCTTCGGCAACGCCAGATGGGCATGGTCTTGCCCAGTGAATTTGGACAAGGCGTTCCACGCTTTTACAGCGACTTCGCCGTTGGTTTCCGGGGCCAGCATCAGGACGACCTCTGCCGCGTCGATCGCGGATTCGATTTTGGCCATGCCCTTGGTCGGGCCGTCCTGTGTCACGACGCCGTTGAGCTTGCGCAGGCCTTCCACCTCATGTTCGGTGTTCCAGCCAATGCCCTTGCCGCCATTGCCGAGCTTGTCGAGCAACGGACCCAGTGCCGTGAAGCGCTTGTACAGGTTCGGATAGTCCCGCTCCACCAAGGCGACATTGGCCATGGTCTTGCCAGGAATGGGCTCCACCTGCCCTTCGCCCCAGTCCACCACATCAAAAGGCTGAGCAATTTCGTTGGCGGTATCGTGCTGGATCGGCACAAGCACCACGTCCTGTTCCACCCCCAAGACTTCGGGTGCAATTTCAGAGAAGGTCTTGGCGATCCCCTTGTAAATGTCCCAATCGCTGCGCGATTCCCAAACCGGATCAACCGCCGCAGACAGCGGGTGGATGAAGGGGTGCATATCAGACGTGTTGAGATCGTCTTTCTCATACCAACTGGCGGTTGGCAGAACGATATCGGAGTAGACACAGGTTGTAGACATGCGGAAATCGAGCGTGACCAGAAGGTCGAGCTTTCCTCTCGGAGCCTCGTCGTGCCACTTCACATCCTTGGGCTTCTGATGGCCTATTTCGCCAAGATCCTTGCCTTGAACGCCGTGCGCCGTGCCCAACAGGTGCTTTAGGAAATACTCATGCCCCTTCCCTGATGATCCGAGCAGGTTCGAGCGCCAGACAAACATATTGCGCGGCCAGTTGGCTGGATCGTCCGGATCGAAGCAGGACATTTCCAGTTCCCCGGATTTAAGCGCGGCTGAAACATAGTCTCCCGGATTTTTGCCCGATGCCTTGATCGCCTTACCCACCTCCAGCGGATTGGATTTGAGCTGCGGCGCGGACGGCAGCCAGCCCATGCGTTCGGCGCGGGCATTGTAATCAATCAGGCTGGCGTCCCAATCGCCGTCGGGGGCCGTGGGAGAGAGAATTTCATCCACGTTCAGCGTCTCGTAGCGCCACTGATCGGTGTGCGCATAAAAGAAGCTGGTCGAATTCATCTGCCGCGGCGGCCGACTCCAGTCGAGGGCGAAGGCCAGCGGCAGCCAGCCGGTCTGCGGGCGCAGCTTCTCCTGCCCCACATAGTGCGACCAGCCGCCGCCCGACTGACCGACACAACCGCACATCACCAGCAGATTGATGATGCCGCGATAGTTCATGTCCATATGATACCAATGGTTGAGGCCCGCCCCCAGAATCACCATCGATTTGCCGTTGGTTGCCTCCGCATTCGCGGCGAATTCGCGGGCTACGGTGATGATCTGCTCAGCAGGAATGCCGGTGATTTTTTCGCCCCATGCCGGCGTATAGGGGCTGGCATCTGAATATTCTCGCGCGACATGTTCGCCGCCCAAGCCTCGATCCAGGCCGTAATTGGCACACAGCAGATCGAAGACCGTCACAACGAAGGACTTGCCATCGGCCAGTTTGACCTCGCGCACCGGCACGCGCTTCAAAAGTACATCGGGATGATCGGTGCCTTCGAAATGATCATGCTCGCGATTGCCGAAATAAGGGAAGGCAACGTCCAGAATTTCGTCATGATCCGTATCGAGGATCGAGGTCATGCGCAGTTTGACGTCTGCGCCCTTGCCGTCTTTCTCCTCCAGATTCCATTTGCCCTGATCGCCCCAACGATGGCCTGCCGAGCCATTGGGCGCGACAATTTTGCCGCTCAAATCATCAAAGGCGACGCTCTTCCATTCGGGATTGGCCTTTTCACCCAGCCCGCCCTTGAAGTCGGAGGCGCGCAACAACCGGTCTGGCACGAAGCGCCCATCCTTTTCCACCAAACGCACCAGCATCGGCATGTCCGAATAGCGGCGGCAATAATCCTCGAAATAGGGGACCTGCCGGTCGAGGTGGAATTCACGGAGGATCACATGCCCCATCGCCAGCGCGAGCGCGGCATCGGTGCCCTGTTTTGGGTTGAGCCACAAATCAGCGAACTTAGTCGCTTCAGCATAATCAGGGCTGACCACTGCCACTTTGGTGCCACGGTAGCGCGCCTCAGTCATGAAATGGGCGTCGGGTGTGCGCGTTTGCGGCACATTCGATCCCCACATCATCAGGAACCCGGCATTGTACCAGTCTGCGCTTTCGGGAACGTCGGTCTGTTCGCCCCAGGTCATCGGGCTGGCGGGCGGTAGATCGCAATACCAGTCGTAGAACGACATGCAGGTGCCCCCAAGCAGCGAAAGATAGCGTGATCCTGCTGCATAGCTGACCATCGACATTGCCGGGATGGGGCTGAATCCGATTACCCGGTCTGGCCCGTATGTCTTTGCGGTATAGGCATTGGCTGCTGCAATGATCTCGTTAACTTCATCCCAGGTCGAACGAACGAATCCGCCATGCCCCCGGATCGCGGTATAGCTTTTGCGTTTGGCGGGATCGTTCTGGATTGAGGCCCATGCCGCAACCGGCGGCAATGTTGCCCGCGCTGCGCGCCACAGCTTCACCAGCCGCTTGCGCACCATCGGATATTTCAGCCGCTGCGCAGAATAGATGTACCAGCTATAGCTTGCTCCGCGCGGACAGCCGCGTGGTTCGTGGTTGGGAAGCTCTGGCCGGGTGCGCGGATAATCGGTCTGCTGTGTTTCCCAGGTGATGATCCCGCCTTTGACGTAGATTTTCCATGAGCAGGAACCGGTGCAGTTCACGCCATGCGTCGAACGCACAATCTTGTCGTGCTGCCAGCGCTTGCGGTAGCCATCCTCCCAATCCCGCGCCTCCCCGGTGGTGACGCCATGGCCGTCGGAAAAGCCTTCCTTCTTCTGACGGAAGAAGGTTAGTCGGTCGAGCAGATGGCTCATGCGGATGCTCCTGAAATGGCGGCGGGTGTGGATTTTGGGGCTGGTGTGCTACCTCGCTCAATGTCGTGCAGCAGGCCGCCCTTGCGGGTGTAGATAAACCAAGTGAGCGCGGCGCAACTGGCGTAGAAGATGAGGAAGGCCCACAGCGCGGTCATCGGCGATCCGGTATTGGTGATCGAACTGCCGAACGCCTTGGGGATGAAAAAGGCACCGTAAGCCGCAATCGCAGATGTAAAGCCGACAATCGCCGCCGATTCCTTTTCGGCCTGCCGCGTGGCCTCCGCTCCGGCGAGCTGCGGCATCAGGCGCGGCACTTCGCTCCGCATGATAACGGGGATCATCTGGAAGGTGGAGGCATTGCCTACGCCTGTCACGAAGAACATGAAGATGAACATGGCGAGGAAGCCGGTGAAATTGCCCGCCTGAAGGAAGTGGATCACACCCAGCGTGCCGATCATCATGCCGATGAACACCCAGAAGGTGACGCGTGCACCGCCAAACTTGTCAGACACCCAGCCCGTCGCTGCCCGACTGATCGCGCCAACCAAGGGCGCCAAGAATACATATTTGAGCACATCAACGTCAGGGAACTGGTTCTTCGCCAGCAGCGGAAGGCCCGCCGAAAATCCGATGAATGAACCGAACGTTCCCGTGTAGAGCCAGCACATCAGCCAGTTGTGCTTGCGCTGGAAAATCACGGACTGTTCGGCAAAACTTGCCTTGGCATCGGCAATATCGTTCATGCCGAACCAAGCGAGCAGGCTCGATGCGATGATGAAGGGCACCCAGATGAAGCCCGCATTTTGAAGCCAGAGCTGTCCACCATCCTTGTTCGGCAGCGGATCGCCGCCCATTGCCCCAAACACGCTGGCGGTAATGACCAGCGGCACAGCAAATTGCATCACGGACACGCCGAGGTTGCCCAGCCCGCCATT
Organism: Sphingorhabdus sp.; assembly: GCA_017987825.1. Lineage (GTDB taxonomy): Bacteria > Pseudomonadota > Alphaproteobacteria > Sphingomonadales > Sphingomonadaceae > Sphingorhabdus_B. Next base: position 3,276 of record JAGNSY010000005.1, on the reverse strand, counting down.
GAGCGCCAGTGCATTGCCCTTTTGTGCCTTCGGAAAGAAGAAGCCGATATTCGACATGGAGGAGGCGAAATTTCCGCCGCCAAAACCGCACAGTAGCGCCAGAACGAGGAAGATGACGTAAGGTGTAGACGGGTTCTGCACCGCATAGCCAATGCCAAAGGCCGGGATCAGGAGTGACGCTGTGCTGAGCGTCGTCCAAAGCCGTCCGCCAAAGATCGGCACCATGAAGCTGTAGAAGATGCGGAATGTTGCGCCAGACAGGCCCGGCAATGCTGCCAGCCAAAACAACTGGTCCGTGGTATAGGCAAAGCCAATGAGGGGAAGCTTCGCCACGACCACGGACCAGACCATCCAGACCGCAAAAGCGAGCAAAAGGGCCGGGATAGAGATGATGAGGTTGCGCCGCGCGACCCTCTGACCGGTTTCCTCCCAAAAGGCGGGATCTTCGGGCTTCCACTCGGTCAGCACCTTTGAAGGCTCGATGCGCCCATGTTTGGCTTCATCGTGCATGCCCGCCATTTCGGGGAATTGCGGCAGAGAGCGGACATCGATGCCGCTGGCCTTCTGCTCCATCTGGCGAATCGCGATATGCATCCAGCCGAGCGCAATTGCGACCAAAGCGAACAGCACCATGAAACAGCTTGTCCAGATGCCGGTCAGATCACTGACGGCACCAAAGACAATGGGAAGTACAAAGCCGCCCAACCCGCCAACCAGACCGACCAGACCGCCTACCGAGCCAACATTCTCAGGATAATAGACCGGAATATGCTTGTAGACCGCTGCCTTGCCCAGCGACATGAAGAAGCCGAGCACGAAGATCGTCAAGACAAACGGCACGAGGCTCATCGAAGTTGATAGGTTGATGTCCCCTTTGATACCGTGGATCGTGTAATCGGTTGCCGGGTATGAGAGCATGAACAGGCACAGCATCGAAACGCCGAAGGTGGCGTACATGATCTTGCGCGCGCCATATTTGTCGGAGAGGATTCCGCCATAAGCGCGGAACAGACTGGCGGAGAGACTAAAGGTTGCCGCCAACATGCCTGCGACTTTCACGTCCACGCCGTAAACGCCGATCAGATATTTCGGCAACCACAGTGCCAGCGCAACAAAGGCCCCGAACACGAAGAAATAGTAGAGTGAAAAGCGCCAGACCTGTTCGTTCCTGAGCGGCTCCAGTTGCTCCTTCAATCCGCGCGGCTTTGCTCCGCTCTTCTTTCTTGCAGTTAGCTCTGGATCGTCCTTGGCAAACAAGAAAAAGACGAGAGAGGTGACAGCGAGAACCGCTGCCCAAATCTGTGCGACGACCTGCCATCCAGCCGCAACCATGATCCAGGGAGCGACGAATTTGGTGACGGCTGCGCCAACATTGCCCATACCGAAGAAGCCGAGTGCGGAGCCTTGCTTTTCTTGTGGGTACCATTTGGAGACATAGGCAACGCCCACGGCAAAGCCGCCGCCCGCCAGTCCCAGACCAAGGGCCGCGATCAACATCAGGATGTAACTGTCGGCATAAGAGAGCAGGAAGGTCGACAGCGCCGATGCCAGCATCGTCAGCGGAAAGACGATTCGGCCGCCATATTGGTCGGTCCAGACACCCAGCAACAGACGCACGAGCGATCCGGTCAAGATCGGCGTGCCGACCAGCAATCCGAATTGAGTATCGTTCAGCCCAAGATCGTCCTTGATGGCTATCCCTGTGATCGCAAACAGCGTCCACACCGCAAAGCAGATGGTGAACGCAAAGGTACTCAGCCCCAGTGCCCTGTTCTGCTGCCCCACGCTCACCGCGTCCCGTAATGGCATGATAGACTCCCGTCTTCCTTTTGCTCTGTTGAGCGCGACCATGGACAAGAGGCTGGTGGCCTGGTTGATCCAGATCAAAGAACGCGACGTGCAATGATCAAAGTGAAAATGGCTTGATCTAGCCATATTACGGTCAATTGGTGGATCAAGGTTACGATTGATGTACATCAAGTGTGACTGTAGAGATTGCGCGACCAATGAGGAGAAACCCGTTTCGTGCGCGCCGGAGAAAAACCAGAAATTGCCCAATTGCCGTTATTCGCGGAAATGCAGGAGGAAGAGCGGGAGCGCGTATTCTCAGGATCATTCCTGCAGGTTTTCCCGCCGCAACTCACCCTGTTCGAACAAGGCCAGCGCGCAGATTTCTTGCACGTGCTGGTCGATGGGCTGGTGGAGCTTTACGCCCACGGAGCCGGGCGCGACACGACCATGCGCATAGTCGAACCGGTGAGCAGTTTCATTCTCGCCGCCGTTGTGACCGACATGCCTTACCTGATGTCCGCGAGGACGCTCGCACCATCGCGTATCTTGCTGGTCCCAGCCGCTTTGGTGCGCGAAATCATCAAGCAAGACACCGCCTTGATGCAGGCGACCATGCGCGAGCTGGCGCTCGGCTATCGCGATCTCGTCCGGGCGCTGGCGGACATCAAGCTCCGCCAATCCACCGAACGGCTGGGCAATTATCTGCTAGCACGAAGCGAACGGCACGGCTGTGCCGGGACATTTGATCTGCGCGGAGAGAAGCGTGTTCTGGCCTCTTTGCTCGGCATGACGCCGGAAAACCTGTCACGCGCCTTCGGCCAGCTTGCAGGCCACGGAGTGACAATGGACGGGCCGAAAGTGCAGATTATTGACGCGGCTGCGCTGGCTAAATTCGCGAAGCCGGATGCCAATTTGCACGATCATCCTGCATGAGGTTTTTTGACAGGCTGACGTCCCGGGCTTTTTGGTGGCAGCCCGGAATGCATCCGCTCCGCGCCAGTTTGGGTTCAATGCTCGGCCTTGGGATTGCCGCATTCACGACATCCGCCGTCATCGCGGACACGACTGGCCTCTCCTACCTTGTGGCTCCCCTCGGCGCTTCAGCCGCACTTGTATTTGCATTGCCCGCTGCGCCACTGGCCCAACCGCGCGCTGTGATCGGCGGGAACATCCTTTCAGCATTGTGCGGTGTGGCGGTTGCTCAGCTCATTGCGGAACCCATGTTGGCCGGACCAGCAGCAGCGGCACTTTCAATCTTGTTGATGCAGCTTTGCCGTTGTCTGCACCCGCCCGGCGGAGCCATTGCGCTTGTCGCCGTTTTTGGGGGAGACGCTGTGCGTGAGGCCGGATTCTATTTCGCGCTCTTGCCGGTCGGACTGAATTCCTTGCTTTTGGTTGGCGCAGGAATCATCTTCAACAATCTGGCCGGCAGCCGCTATCCGCACCGCCCAGAAATCAGCCGGATGACACAGCCTGACACCGAAG
>JAGNSY010000084.1 GCA_017987825.1 Sphingorhabdus sp. | reverse complement strand
ATATCTGGGTGATGAATGCCGATGGCTCGGACAAGCGCCAGTTGACCAAGGAAGATTTCCGCCTGCTGAATCAGGCCAGCTGGAGCCCTGATGGCCAGTTCATCGCGGCGAAAAAGCATTTCACGACCCAGCGTTCGTTGGGCACCGGCGAAGTCTGGCTCTACCATGTTTCGGGTGGCGCCGGTGTGCCGCTGGTCAAGAAGCCCAGTGAAACCCACCAGAAGGAACTGGGCGAGCCGATTTTCGCGCCCGGCGGCAAGCATATCTATTACACGCGCAACACGACGCCCGGCCCGATTTTCGAATATGCACAGGATTCGAACAATCAGCTGTTCGCAATCGAACGCTATACCATCGAAACCGGTGAGACCGAGACCGTCGTCGGCGGGGAAGGTGGCGCGGTGCGTCCCACACCTTCGCCCGATGGCAAGAAGCTGGCCTATGTGCGGCGCGAAAAGACGCGGTCGAAACTCTATCTGCGCGATCTGGAGGCAGGCACCGACCGCAAGATATTCGATACGCTCGATCAGGATGTGCAGGAAACCTGGGCGGTGACGGGCGTTTATCCGAATATGGCCTGGACGCCCGATAGTTCGGCGCTGATTTTCTGGGCGGGCGGGAAGCTGCGCAAATTGACTGTCGGCAGCGGGGCGAGCGAAATCATCCCGTTCCGGATTGAGGATAGCCGTGGCGTGATTGACCCGCCGCGCCCGCCAGTCGCTGTTGCGCCCGACAGCTTTGAAACCAAAATCCCGCGGGGAGCCGTGGTGTCGCCCGACGGCGGCAGGGTCGTCTTCGAAACGCTGGGCAAATTGTGGGTCAAGCCTATGGCTGGCGGCGAACCCCGCCGTCTGACCAACGATAATGGGGCAATGGAGGCCTATCCTGCATGGTCGCCAGACGGCAAAAGCATAGCCTTTGTCCGCTGGACCGATGCGGAACTGGGCGCCATCCACAGCGTGGCGGCCAGTGGCGGCACCAGCCGCGCGATAACCAAGGCGACGGGCCACTATGCCCGCCCGCGCTTCGCGCCCGATGGCAAGACGATTGTCTTTGAAAAGGGCAGCGGAGGAGGCCTTGTAAACCCTCGCGCCTCCGCCGAACCGGGCATATATCGCGTGTCCGCAAGCGGCGGCGCGGCCACGCGCATTTCGCGCGACGGGGAAGCACCGCATTTCGGCGTATCGAGTGACCGGGTTTTCTTCACCAGCAGCGATGCCAAGGGCGCAAAGCTTGTCAGCACCGACATGAACGGTGAGGCAAAGCGCACCCATGCCGAGGGGGAAATGGTCAACGCCTATAGCGTTTCACCCGACGGCACCCATTTCGCTTTCCGGCAAAATTATCAGGCTTTCGTGATGCCGTTGATGCCGGGAACACAGGCGGTCACGGCTTCGCCCAATGGCGGGCCGATGCCGGTGACCAAAGCCAGCGGTGATGGTGCGGATTGGATCCACTGGTCAAATGGCGGCGCGAAGCTGCACTGGTCGCTCGGGCCTACATTGTTCAGCGCTGATCGCAGCGCGCTGTTCGCCAATGCGCCGCTGGCCAAGGATGCAAAGCCGGTGAAGTTCGAACCGCCGAAAACCGGCGTATCGCTCTCCATGCGCGTCAATGCTGATAAGCCAAACGGTCGCGTGGCGCTGGTAGGTGCGCGGGTGGTGACGATGGCGGGTGCCGATGGCGGCATCATCGACAATGGGGTGGTCCTGATCGAAGGCAACCGAATTGCCCTAGTCGGCGATCTGGCATCGACGACCATCCCGGCAGGCACGCCAACCGTCGACGTCAGCGGCAAGACGATCATCCCCGGCCTGATCGATGCGCATGCGCATGGGCCCTATGGTGTCGACGAATTTACGCCGCAAGTGAACTGGGCCGAAACGGTCAATCTCGCGCTGGGCGTTACAACCCGGCATGATCCGTCGAGCCGGTCGGCGCTGGTATTCCCAGCTCTGGAAATGGTGCGTGCGGGCAAGATAATCGGCCCGCGCAGCTTTTCGACCGGCGAGATCGTCTATGGTGCGAAAAACCCGCATGTCTATGCGCAGATCGATAGCAAGGCCGACGCGCTGGCGCATATCCGCCGCCTGAAGGCGCAAGGCGCGCACAGCATCAAAAATTACAACCAGCCACGTCGTGACCAGCGTCAGCAGGTTGTGGCGGCAGCGATTGAGGAGAATATGCGCTCGGTCGCCGAGGGTGGTTCGCTCTTCGGGCTCGACATGACGCTGATTGCCGACGGCAACACCACTGTCGAACATAATGTCCCTGTCGAAACCTTTTATCAGGATGTGCAGCAATTCTTCTCGCGCTCAAAAGTCGGTTACACGCCGACATTGGTTGTGACCTATGGCGGCCCCGCAGCCGACCCCTATTGGCGTGCGCATACCGAGGTGTGGAAGCAGCCCTTGCTGCAAAAGCATGTCCCGGAATCGGTGCTGATTGCAAATAATGCCCGCCGAACCATTGCGCCCGAAGACAATTATGTCGACGACGAAAGCGCGCGCGAAGCGGCCAAGCTGGCGCGGCTGGGCGTGCCGGTGTCGATTGGCGCGCACGGGCAAGAACCCGGCATCGCTGCGCATTGGGAGCTTTGGTCCTTCGTGCGTGGCGGCATGACGCCGGTGGAAGCACTGCGCGCAGGCACAATCGAATCCGCGCGCTCGCTTGGCTATGACAAGGATGTGGGTTCGCTCGAGGTCGGCAAGCTGGCTGACCTTGTCGTACTCGATGCTGACCCCACCGCCGATATCCGCAATTCCGAAAAGATCGCCAAAGTGATGATCAACGGTCGCCTCTACGACGCGGCAACGCTGAACGAGGAAATCACCGGCAACCGCAAACGGCCTGCCTATTGGTGGGAAGCGGGGCAGGGCGGTGGCAGCGGATCTGCGGGCGCCAGCGAAGCGGCGGGGCATCAGGACGGAGATTGAGACGCACAAGGCCTGAGCCGCTGGCTCAGGCCTTTAGGCGAAAGCCAGACCCTCAAACTTGCCGGAATTGCGCCAGCCATCAATATAGTTGAAATAGGCGACCGCGCCTGCGGGATAGCCGGTGCCCAGCGCAGCAGGGGTTCCTTCCCAGCCTTGGCCTTCATTGTTGTAATAGCCGGGGGTGCATTCGGTGCCTCCGATAATCAGGCCTATGCCGGTCGACAACAAGGCGAGCCAGTCATCTTCCGCCTGCTTGGTCACTTCGTTGGTGCGGTGGCCTGATTGCAGGGTGTGGCTGACAATCGCCGAGATCGTCTTGGCGGAATCGACCAGATTGTGCGGCACGTTTGAAATCAGGTTCGCGCCCTGCGCCGGATGGACGATGAACATGTTGGGGAATCCATGAACATGGATGCCGTGCAGGCTGCGCATGCCATCCGCCCAATAGTCGGATAGCTTCACGCCGTACTTGCCGATCGTGTCAAAACCCGAGCGCCGCTGATAGCTGGTGCCGACTTCAAAGCCCGACGCATAGATGATGCAATCGACCTCATATTCCTTGCCGCCGACCACAAGACCGTTTTCGGTAATCCGCTCAACGCCCTTGCCATCGGTATCGATCAAATGGGTGTTCGGATTGTTGAACGACTGCAGATATGCATCGTGGAAGCACGGGCGCTTGCACAGTTGGCGGTACCATGCCTTCAGCTTTTCCGCGGTTTCCTTGTCGTTGACGATCGCTTCCGCGCGCGCGCGGATTTCTTCCATTTTCTGGTGATCGGTTTCTTCGAAGGCGGCCAAAATGCCTTCCGGGTTCAGTTGCTCTGGCGGCAAATCGACCATTTTGGCGCGCATCCGGCGCGACATGTCGGTCCAGCCGTCGGCAACCAGATCGACTTCCGGAATGCCGATGCCGGAGAAATGCGCGGCGAAATTTTCGAGCCATTTATATTGCCAGCCGGGTTCCGAAATCTGGTCAAACCAGTCGGGGTCGATCGGCCCGTTGTTGCGCGCATCGACCGACGATGGGGTGCGCTGGAAAACGAAGAGTTCCTTCGCATCGCGCGACAGATGCGGAACCGCCTGCACCGATGTTGCACCCGTTCCGATGATGGCGACGCGTTTGTCGGCCAGCTTGGTCATCGGCGCGCCTTCGGGGCTGCCGCCGGTATAGCCATAGTCCCACCGGCTGGTGTGGAAGCTGTGCCCTTTGAAATTCTCGATGCCTGCAATGCCGGGCAGCTTTGCAACGTGCAGTGGGCCGGTGCCGAGGCCAACAAATTGCGCGGTAAAGGCATCTCCGCGATTGGTGCGGATTACCCAGCGCGCATGGGCGTCATCCCATTCGAGCGCGGTGACTTCGGTGTGTAGCAGGGCGTTGTCGTACAGCCCGAATGTATTGCCGATGCGCTGGCAGTGCGAGAGGATCTCGGGGGCGTGGGCATAGCGTTCCGACGGCATATGCCCCGTCTCTTCAAGCAGCGGCATATAAATCATCGAAGCGGTATCGCATTGCGCGCCGGGATAGCGGTTCCAATACCAGGTGCCGCCAAAGTCGCCGCCCTTTTCGACGATGCGGACATCCTCGACGCCAGCTTCCTTGAGTTTGGCGGCCGTCACAAGCCCGGCAAAACCGCCACCGATGAAGGCAAAAGTCACATGGTCGGTAACCGGCTCGCGCGGTTGGACCGGGATATAGGGGTCTTCTTTATAATGGGCGAACCTGCCCGCAATCTCGACATATTGATCATTGCCATCTGCACGAACGCGCTTGTCGCGTTCTTCCGCATATTTCGAACGGATCGTCTGTATGTCGAGTGTCATATTATCCCGCTTTCGCTGCTACACTTTCCGGTAAGTCCTTGCCGAAAACCCGCTGGTAATATTCGGCCACCAGCGCCCGCTCCGCATCGTCGCACTTGTTGAGGAACGACAGGCGGAAGGCAAAGCCGACATCCTTGAAGATGGCGGCATTCTGTGCCCAGGTGATCACCGTACGCGGGCTCATCACGGTCGAGATATCGCCGTTGATAAAGCCCTGACGGGTCAGGTCGGCGACCTTGACCATATTGGCAATCTGCGCGGCATCGCCCCCGGCCTTGGCGAGGACGATCTCGCTCTCGACCTGTGCAGGCAGATAGTTGAGGCCCACGACGATGTTCCAGCGGTCCATCTGGCCCTGGTTGATCTGCTGTGTGCCATGATACAGCCCGCTGGTGTCGCCGAGGCCCACCGTATTGGCGGTCGCAAACAGGCGGAACCAGGGGTTGGGGCGGATGACTCGGTTCTGGTCGAGCAGCGTCAGCTTACCCTCGGTTTCGAGCACGCGCTGGATCACGAACATCACGTCGGGGCGACCGGCATCATATTCATCGAACACGAGCGCGGTCGGCGTCTGCAAAGCCCAGGGCAACAGGCCTTCGCGGAATTCGGTCACCTGCACGCCGTCGCGCAGCACGATGGCATCGCGGCCGATCAGGTCGATACGGCTGATATGCGCGTCAAGGTTGATCCGGATACACGGCCATTTGAGGCGCGCGGCGACCTGTTCGATATGCGTCGATTTACCCGTGCCGTGATAGCCCTGCACCATTACGCGACGGTTATAGGCAAAGCCTGCGAGGATCGCGAGCGTGGTATCTGGGTCAAAGACATAGCTGTCGTCCATGTCGGGCACGCGCTCGTCTGCTTCGCTGAACGCGGGGCATTCCATATCGACGTCGATGCCAAACATCTCGCGCACATTCACCTTGGTGTCGGGTGCCTCGAGGATCGTGGTTGCCCGGCTGTCAGGCTGGATGTTCGGTATGTCGGTCATGGTCTAGCTCGTCAGATAAAGGCTGGCGTGGTTTTGAGGTGCGTATAAGCGGCAATCACGTCTTGCAAAGCCTTTTCGTGGGTGCGGTCGCCACCATTTTTGTCGGGATGATATTTGCGGACAAGCAGCGAGTAAGCCGAGCGCACCGCCTTGCGGTCGGCATCTTGGCCAAGCCCTAGCGTCTTTAGGGCGCTGCGATCTTCGCTGGATAGGAATTTGCCGTCGCTTCTGGGTTGCGGTGTTGCGGCTTCCATCCGCTTTTTGAAGCGCGCCGAAATGGCATCCAGCGGGTCGTGGAAATCGGCCCAGCGTGGTGGCGAATCGGCACCACCACTCGCCTTGAACGCCCGTGTTTCGCTCGGCCAGACGTTCAGCGGGCTCTGGGCGGCGGCGATCTCTTCCGCAGTCAGCCCTTCGAACCAGTCATAACCTGCATTGAATTCGCGGACATGATCGAGGCAGAAGTAAAGATAGTCGCCGGGGCCGTTGGGACCCGGAGGGCGGCCATAGGGGTTCGGCGCCCGGAATTCGCCCGGATGTTGGCAACGTGGATGCTGGCACACCTGTCGCGACCCGCGCATACGGCCATGGAATCGGTCTGGATTGCGCGGTGCGGACATGCTTTCCCCTTGGCCAAAGACGCGCGATATGGGAAGAGGGAAGCCATGACAAAAGGGCCTATCCAAACAGAAATGGAAGCGTTGCTCAGCGCAGCCTTCTCCCCGACATATCTTGCTGTGATCAACGACAGCGGCAAGCATCGCGGCCATAGCGGCGACGATGGCTCAGGTGAAAGCCACTTCACCGTCGAAATCGAAAGCGCCGCCTTTGCAGGGGTCAACCGCGTGTTGCGGCAGCGGATGGTGAACAAGGCGCTCGGCGATCTGCCGGGTGAGCGCGTGCATGCGCTGGCGATCAAGGCGCGGGCACCCGGGGAGTAGTTATGCTGGTAGTCACCCCGACCTCGCACGATCTGGGCATGTTCAAGGTTCGCCGGACCCTGCCCAGCAAGGCGCGGATCATGGTGGGGCCGTTCATCTTCGTTGACCAGTTCGGCCCTGCGCATTTCGATATCGGGCAGGGCATGGACGTCCGCCCGCATCCGCATATCAATTTGGCGACAGTGACCTATTTGTTCGAAGGCGCGATCGACCATCGCGACAGTCTGGGAACTTATGCGACGATCCGGCCGGGGGCGCTCAACCTGATGACCGCGGGGAGGGGCATCGTTCATTCGGAACGCACACCTGCAGCCGAGCGCGCCAGCGGCTCGCCAATTTCGGGCATGCAGACATGGCTTGCTCTCCCCGATGGCAAGGAAGAGATCGATCCGGCCTTTGAACATGTCGCGGCCGATCGATTGCCCCAGATCGACGGCGACGGCGTGACCGCGCGGATCATCATGGGAAGTCTGTGGGGTGCGACGGCGCCCACGACGCAGCATGCTGAAACCATCTATGCCGACATTGCCATGGACGCAGGGGCTGCTTTGCTGATCGATGCGCATGCCGATGAACGCGCGGTCCTTGTCGCAATGGGTGATGCGAGCCTTGATGGGCAACCGCTGGAAACGCACAGCCTCTATATCCTGAAGCCGGGTGTACCGATGACATTGCGCGCCGGAAGCGATGCGCGCGTGATGCTGCTGGGCGGTGAAGCCTTCAAGACACCGCGCCATGTCTGGTGGAATTTTGTCAGTTCTTCGCGCGACCGGATCAATCAGGCGAAAGATGATTGGAAGGCCGGTCGCTTTCCAAAAGTTCCGGGCGATGAAATAGAATCGATCCCGATCCCCGAAATTCCGCTGACGCGCAGCGAGATTTGACAAATTTATACAATACGCTTCGCTTTTTCCTGTTAATACAATTCTTTGTAGGTCTGGGTCGCGGAGAATATTGTGCTGAAATCGTCTTTAAGGCGTATATATCTTTCGACAGATGTGGAACTCGATTGCTGTGTAATTGGCGATCCATCCAATCAACCGATAATTTTTCTGCATGGTTTTCCTGAATCACACCGCACTTGGCGACATCAGTTACTTGCGCTCTCCGAAAACTATTATTGTATCGCGCCGGATCAGCGCGGATATCGTGGTTCCTCCAAGCCGACGGACGTCAACGCTTACACTGCCGATCAATTGACCGCTGATGTTTTTGCGCTGGCAGATGCTCTCGATGTCGAGAATTTCACGATCGCCGGGCATGACTGGGGCGGTGCGATAGCCTGGAGCGTCGCACTCAATGGCCAACCCGGCGGATTGAACCCGCAATGGGCCGGGCGCGTCACGCGGGCGATGCTCGCCAACGCCCCACACCCCTGCATGTATCAAAGAGCTATAGTCAATGATCCCATCCAGCGGGCATCAGCACAATATGTCCGCTTTTTTCGGGATCCGGGGAGCGATGCGATCATTGCCAAGGGTGGGTTGCTGCGGTTGTTGCAACAGGTCTGGGGCTGGCAGAAGCCGGAGTCGATGGACGCCTATGAATATGGCGAATTGCTGGCAGGCTGGGAAGATCGCGGTGCCGCGGTTGCGATGCTGAACTGGTACCGTGCTTCAAACATTACGGTTCCGTTGATAGGTGCAGCAGCGGACGTGCCTAAATGGGCAGCAGGTGCCTTTCCCAAACTGAACATCCCCACATTGCTGGTCTGGGCGATGGAAGACAAGGCGCTGT
>JAGNSY010000004.1 GCA_017987825.1 Sphingorhabdus sp. | reverse complement strand
GGCTTATCATCTTCGTCGAGCAGGGTGACGGTCGCGCCAAAGACGATCTTGTCGCCCGAAAGCGTGGTAGGATCGATGATCTGCGCGCGGCTAATCCGGTCTTCGATATCCGAAATCGAGGCCTCTACCTGGCCCTGCCGTTCCTTGGCAGCGTGATATTCGGCATTTTCCGAAAGGTCGCCATGCGCACGCGCTTCCTCGATCGCATCGATAATGGTCGGGCGCTCTTCGCGCAGCCGCTTGAGGTCGGTCGTCAGCTTTTCAAAGCCCTCGGCCAGCATCGGCATTTTATCCATTGTCGCCATGCGTATTCACGTCCTTCGTAGTCAAAACTTCCTTGCGGGCTGGAGAGCCAGCCCACGGATTTTCAGCATTTTGGGAAGTGCTGTCAGACCTTATGATAGTCCTGAAGCGTGCAAACTTCAAGTTTTCTCGTCCGCAACGCCTCGATAGCCTCTGTCGCGGCGAGTGATGCACTGGCCGTTGTGAAGTAGCTGACCTTGTTGACCAGCGCCGAACGGCGGATGTCTTCGCTGTCTTTCAGGCTCTGCCAACCCTCTGTGGTGTTGAACACCAAAGCGATTTCGCCGTCGATTATCTTGTCGACGATATGCGGGCGGCCCTGCGCCACTTTGTTGACGCGTTCGACGGCAATTCCCTGCCCTTGCAGATAATCGGCGGTGCCGCCGGTGGCGCACACGGTGAAGCCCATCTCGATCAGCTTAGCGACCGCAGGCACGATAAGCGGCTTGTCGCTGTCTTTCACCGAAACGAACAGCTTGCCCGATTGCGGCAGCACCATACCGGCCCCTAGCTGCGCCTTGGCAAAGGCCATCGCAAAATCCTTGTCGATGCCCATCACCTCGCCGGTCGACTTCATTTCGGGGCTGAGCACCGGATCGACGCCGGGGAAGCGGTTAAACGGGAAAACGGCTTCCTTGACCGCGATATAGTCGATGTCGAGATCGATGGTCGGCAGGTCTTTCAGCTTCTCGCCCGCCATGACGCGTGCGGCGATCTTGGCTATCGGCGCGCCAATGGCCTTGGCGACAAAGGGCACGGTGCGCGATGCACGCGGGTTGACTTCGATCAGATAGACCAACCCATCCTTCACCGCGAATTGCGCGTTCATCAGGCCTTTGACCTTGAGCGCGCGCGCCAGCACTTCGGCCTGGCGGCGGATTTCGGCGATAATGTCTTCGGGCAGGTTGTAAGGCGGCAGACTGCAGGCACTGTCGCCCGAATGGACGCCGGCTTCCTCGATATGCTGCAGGATGCCCGCGACCACAACGTCATCGCCATCGGCCACGCAATCGACATCGACCTCTACGGCATCGCGCAGATAGCGGTCGATGAGGACAGGGCTGTCACCCGATACACGAACCGCAGTTTCGATATAATTTTCGAGCTGCGCCTGCGTGTCGACAATCTCCATCGCACGACCGCCGAGCACATAGCTAGGCCGCATCAGCACCGGATAGCCGATGGTTTCGGCAACCTTGATCGCTTCTTCGCGGCTGCGCGCAATGCCATTTTCGGGCTGCTTGAGCTTCAGCTTGTTGATCAGCGCGGCAAAACGCTCGCGGTCTTCCGCCAGATCGATAGCATCGGGCGAGGTGCCGAGGATCGGGATGCCTGCATCTTCCAGCGCCTTCGCCAGATTGAGCGGCGTTTGCCCGCCAAACTGCACAATCACGCCTTTGAGCGTGCCCTTTTGCTGCTCGACATGCAGGATTTCGAGGACATCTTCGGCGGTTAGCGGCTCGAAATAGAGGCGGTCCGACGTGTCATAGTCGGTCGAAACCGTCTCGGGGTTGCAGTTGACCATGATCGTTTCATAGCCAACCTCCGCCAGCGCGAAGCAGGCGTGGACGCAGCAATAGTCGAACTCGATCCCCTGCCCGATCCGGTTCGGTCCGCCGCCCAATATGACGACCTTTTCGCGGTCGCTGGGCTGTGCCTCGCATTCGGGCTCGCCGAAGCTCGGCGCCTCATAGGTGGAATACATATAGGGCGTTTTGGCTTCGAATTCCGCCGCACAGGTATCGATGCGCTTGAACACAGGGCGCACGCCCAATTTGTGGCGTGCCTTGCGCACTTCGGCTTCGGTAATGCCGCCGGTCATCGCGACGATAGCCTCGCGGATCAGGCCCGAACCGCGACGGATCGCCGATTCCATGCCCGGGCGGACATGCGCCGATTCGAGCGCGAGGAAAGCGAGGCGCTTGTCCGAAAAGCCCATCGCTTTCAGGCGGCGCATACCCTCGGCATCCTGCGGCAGGCCGTTGGTCTTGACCTCATTTTCCGCCTCCACGATTTCGGCGAGCCGTTCGAGGAACCAGGGGTCAAATTTCGAATATTGATGGATGTCTGCAACCGACATGCCCTCGCGCAGCGCCTGTGCCGCGACCAGCAGCCGGTCGGGCGTCGCACGCGTCAATGCCGCCGCCAGCTCATCCTTATGCGCGCCTTTCAGCACATCGACATAGTTGAAGCCCGACAATCCGGTTTCAAGGCCGCGCAGCGCCTTTTGCATCGATTCGTGGATGTTGCGGCCAATCGCCATCACTTCTCCGACCGATTTCATCGCGGTCGACAGCAACGGCTCCGAGCCCTTGAACTTTTCAAAGGCGAAACGCGGGATTTTGGTCACCACATAATCAATCGTCGGCTCAAACGACGCCGGCGTCGCCCCCGTAATGTCGTTGTCGATTTCGTCGAGTGTGTAACCGACCGCCAGCTTGGCCGCGACCTTGGCAATCGGAAAGCCGGTGGCCTTGGAGGCGAGCGCCGAAGACCGCGATACACGCGGGTTCATTTCGATCACGATCAGGCGGCCATCCTTCGGATTGACTGCGAACTGTACGTTCGAACCACCTGTTTCGACTCCGATTTCACGCAGCGTCGCGATGCTCGCGTTGCGCATGATCTGATATTCCTTGTCGGTCAGCGTCAGCGCGGGTGCGACGGTGATCGAATCGCCGGTATGCACGCCCATCGGATCGACATTCTCGATCGAGCAGATGATGATGGCATTGTCCTTTTTATCACGGACAACCTCCATCTCATATTCTTTCCACCCGAGCAGCGACTCCTCGATCAGCACCTCGGTCGTCGGGCTGGCATCAAGCCCGCCTGTGACGATCTGGATGAATTCGTCGCGATTATAGGCAATCCCGCCGCCTGTGCCGCCCATGGTGAAGCTGGGGCGGATGATCGAGGGCAGCCCGGTGCGTTCGAGCACGGTGAGCGCCTCTTCGAGTGTATGGGCGATGCCCGAACGCGCCGATTCGAGGCCGATTTTGGTCATCGCCTCGCGGAATTTCATCCGGTCTTCGGCCTTGTCGATCGCTTCGGCGGTCGCGCCGATCATCTCGACATCAAATTTCGCCAGCGTGCCATTGGCCTCCAGCGCCAGCGCGGTATTCAACGCGGTCTGCCCGCCCATGGTGGGGAGGACCGCCATTTTTTCGTGCGGATATTTGGTGCGCTCATTTTCAATGATCTTGGCGACCACTTCGTGCGTGATCGGCTCGACATAGGTGGAGCCATTTTCGCCGACCATTTCCGGATCGGTCATGATCGTCGCCGGATTGGAATTGACGAGGATGATGCGATAGCCCTCCTCACGCAGCGCCTTGCACGCCTGCGTCCCCGAATAGTCAAATTCGCACGCCTGACCGATAATGATCGGGCCAGCGCCGATGATGAGGATGGATTGGATGTCAGTGCGTTTGGGCATTAGTTGTCTAACCCGATTATTAGTACGATCAGGCGTTTCGCAAGTTCGCCAATTGCTTGATCTGCGAATTTTTTTGCCAAGTATCGTAGCGTGGGGACAATCAAAGCTTTAAGCCGCGAAACTCTAACCCGCTCGGCAGTCAAAAGGGTAGTTGCTGCAGCAATTTCAGTTTCGACGAGGTCTCCATCTCCATCCAATTCCGAGTCAAAGGAATTGCTCTTTTCGATCTCAGCCTTGAGATCGGCCAACCCTTGGCTAACTTCAGAATGTGCTTTCGGATTATGGATCCTTGAGAGGATTAAGTCTGAGTCTGGCGCCGGCTCATACTCATCGACGCTATGACCCCTTCGCTCTAAAAGTGTTTCGGCCTCGCGGATACCATGTTCGGTCAACGCGTACAGGTCTTTCCTCAACAAGTCCGTGCCACCTTGTTCGACTAGTTTTTCGGTGATCAGCCCCCCCAACACTCGTTCAAGAAATGCACCAGAAGCGTTGGGTGGCAGAGCTTCTTGGATGGCTGGAATCCCAAACCAAAAGCCCTCATGGTCCGATGTAAGCATGTAGTCGTAGAGGATCAGCAGCACTGACTCTCTTAGAGAGGATATTGGGATAGCCATATCTTAACTCATCATCCCCGCAAATTTCTCAAAGAGATAATGACTATCCTGCGGGCCGGGGCTGGCTTCGGGGTGATATTGCACGCTGAAGGCGGGTTGGTCGGTGAGTTCAAAGCCGCAATTGCTGCCGTCGAACAGGCTGGTGTGCGTTGCGCGGGCGTTGGCGGGCAGCGTGTCGGCATCGACCGCAAAGCCGTGGTTCATGCTGGTAATCTCGACCGCGCCGTCCGAAAGCCGCTTCACCGGATGGTTCGCGCCGCGATGGCCCTGATGCATCTTTTCGGTGGTTGCGCCCACCGCCAGCGCCAGCATCTGGTGGCCAAGGCAGATGCCGAACAGCGGCTTTTTCGTTTCCAGCCACGCCTTGATCACCGGCACCGAATACACCCCCGTCGCCGCCGGATCGCCAGGGCCGTTCGACAGGAACAGACCATCGGGCTGATGCGCCATGATCTCTTCAAAGCTCGCGGTCGCGGGAACGACGGTGACTTCACAACCTGTATCAACTAAGTTCCGCAATATATTGCGTTTTATACCATAATCGATGGCGACGACTTTCGGTCGCTTGGCTGCATTGGTGTCAATTTTGTCAGCTTTGGCGGCATAACCCTGTCCCAGCGTCCAAAGCCCGCCGTCCCAGCCATAGCTCTGCAGCGTTGTCACATCCTTGGCCAGATCCATCCCCTCCAGCCCCGGCCAGGCTTTTGCCTGCGCCAGCAGGGCGGGGATGTCGAATGCGCCGTCGGCGCTATGCGCAATCACCGCATTGGGCGCGCCTTTCAGGCGGATCAGGCGGGTCAGCGCGCGGGTATCGATGCCCGAAAGCCCGATCCGGCCATTCGCCGCCATCCAGTCGCGGAAATGCTGGGTCGCGCGGAAATTGGAAGGATTGGTGACATCCTGCCGCACGATCGCGCCCAGCGCATGCGGGTTGGTCGCCTCGACATCCTCAGGATTGGTACCGACATTGCCGATATGCGGAAAGGTGAAGTTGATGATCTGCCCAGCATAGCTGGGGTCGGTCATCACCTCCTGATAGCCGGTCATCGCCGTGTTGAAGCAGACTTCACCAACCGCGCTGCCTTCTGCACCAAAGCCCCTGCTCCAAACGATCTCGCCACTGGCCAAAACCAATACGCCTGTCGCTCCAGTTGGCGCGCGCGTAGTGGTAGGGTCAGCCATGGTGGCGGTCCTTTTTTAATAGAGTTTCTGGCGATGTCGCTAAGGCACCGCGCCTAGAGGGGGATTCCTTCGACGTCAATGCCAAGCTGTGCGTTTCCACAGCTAAAACCCAGACAGTCGTCACCCTGAACTTGTTTCAGGGTCCATTTTGCCTTTCTAGCTCCGCATGT
Organism: Sphingorhabdus sp.; assembly: GCA_017987825.1. Taxonomy (GTDB): domain Bacteria; phylum Pseudomonadota; class Alphaproteobacteria; order Sphingomonadales; family Sphingomonadaceae; genus Sphingorhabdus_B. Next base: position 26,303 of record JAGNSY010000004.1, on the reverse strand, counting down.
GCTGCTCAATGGATGCTGGAACGAAGTCACCGTAATGGTGAAACAAGTTCAGCATGACGTTTCGGTGATGTTTGTCTATTGGCCTTTTCAATTCACATTGAAGCCGAGAGACACCATGATTCGAGATGACATAAAGGCGACCCAGATCGCCGCAATGAAGGCTGGCGAGAAAGATCGACTTGCAGCCGTACGCCTGATCCTGGCGAAGTTGAAAGACCGCGACATCGAACTGCGCACCCAATCTGCCCCGGCGGACGATGACGCGGTGGTGGTAGAAGTATTGCAGAAAATGGTCAAACAGCGCCGCGAATCGATCACGCTTTACGAACAGGGCGGCCGTCAGGAACTGGCCGATGTCGAAAAGGCCGAGCTGGCGGTTATCGAAACCTTTCTGCCCGCGCAGATGGATGAGGCAGCGACAAATGCCGCCATCGAAGCCATCAAGGCCGAACTGGGAGCCAGCAGCCTCAAGGATATGGGCCGCGTGATGGCGACGCTGAAAGAACGCCACGGCCCCCAGCTCGATATGAGCAAGGCAAGCGCTCTGGTGAAGGCGGCGTTGAGCTAAAAGTTCCCCTCCCGCTTGCGGGAGGGGTTAGGGGTGGGCAGTATCGGCTTATGGGAAACACACCCGCTTACAATCGCCAGACAGCCCGTGCACAGGAGTTGCGTCGAAACGCTTCCGACGCCGAACGCTTGCTGTGGCAGCAATTGAGCGGACGGAAGCTCGACGGCTTCAAATTCAGCCGCCAGATTCCTGTTGGTCGCTATATTTGCGATTTTGTCTGTCGGCTTGAAAAACTTGTGATCGAACTGGACGGACGGCAGCATGATAGCCAAATCGAGTATGATGAATTCCGGACACGTCAGTTGGAGTTGCAAGGATACAGGGTGCTGCGGTTTTCGAATGTTGATATTTTCCAGAATTTGGAGGGGGTTTTAATGCAAATCAGGGCGGCACTCCCCACCCCTAACCCCTCCCGCAAGCGGGAGGGGAATATTTGACCCTCACCCCGCAATGGCTGGATGAACTGCGCGCGCGGACCACGCTTTCTGCGCTGATCGGGCGCAGCATCAAGGTGACCAAGGCGGGGCGCGAATATAAGGCCTGCTGCCCCTTTCATAACGAGAAGACGCCCAGCTTCACGATCAACGATGAAAAGGGGTTCTACCACTGCTTCGGCTGTAGCGCACATGGGGACGCGATCCGCTGGATGACAGACCAGCGTGGGCTTTCGTTCATGGATGCGGTGAAAGAGCTTGCCGAAGCCGCAGGCATGCAGGTTCCCGCAGCCGACCCGAAAGCCGCAGCCAAGGCCGAGCGCGCCAACACGCTATATGACGTCATGACGGCAGCGCAGGACTGGTTTGTCGCGCAATTCCTAGGGTTGGAGGGTGCCGAAGCCCGGGCCTATTGCGAACGGCGCGGATTGAAGCCGGAGACGATCAAGGCCTTCGGTATCGGCTTTGCGCCAGACAGCCGGGGCAAACTGAAAGAGGCGCTCAAGCATTTTGGCGACGACAAGCTGGTCGAGGCAGGTTTGTTGATCTCGGTCGAAGACAAGGAGCCTTATGACCGCTTCCGCGGTCGCCTGATGATCCCGATCCGCGATCCGAGGGGGCGCGTGATCGCCTTTGGCGGGCGCATATTGGGCGCTGGCGAACCCAAATATCTGAACTCGCCTGATACGCCTTTGTTCGACAAGGGACGCACGCTTTATAATCTCGACAAGGCTTCAGCCGCCTCACGGGCCTCAGGGCGGGTGATTGTGGTCGAAGGCTATATGGATGTCGTCGCGCTTGCCCAGGCAGGCTTTGGCGAGGCAGTCGCACCCTTGGGAACCGCGCTGACCGAGCAGCAAATAACGATGCTGTGGCGCATGGTGCCAAAGCCCCTGCTCTGCTTCGATGGCGATGCCGCTGGGCAGAAAGCCGCCTTCCGCGCGGCTCAACGGGCACTCGGCGGCCTTAAACCAGGACACAGCCTCGAATTTGTGACGCTGCCTGAAGGTCAAGACCCCGACGATTTGGTGCGCAGCGCAGGCCCACGTGCCTTTGCCGAGTTGCTCGATGCTTCCGAACCATTGGTCGAACGAATCTGGAAAATCGAACTTGCCGCGGAACCGGTCAGCACCCCAGAGGATCGCGCCGGTTTCAAACAGCGCCTTGGCGTCCATGTGGCCAATATCGCCGATGCCGAGATAAGACGGCACTATGCCGATGCTTTTCGCGAGCGTTTCGACGCCTTGTTTGCCCGTCGCGAACAGCCCTATCGCCCAACCCAGCAAAAACGCGGTCCGTGGAAGCCAAACACCCCTCCCCCAGCCTCGCATGAAGCCAAGGCGATCCGCCATCAGGGAACGGACATATTGGTGCGCGGGGTGCTTGCTGCGCTGCTCAGAGAGCCGTCACAGATCGTCCGGCACCAAGAGGCATTGGCCGACCTCGTTCCGCGTGACCCCGGCCATGCAAAGCTGCTGTCAGCCATGCTCGATTCGACGCTGTCGCATTCAGGCAAAGAAACACTTGATAGTGCGGCCTTGCTTACCATATTAGGGGTCGATCTGTATAATATGGCGCAGGCCTTGTTGCAGGGTGATGGTGCAGCCTTCGGGTTCAGCCGTCAAACCGGCAACGGGGAACTGGCTGGGGCGCAGGCCTTCAGGCAGCTGGATGAAGCAATCCGGCTGATGAAGCAGCGGCCCGAGTTGGAAGCAGCACTGCAAAGGGCAACCGAATTGGCGAGCACCGATCTCACTGAAGCCAATTTCGCCGAGCAACAGCGGCTGCGACAGGAAAAGCAGGAATTCGACATGCGTCTGGCTGCGCTGTTGCAGCGCGAAGACCTTTTGTAATTTAACGGGGAAACAGAAACTTGGCTACGCAACCCGAAATGGATGACGGCACTGGCGGCGATGCTCCGCTGATCGATCTCAACGACGCGCAGGTGAAGAAGCTGCTCGCGAAGGCGAAGCGTCGTGGCTATCTGACCTATGACGAGCTGAACGAAGCCCTGCCGCAGGATCAGATGTCGTCCGAGCAGATCGAAGATGTGATGTCGGCCATCAACGATATGGGCGTGCAGATTGTCGAGAGCGACGAAGCCGGCGAAGATGGCGAGGATCGTGAAGAAGACGATACCGAAACCGTCGACCATATCTCGGAGAACGACCCGCGTTCGCTGACCTCCACGGTCAAGAAGACCGGCACCGGCGACCGGACCGACGACCCTGTGCGCATGTATCTGCGCGAAATGGGCGCGGTCGAACTGCTCAGCCGCGAAGGTGAAATTGCGATTGCCAAGCGTATTGAAGCTGGTCGCGACACAATGATTCTCGGGCTCTGCGAAAGCCCGATCACCTTCCACGCGATTATCGAATGGTCGAACGCTCTCAATAATGGCGAGATGCAACTGCGCGAAATCCTCGATCTCGACGCAATGCTTTCCAAGGAACCGGCGCCTGAAAGCCTGACCGAAGACGGTGAGGATGAGGATGACGGCGAGATCAGCGAAGCGACTGCCGGCCCTTCCTACAAGGAAGAGGAAGATATCGAGGAAGAGCAGAGCGCCGACGAGGACGAAGACGACATGACCGAGCGCCGCGCGCGTCCGGTTGAAGAGGAAGAGGAAGACAACACCCTCAGCCTCGCGCAAATGGAAGAGGCTTTGAAGCCAGCTGCGCTCGAACGCTTTGCGACGATCACCAGCCTGTTCAAGCAGTTCTCGAAGATCCAGAACGACCGCATGGTCGCGATGGCCTCCAGCGGAGAATTCCCCAAGGCCGCGGAAAACAAATATCAGAAGTTGCGCGAAGACCTGACTGCAGAAGTCGAAAGCGTGCAGTTCCATGCCAACAAGATCGAATATCTGGTTGACCAGCTCTATTCGTTCAACCGCCGCCTGACCGCGCTTGGCGGCCAGATGCTGCGCCTCGCCGAGCGTCACAAAGTGCCGCGCAAGGATTTCCTTGACCGCTATATGGGCCATGAACTCGATGAAGGCTGGGTTGAGAGCGTCTCGGCACTCGACAAGAAATGGGCAAAATTCGCGGAAAGCGAAGTTGACGCCGTCGAACGCATTCGTGGCGAAATCTCCGACATTGCCGCCAACACTGGCATGAGCCTCAACGAATTCCGCCGCATCGTAAACATGGTGCAAAAGGGCGAGCGTGAAGCGCGCATCGCGAAGAAGGAAATGGTCGAAGCCAACCTTCGCCTCGTGATTTCAATCGCCAAGAAATACACCAATCGCGGCCTGCAATTCCTTGATCTCATTCAGGAAGGCAATATCGGCCTGATGAAGGCGGTCGATAAGTTTGAATATCGCCGCGGCTATAAGTTCAGTACTTATGCGACCTGGTGGATCCGGCAAGCGATCACCCGATCGATCGCTGATCAGGCGCGTACTATCCGTATTCCGGTGCACATGATCGAAACGATCAACAAACTTGTGCGCTGCAGCCGTCAGTTCCTGCACGAACAGGGCCGCGAGCCGACCCCCGAAGAAATGGCCGAACGCCTTTCGATGCCGCTGGAAAAGGTCCGCAAGGTGATGAAAATCGCCAAGGAACCGATCAGCCTCGAAACACCTATCGGTGACGAGGAAGACAGCCACCTTGGTGATTTCATCGAAGACAAGAATGCGATCATTCCTGTCGATGCGGCTATCCAGGCCAACCTCAAGGAAACGGTCACCCGCGTTCTAGCCAGCCTGACGCCGCGTGAAGAACGTGTGCTGCGCATGCGCTTCGGCATAGGGATGAACACTGATCACACTTTGGAAGAGGTTGGTCAGCAGTTCAGCGTTACGCGTGAACGTATCCGTCAGATCGAAGCCAAGGCATTGCGGAAGCTCAAGCATCCGTCGCGCTCGCGCAAGATGCGTTCGTTCCTCGATCAGTAAACGCTTCGGCGGGCCGTAAACTTCCCGTTTAGATTTTGCTGATATTTCCGACTTGTAGTGCTGCCTTTACCAGTCAGCGCAAGCCGGAGTGCGGAATGGGACTGACAGCCAGTAATCAACTGGATTTCGGGCGGCAATTTGTCGACAGCGTAGCTGCGCAGGGCTGCGACCCCATCGTCGCGCCCCTGATCGCCTTTCTCGAAAAGAGCGACAACGGCTCTCAACTGCGCACGCAGGTCAAATTGTGCCGTCCGGCGCTCAAGGCCGATATCGCGCATTTCATGAACATATGTTTTGGCCGTCATCCAGGCGTGATCGACTTTGCCGGACAAAAAATTGTCGAACAGGATGCCCGTGAATGGCTGGTTCAAGCAATTGACGCTTTTGCCCTCGAACGTGTATTCCTCAATCGCCTGACGGTCGAGGCTGGCCCGATCCACCGGCAAGTCGGCCAGGATCGTGTAAACGGCCTTATTGAAAATCAGGGGCGCAGCATGGAAATGCTGGCAACTTCGGACCGTATCGGTTGTCCCGCGGGTGCGGCAATGGCCTTCGCTCTTGACTGGCAACGCAGCCGCCCGCTGCTCGATTATGTAGCGCTGCGACTGGGTATCGAAGCTCCCGCCTGCCTGCTTCCAGATCGCGAAGCAACCGCAGACGTTGCGCGGAAACTGGCCGGCAGTGCCGCTACTCAACGCGCAATGACTTTTGGTCGTGACCAGATGCTGGCGCAGCAACGCGGCCTTTGGCAAGTGATTGCTGCCCGCCACCACGCACTTCTCAGCGAATAAAAACCCCACGCCTCACAAAGCCTGTTGCATTGCGGCTTTTCGCTGCTTATCGGTTAATCGTGTGATTAAATCGGGGAAGATAGATGCGCTTTGACGGCACCAAAAATTATGTCGCGACTGACGATCTGAAAGTTGCCGTGAATGCGGCGGTAAAGCTGCGTCGTCCGCTTCTCGTCAAGGGCGAACCGGGAACGGGCAAGACCGTACTGGCGCAGGAAATCGCCAAAGCCATGGATGCTCCGTTGATCGAGTGGAACATTAAATCCACCACCAAGGCACATCAAGGCCTCTACGAATATGACGCCGTCGCTCGCTTGCGTGACAGCCAATTGGGTGACGAGCGCGTTCACGATATCCGCAATTACATCAAGCGCGGCAAATTGTGGGAAGCCTTCACCTCGGAAAAGCTACCCGTCTTGCTGATTGACGAGATCGACAAAGCCGACATCGAGTTTCCGAACGATCTGTTGCAGGAACTCGATCGGATGGAATTCTATGTCTATGAGACGCACGAGACCATCCGGGCCATCGAGCGCCCAATCGTGGTCATTACGTCCAACAACGAGAAGGAACTGCCCGATGCGTTCCTGCGCCGCTGCTTCTTCCATTATATCAAATTCCCCGATCGCGAGACGATGCAAGCGATCATCGACGTCCACTTCCCGGGTATCCAGAAAATGCTGGTCTCGAAAGCGATGGATATCTTCTACGACATCCGTGAGGTGCCGGGCCTCAAGAAAAAGCCTTCAACCAGCGAATTGCTCGACTGGCTGAAACTGCTTCTGCATGAAGACATGCCGCTTGACGTCCTGCAGAACCGCGATCCAACCAAGGCAATTCCGCCGCTCCACGGCGCGTTGCTCAAGAACGAACAGGATGTAATGCTGTTCGAACGGTTGGCATTCATGGCGCGCCGTCAGGGTAATTGATCCTAGAGGATATAGGCAACTTCGAGGTCGCCCCAACGGCGGCCTTTTATTCGCAGCGGGACATAGACGTTGCGGACGACAGCTGAATTGCGATTTCCGCCCTGCGACGTCGCGCCGGTGTGGCGATAGACGGCCATCATATAATCCTGCTCGCTGGCTTTTGCGATCAGATCGATGCCTTCCTCGTTGAACACACGACCGTTGCGGCAATATCGCGTGTCATGCGCCAGATCGCCAGTCGGCGCGCGCGAAAATTCGCTCAAATGGGTAGGCAGGAAACCATGCCGGCTCGTGCAGACAACGGTCAATATTTCAGGGCGCAGCGCCTTGGTCCGATCATAGAAGGGGCGCCAGTTCTTGTCTGCCCATATTGTCAGCTTTGAGGTGAAGCGCGGCGGATTGCTTCCTGGAATGAGAACCAGATTTTCATCAAACAAAGCATCGAGCGTCAATTCGCCCGCCTCGATCGCGGCTTCGGTCAGTTGAACGACTTCCCGGTTTTTCTCGAGTGCGAGTTCGACAAAAGCACTGTCATCTTTTGACATCCCGCTATGCACAATCTTGTCAAACATCGTATTTGCGCGAAGTTCGAGCTCGGCAAGCTCCTTATGAGCCACCTGCAGCCGATCGTGCATCTGATCATTCGCCTGGGCGACTGCGACGCGCACCTTGCGCGATTCGGCCAATCCCTGATTTATGGCAGCAGTGTTGATCGCAATCTCGCTGGTTCGATCGTCAACCTGACCGACAATCTGTGTCAATCCGCCCAGCAAGTCCTCCATATTGGCAAACTGGGCCTGTGCCTCTCCGCTGCCTTCGATACCGGTACCGATTTCCACTGCCAGCTTTTCGGCTTCTGCTGCCAATGAATTGACCGTACCCGTAATTTCAACCGCTGCCGTTCGCGAATCGAGCGCAAGCTTTTTCACTTCGGCAGCGACAACGGCAAAAGTCTGCCCCGCCTCACCCGCTTTTTGCGCCTCAATCGCTGCGTTCAACGCAAGCATATTGGTCGTCCGCGCGATGCTATCGATTGCCTGCGACGCCCGCTTCACCTGCTCCATTGCCGCGGCAAATCCGGCAATATGATTACCCAAGCGATTGATTAGATCAATCATGTCCGAGAATCCGGCCATCGAGTTTTCAATGGTTGTATGGCTGGCTTCCAGTTTTTCGCGGGCTGCGTCTGAAAGCTCCTTGGCTTCCTCGGTTGCGTGCGCCACATTTTCGATTTCGTTGGTCAGCTTGTCCGTGATCGCTTCGAGCAAACCATGTTCGCGGCGCAAATCGTCTGCCGCTTTCGTTGCCTGTTCAACCGTTCCTGCGGTATCCGAACAATCCACGGCAACTTCACCGCATATCTTTGCGGTATCGTCGATCCATCTATTTGTCTGCAAAGCCAGGTTTTCCATATTATTGCGAGCCCTTATCCAGCTTGCAAACATGGTAAACGGGATTGCTTAGCGACTGGTTAAAATGTCCGCTTCCAATTCGGTTGACGAAAGCATCCCGTCAGGCCATGAATTTGTTAATCAGCTGATTAATCGGAAGCGCACAAATGTTCTTCAATTTCCTAGACGAGCTCCGCTCTGCCGGCATCCCGGCATCCTTGAAGGAACATCTGGCGTTGCTCGAAGCGTTGGACGCCGATGTGATCGAGCAGAGTCCCGAGGAATTCTACTATCTATCGCGGGCGATTTTGGTGAAGGACGAAGCCCAGCTCGACCGTTTCGACCAGGTGTTCAACAAGGTCTTCAAGGGTATTCTTTCCGAATATGGCACCAACACCGCCGAAATCCCGGAAGACTGGCTGAAGGCGATCGCCGAAAAATTCCTTACCCCTGAGGAAATGGAAAAGATCAAGTCACTCGGCAGTTGGGACGAGATCATGGAGACGCTGAAAAAGCGGCTCGAGGAACAACAAAAGCGCCACGAAGGTGGCAATAAGTGGATTGGTACGGGTGGAACGTCGCCCTTCGGCAACAATGGTTACAACCCCGAAGGCGTCCGAATTGGCGGCGAATCGAAGCACAAGCGTGCCTTGAAAGTTTGGGAAAAACGCGAATTCCAGAATCTTGATAACACCAAGGAACTGGGCACGCGTAATATCAAGATCGCGATGCGCCGCCTCAGGAAATTCGCTCGCGAAGGCGCGCAGGATGAGCTGGATATCGATAGCACAATCAACGGTACCGCGCGGCAAGGTTGGCTCGATATCCATATGCGGGCCGAAAGACGCAACGCCATCAAGGTTTTGCTGTTTCTTGACGTTGGCGGATCAATGGATCCGTTCATCAAGCTGTGCGAGGAGCTGTTCAGCGCCGCCACGGCAGAGTTCAAAAATCTCGAATTCTTCTACTTCCACAACTGCGTTTATGAAGGCGTCTGGAAAGACAATCGCCGCCGTTTCGCCGAGCGTACGCCACTTTGGGAAGTGCTGCACAAATTCCCGCACGACTATAAGCTGATCTTCGTTGGCGATGCTGCGATGAGCCCATATGAAATCTCGCATCCCGGTGGGTCGGTCGAGCATTTCAATGAAGAGGCAGGTGCCGTCTGGCTGCAGCGCATGGTCAACACATATCCGGCGACGGTCTGGCTGAATCCCACGCCCGAAGCGCATTGGAATTATTCGCAGTCGACCAAGATCATCAAGGAGCTGGTCAAAGACCGCATGTATCCTTTGACCCTTGAAGGGCTCGACGATGCCATGCGCGAATTGGTGCGCAAAAATGGCTGAGTAAAGCTCAGCCTTTCTGGTCCAATTCCTTGTTCAGATGCAGGCTCGCCCTCCAGAAGAAAAAGGAGGGGATGACGCCTAACAGCGCCGCCCCGTAGAGCACCCAACGCACACTTTCATCGCCCGCTATAGGCTTGATGCCGTCCGACAGCATGCCGAAGAATAGCGGCCCCAGTCCAAGCCCGATCAAATTCTGTGCAAACAGCAAGACTGCCGACGCCATCGCGCGCGCGCGGATGGGGACAAGCCCCTGCGCGCAGCTGTAGGCTGGTCCGACATACATCGAATTCAGGAAAGTCGGCGTCAAAATCAGGATGAGCGCGTACCACCATTCCTGCACCCAATAGGCACTGATCGCGATTGGAATAGCGCACAGCATACCAATCGCAGGTGCGGTCAGCACATGGCGTCGGTTCACCTTGCCATAGGTATCCGCAAACCAGCCCCCTGCGAAAGTTCCGAGGATCCCAGCAATACCGCCGCCGATTCCGAACCAGAAGCCGACTTCGCCCGGCGAAAGTTCATGCGTGCGCTGGAAGAAAATGGTGGTCCAAGTCGCTTTGCCATAGCTCAAAAACGCCGCCATCGCGCCGCCGATCGCGAGCATGATGAATGCGCGCGAGGCGAGGATTTCCTTGAATGCTTCTGCCGTTGAAATCGCAGGCTTTGGTTCTGCAGTCTGTATATGTGCGGCCATCCGCGGGTCACGCAGAACCAGAAAAACCAAAGCCGCCAACGCCAGTCCCGGAAGACCCGCGATGAGGAAAGCTGCGCGCCAGCCATAAGCGTCAGCGACCAAGCCACCAATCACCATGCCGAGCAGCGACCCAATCGGAATGCCGAGCGAATAAAAGGATATTGCCGACGCCCGCTTTTCCGGTGGAGCCAGGTCTGCAATCAGCGAATGTGCCGCAGGCGTGCAACCTGCCTCCCCCACGCCAACGCCAATGCGCGCGAGCAGCAGTTGGACAAAGTTCTGCGCAACGCCGCACAGCGCCGTCATCCCGGACCAGATAATCAGCGAAACCGATATTAGCCCGACACGGTTGGTTTTGGGTCGGTCTGCGTAGCGCGCAATGGGAATGCCAAGGAATGTGTAGAAAGCGGCAAAGGCGATGCCCGTCATCAGGCCGATTTGCGTATCGCTGAGACCCAAATCGCGGCTGATGGGCTCGGCGAGAATATTGACGATCTGACGATCGAGAAAATTGAAGATGTAGACGATGAGCAAAACCCAAAGCGTCAAACGCAGCGAATTGGGTGATTTTGGCAATTCGGCCTTTGCGGGCTCTGTCGTCAACTTGTCTCTCCTCAATATAGGAGATAGCGTTGCCTCTCCTCTCCCCAACTGTTTTCGTCTGCCTTTGCGGCAAGGTCAAGGTCGGACGGCATCGCGGCGGCATCATCGACCCATTCGCGCAACAATGGCCCGCCATTGATCACGTCGATGGCGAGGACATCATTGGTGTATTCATATTTGAAATCAGTGCCGCGCCACAAAGGATAATCGGGATAGAGGCGACGGATCGCTTTAAAGGCCAATGCTTGCAATCGCCAGGGCTGGAAATCCTGATGGCTATAAAAATCGCCCTCGGCATGGATATGCACACCGTGGCACATCTTGCCGACATGCTTGTGGAAGGTGGGTTCGAACCAGATTTCGCGCATCTTGCATCCGCGCAGCCATTTGGGTGCGAGGCGTTCCATTTCAGCCATGACGAGACGCGCATCGATATCAGGCGCTCCGAAAAGCTCGAGCGGGCGCGTCGTGCCCCTGCCCTCGCTCAGCGTTGCGCCTTCGAGCATCACTGTGCCTGCATAAGCACGCGCCATGTTGAGATTGGCAGCATTCGGGCTTGGATTGATCCAGACACGCTCTTCCGACGGCCAGCCAAAGCCGGGGCCCTCGTCAGGACGATAGCCGTCCATCTCGACGACGCGATAATCGACGTCGAGTTTGAAATGATCGACAAACCAATGGCCGAGCTCTCCCAACGTCAGGCCGTGGCGCATCGGGATAGGTCCGGCTCCGACAAAACTCTCCCAGCCTGCCTGCAGCGTCAGGCCTTCAATCGGTCGTCCAGCAGGATTGGGACGGTCTAGCACCCAGACGGACTTGCCATGCTTCGCGGCCTCTTCGAGGATGTAGAGCAAGGTGGTGATGAAGGTGTAGATCCGGCAACCTAGATCCTGAAGATCGACCAGCACGACATCAAAGGTCGACATCATCTGCCCCGAAGGACGGCGCACCTCACCGTAAAGGCTGAACACCGGAATGTTGTAAACGGGATCGGTGAAATCCGCAGACTCAACCATATTGTCCTGCTTATCACCCTTTAGCCCATGCTGCGGGCCGAATGCAGCGGAGATGTTGATATCTCCCGTGGCAATCAACGCATCGAGCGAATGTTGTAGCCCGGCCGTCACAGACGCCGGATGAGCAACCAGAGCAACCCTTTTGCCCGCCAACTCGCGGCGCAGTTCGGGTTCGGAAAGCAGGCGGTCGATACCGAATTTGATCATGGCTCGGCTCGTGCCGGAAGTCGCAGCGTAAAGCAATCGGGATGGTGAAAGTCAGGTACGCCAGAAGAATGCGCTAACGACCAATAGGATTTGGTGCCGTCCAGCTCCTCGATCACGGCGGTGATAGCCATCTGCAAATCCTTGTCGCGTAATTCAGAAGGAAGCTCAAAAACGGCCTCCAGCGCGAAATGGCTTTCGCTGGCATCATTGCCTAGCTCGGGCGCCGAAGCCATCGGCAAATCGGTCATTCCATTGCGATAGCCCGTGAAGCAGTACGCTGCCCATGCGCTGGACGGCGCGAAGTTGAACTCCAGATAGGTGTCGCTGCCCGCTTCTCTTACAAAAGCTTCGAAGCAAGTAGTCTTCCAAAGCTCGTCGCGACGCTCGGGTTCGCCCGGCCGCCCCAGTTCCAATTCGTCGATCGGCGCCTCGACATGGTACCGAATCCAGATACGACCAACGCTGGGCCGTTCAATTTCGACGGTAAATTCGTCAACGATTTTCGCCGGTGTGTCCGGGTGACATTTCATAGAATGCTTGGCCAAGCGCGAAACTCCATGCTAGGCGGCCCCGAATTCTTTCCAGAGACCGACATGAGCCAGTATAAATCCGATCTTCTGCGCCTACTCGATAGTCGCGGCTATATCCACCAGCTAACCGATGCGGACGGTCTGGACGCGCTCGCCGCAAAGCAGGTCGTCCCGGCTTACATCGGTTTCGATGCCACGGCGCCTTCGCTGCACGTCGGATCGCTCGTGCAAATCATGATGCTGCGTCGCCTGCAACAGACAGGACACAAGCCCATTGTTCTGATGGGCGGGGGCACTACGCGGATCGGCGACCCGACAGGACGCGATGAAAGTCGCAAGATGCTCAGCGACGAAACTATCGAAGCCAATATCGCCTCAATCAAAACGATCTTCGACCGTTTCCTGAAGTTTGGCGATGGCCCGACCGATGCAGTCATGGTCAACAACCATGATTGGCTGGGTAAGCTCGGCTATATTGAAATGCTTCAGAAAGTCGGCACGCATTTCACCATCAATCGGATGCTGTCATTCGATTCGGTGAAGCTGCGGCTCGATCGCGAACAGCCGATGACCTTCCTCGAGTTCAACTACATGATCCTGCAAGGCTATGACTTTCGCCATCTGGCGCAGGAAATGGGCGTGCGTCTGCAAATGGGCGGATCGGACCAATGGGGCAATATCGTCAACGGCATCGAATTGTCGCGCCGCATGGATGCTCTGGAGGTTTATGGTCTAACGACGCCGCTGCTGGCGACGGCAGACGGTGCCAAGATGGGTAAGACGGCCAAAGGTGCTGTCTGGCTGAACCATGATCAGCTTCCAGCTTATGATTATTGGCAATTCTGGCGCAACACGCAGGATGCCGATGTTGGTCGCTTCCTGCGGCTGTTCACCGACATCGATCTCGCCGAGATCGGACGTCTGGAGTCCCTGCAGGGCTCGGAAATTAACGAGGCCAAGAAAGTTCTTGCCGATGCGGCGACAACTATGGCGCATGGATCGGAAGCCGCCGCTGCGGCGGCAGAAACCGCCCGCAAAACCTTTGAAGAGGGTTCCGGCGGGGAAGCGTTACCCACGATTGTGGTTACCGAATCGGAAATTTCGCTAGTTGATGCCATGGTTGCGCTTGGTCTTTCGGCTTCGAAGAAAGAGGCGCGTCGACTTATTTCAGGCGGCGGTGCAAGGATCGATGGCGAGGCGATCTCTGATGAAAATGCAACGATTTCAAAGGCTGGAGAAATGGTTCGTATTTCTGCTGGAAAAAAGAAGCACGGTTTGATCGAATTCGGATAATTCAGTAAAATTTCTTGCGACGAGATTTTACCATTTTTTCGTAAAAGCCTGTCACACCAGTCCTGCGACCCTCGTCGAGACAGGACAAAAGACATGGCACAACCGGCAATTGATGAAAATTACGACATGCGTCGTGCCGCCCGGCATCGGGCGAGCTATCATGTGCTGGCTGACAGCAAGAAACATGGCGAGCAGAAACTGCATATCGCCAATATTTCGGCGCACGGGTTCATGATCGACAACAACACGGTATTTGAACATGGCGATCGCATCGAAATGCGTCTGCCTGTTATCGGCCGCATTGAAGCGCATCTTATATGGTCGGTCGATGGTCGCGCAGGATTTCAGTTCGAACGTGTCGTGCGGCTGCCCGATTTCATGGCGCTGGTCGACGTTGTCGGGCCGAAGGTCCGCTAACCACCGCGCAGCGTTGCCAGGCCCGCATCGCGTTCAAACAGATACAATGCAATACGGGCCGCAGCACCACGCGGCCCATCCAATCCGCCATCACGATCGACCAGCAAGCGGGCATCGGCTGATGCGGCACCGATCAATTCACGGACCTGCTCGTCGGTCGCCACCCGAAACGGGCTGTCCCCCGATTGCCGCGTTCCCAGCAACTCTCCTGCTCCGCGCAGCTTCAAATCCTCTTCCGCGATACGAAACCCGTCATTGGTTTCGCGCATCAAGGCAAGTCGTGCACGGGCCGTTTCGCTGACCTGTATCGAACGAACGAGGATGCACGACGATTTCTCACTGCCGCGACCTACCCGTCCGCGCAATTGGTGCAATTGCGCCAAACCAAATCGATCTGCTGCCTCAACTATCATCAAGCTGGCATTGGGCACATCGACGCCGACTTCGATCACAGTCGTCGCAACGAGCAGCCGCGTTTTTCCGGCGGCAAAGCCTTCCATCACGGCGTCTTTTTCAGGGCCTTTCATCCGACCGTGTACCAATGCGACTTGATTTCCAAAGCGAAGCTTCAACATCGCGGCGCGCTGTTCGGCGGCCGCGAGTTCGCTGCGCTCACTTTCCTCGACCAACGGACAAACCCAAAAGGCCTGCTTTCCGCTCGCCAGATGCCGCGCAACACCGTCGATCAGTTCAGGCAGGCGCTCTTCGGAGATGACCCGCGTTTCAACTGGCGTTCGCCCCGGCGGCATTTCGTCGATCGCCGATATGTCCATTTCGCCATAGCAAGCAAGTGCAAGACTGCGCGGGATCGGGGTTGCCGTCATCACCAAAAGATGCGGAACGCCCTGCCCCTTGCGCGAGAGCATCAGCCGCTGGCTTACGCCAAATCGGTGTTGTTCATCGATTATGGCGAGTGCCAGCGCCTTGTAAGTAACCGCCTCCTGAAAAATCGCGTGCGTGCCAACAAGGATGTCAATCGAGCCATCGGCCAAACCCATCAGTACCGATTCGCGCACTCGCCCTTTCTCGCGTCCAGTCAGGATCGCGACGTTCACAGGAAGCCCCGCCAGTGACGCCTGCAGGCTCACCAGATGCTGGCGCGCCAGGATTTCGGTTGGCGCGAGCATCGCGCCTTGCTTCCCCGCTTCCACAGCACGCAGCAAGGCATGCAACGCCACCATTGTCTTCCCCGAGCCGACATCGCCCTGCAGCAAGCGCAACATCGGGCGCGTCTGCGCCAGATCGCCCTCTATCTCCCCAATCACACGCCTTTGCGCGCCTGTGAGCGCAAAAGGCAGCCGCAACTGCGAAATCAGCCTGCCATCGCCGCTGATTTGGGGGCCGCGACGTCTGTCAAGCGAAGCGCGAACAAGCCGCATGGCCAGCTGGTTCGCAAACAGTTCGTCATAGGCCAGCCGATTGCGCGCAGACTGGTTGTCCTTGTGGTGGACCGTCGAGATAGACTGGCTCCAGCTTTGCCATTTGCGCTCTGCGAGCAAAGATGGCTCGATCCATTCTTCGAGTGCGGGCACACGCTCCAGAGCCTGCAGGACGAGGCCATGCAGGCGATTGCTGGTGACACCCTCTGACAGTGGATAGACAGGCTCTATCAGCGCAACTGGCTTGGTATCGCCAACAGGTGCGATATGGTCCGGATGCACGATCTGAAGTTCGTCGCCATAGCGTTCCAGCTTGCCGGAAACGATCCGGGTTTCGCCGACCGGCAACTGTTTCTTGGCCCAGGACCCAGTTCGACCAAAGAAGGTCAGGGTCAGATAATTGCCTTCGCTATCAACACCGTGAATCCGCAACGGGCTGCGTGCGCTACCGCCCGAGCGGTGATCGGCGATAACCAGTGTGACAATGATGTTCTGCCCGACATCGCCCTCGTCGACGACTTTCACGTTTTTGCGATAGGTCCAGCCTGTCGGGAAATGGTAAAGCAGATCCTTCACCCGCTTCAGCCCTAGACGGTCGAGCGGTCGCGCAATGCCCGGCCCCACGCCTTTCAGCGTTTCCACTTCGGCAAATGAAGGATTGAGAATATCGGGCCGCATGACTAGGGGCACTATATAGGCCGCTGGCCATCATTCCACTATCTTCGAGACAAATCATGGACCGGGCCTCCTATCTTCGCAAACTGCATTTCCGCGCCCACCATCGTGGCACGCGAGAGGCCGATGCGATTGTCGGCGGTTTCTTCGACAATTATCATGCTGTATGGTCCGACGCGGATTTCGCCTGGTTCGAAGCATTGCTCGAAGAACAGGATGTCGACATCATGGGTTGGGCCATGCGCACCCTGCCCGTTCCTGCAAAATGGGAAGGGCCGATGCTCGATCTGCTGATGCGGCTCGATTATATTTCGCTGCCTGCCGGACTGACCAAAGCCGACTGAGCGAATGACCGACCTGCAACGCATCCTGAAGGCGGATCGCCCGCTGACGCTTGCGTCGGTGCCCGCTGGGTTCACACCCCTGCTGGTCGCCGACCTTGCGCGCGGGGCGAAGGGCGCGACGCTCTATATAGCGCCTGATGATGCCGCGATGCGCTCGCTGGCCGACACCATTCCCTTTTTCGCGCCAGAGCTGGAAATCCTGCAATTCCCGGCCTGGGACTGCCTGCCCTATGACCGCGCCTCGCCATCGACGGTGATCACCAGCCAGCGCATGGCAACGCTCAATGCGCTGCAGCATCCGACCAAATCCAAGCGCGTGCTGCTGACAACCATCGGCGCGATGATCCAGCGAGTTGTCACGCCCTTCCGTATACGCCAGACAGGCGCCATTCTTTCTTCAGGCGTATCGATCAATCGCGAGAAACTGGCCAGCTTGCTGCAGGCCAATGGTTATTTCCGCGTCGATACCGTGGCCGAGGCGGGCGAGTTTGCCATTCGCGGCAGCCTTGTCGACCTGATCCCGGCGGGTAGCGACGATGGCCTTCGGCTCGACTTCTTCGGTGACGAGATTGAAACCATCCGCCGCTTCTCGACTCAGGACCAGCGCAGCATTGGCACTATCGACCGGTTTGCGCTTCTGCCCGCAGTCGAAACCTTGATGGACGAGGATGCGGTGCGCCGCTTCCGCACCCAATATCGCGATCTGTTCGGGGCAACGGCGACCGGCGATCCGCTGTATCAGGCGGTATCTGAGGGACGCCGACTGGCAGGCATGGACCATTGGCTGCCCTTGTTTGAAGAGCGGCTTGTTACCCTACTCGACCATCTCGACCGCGATACCCTGATCCTGCGCGATCAGGCTGCGCTTGCTGCGGGCGAAGCGCGGTTCGAAGCGATTGCCGATTATCACGCCAACCGCGAAAAAGCGCAGTCGGCGAGCCCCGGTAGCTATCGCCCGTTGGCACCCGAAAAACTCTATCTGGGTAGCGACGAGCTTGAAACGCTGCTCGATGCGCATAACAGTCACCTTTTGACACCGTTCGCAGCACCGGACGCCGCCGACACCATCGATTTCGGCATTTCCGCAGGCCGCGACTTTGCACCTGAACGGGCGCGCAAGGACAATGTCTATGAGGCGGTCTCTGCCTATCTGAAGGACAGCATCCGCTCCGGGCAAAAAGCGATTGTTGCAAGCTACTCAGCGGGTGCGCGCGAGCGGCTCAAAGGCTTGCTCACCGATCACGGTGCCCCCAAGCTCGTAGAGGCCGATGGCTGGCAGGCTGCATTGGGCGCTGCTGCGGGCAAATCGGCGGCAATGGTGGTTCTGCCCATTGACCACGGCTTTGCCTCGCCCGACGTAGTGTTGGTTTCCGAACAGGACATATTGGGCGACCGCCTTGTCCGTCGCCGCAAAAACAAGAAGAGCGCCGACGCCTTCCTCGCCGAAATGGCGGCACTTACGCCAGGAGACATGATCGTCCATGTCGAACATGGCATCGGCCGTTATGAAGGGCTGGCGTCAATCCCCGTGGGCCAAAGCCCGCATGATTGTGTGGCGCTGACCTATGCAGGCGGCGACCGGCTCTATGTTCCGGTCGAGAATATCGACGTCCTCTCACGTTATGGCAATTCCGACGGCGCAGTCACGCTCGACAGGCTGGGCGGAGAGGCGTGGCAGCGGCGCAAGGCCAAGCTCAGGGAACGCATCACCGCAATCGCGCATGAGCTGATCCGAACCGCCGCCGAACGCGCGTTGCGGCCCGGCGCGCTGATCGAGGTCGAGGATGCGGGCTATGCCGCCTTTGTTGACCGTTTCCCCTATGCCGAAACCGACGATCAGGAACGGGTGATCGCAGAGGTGCTGGAAGACCTGTCGAGCGGCAAGCCTATGGATCGGTTGGTCTGTGGCGACGTTGGTTTTGGCAAAACCGAGGTAGCAATGCGCGCAGCTTTTGCCGCTGCTATGGCGGGCTATCAGGTCGCGGTGATTGCGCCGACAACTTTGCTGGCACGCCAGCACTACACCAATTTCGTTGAACGCTTCGCCGACACACCTGTGAAACTTGGGCGGCTCTCCCGTCTTGTTCCATCTGCAGAAGCAACACGCACCCGCGAAGGCCTGACCGATGGCTCGGTCGACATTGTCATCGGCACCCACGCCGTGCTCGCCAAGTCGATCAAATTCCGCAAACTGGGCCTCGTCATCGTCGATGAAGAGCAGCGCTTTGGCGTGAATCACAAGGAACAACTCAAAGCGCTCAAAACCGATGTCCATATGCTGACGCTAACGGCGACGCCGATCCCGCGCACCTTGCAGATGGCGATGTCGGGCCTGCGCGAATTGTCAGTCATCCAGACCCCGCCGGTCGACCGTCTGGCCGTGCGCACCTATGTGATGCCCTGGGACCAGGTAGTGATCCGCGAAGCATTGCTGCGCGAACATTATCGTGGAGGCCAGAGCTTCTTCGTCGTGCCGCGCATCTCCGACCTTGCCGAAGTCGAGGAATATCTGCGCGATCATGTGCCCGAAGCGAAATTCGTCACCGCACATGGCCAGATGGCCGCCGGTGAAATCGAGGAGCGGATGACCGCATTCTACGACAAACGCTATGATGTGTTGCTGTCGACCACGATCATCGAAAGCGGGCTCGATATTCCCAGCGCCAACACGCTGATCGTCCACCGCGCAGACCGGTTCGGCCTTGCCCAGCTTTACCAGCTTCGCGGGCGTGTTGGCCGATCCAAGGCTCGTGCCTATGCCTATCTGACCCAGCCCGCCGACCGTGTACTCAGCGAGACTGCCGAGAAGCGGCTGAAGGTGTTGAGCGATCTCGACACGCTGGGCGCCGGGTTCCAGTTAGCCAGCCACGATCTCGATATACGCGGTGCCGGCAATCTGGTTGGTGACGAGCAGTCTGGCCATATCCGCGAGGTAGGCTTCGAGTTGTACCAGTCGATGCTCGAAGAAGCAGTCGTCGCCGTCCGTGCACAGGCTCATGGCCTTGCCAAACCGCGTGACAGATTCTCGCCGCAGATAACAGTCGACGCACCAATCCTGATCCCTGACGACTATGTGCCAGACCTGTCGGTGCGCATGGCGCTGTATCGTCGCCTGAACGATCTCGACGAGGCGCAGGATATCGAAGGCTTTGCCGCCGAAATGTCGGACCGCTTTGGGCCGATACCCGAGCCGACGCAAAACCTGCTCAAGCTGATCGAAATCAAGCAGAACGCATTGGCGGCGCAAGTTGCAAAGATTGAGGTTGGGCCCCGCGGTGCGCTGGTCAGCTTCCATGAAGACCGCCCGCCAAATGTTGCAGGCCTTCTCGCTTATGTCGAAAGGCTCGGTGCTACGGCGAAACTCAGGCCGGATAGTAAGCTGGTCATCAACCGCAACTGGCCGGACCCATCCAGCAAACTCAACGGCTGTCTGCAGCTGTCGAAAGGTCTCGCCGGACTGGCCCGAAGGGCTGGCTGATCAACGCGCCTGATTGATGAAATTCAGGAACTGCTCGGCTGATAAGGGCGGCGAACGCAGATAGCCCTGAAAATAATCACATCCCTCGGCGCGCAGCATTTCGAGTTCGCTGTCTTTCTCGACACCCTCTGCGATTATGCGCAGACCCAGAGCCTTACCCAACGCAATGATGGCACGCAGCACGATCAGGTCACGCGGATTGCCGCTAATATCAGCGGTCATTCCCTTGTCAATCTTGAGATAATCGAGTGGCAGGCTTTTAAGATAGGCAAGGCTGGAATAGCCCGTACCAAAATCGTCGATAGCCACGCAAACGCCCTTCGCCCGCATCATTTCCAATTGCGAAAGTGCCAGGTCAAAATCGCGGACGATGCTCTCTTCGGTCAATTCGACGGTCAGGCGATCGAACGGAAATCTGGCTTCATCAAGTATCGAAAGCAATCGGGACGCATGATCATCGGCAAGTTCCTCGGCCCCAAGGTTGATAGAAAGATGTAACGCATCCGGCCATAGCTTTGCAAAACCCACGGCCTGCTTCTGGATAGCGTAAGACAATTCTTCACGCAGATCGCAACGGTCCGCCGCTGCAAACAGTTCCTCGGCGCCAATCTCGCCAAAGTCGGGATGGGTCCAGCGCGCTAGTGCCTCCGCCCCCACCAGATTTCCCGAAGCAACCTCAAATTGCGGTTGGAAGTAGATCGCGATTTCCCGTTGCGTCAGCGCCTGACGAAGGCCCTTGTCGAGGCGTGAATTTCGCTGGCTGTCGACGCTCGCCTCGCTATCTGCAAAGCGATATTTCCGCCCCTTATGCGAATAGGCAGCCGAAAGCGCACTCGATGCCGCTGCCAGCAATTGGGCTCCCGACTGGCCGGGCCTTGATAGCGCGATTCCGATGCGCGGGCTGATATGCAGATCGCCGTCAGGATGGTGCAGCGGCGCACCAAGCAGTGTCAAAAGCTTCCGCGCGACTTGCTCAGCTTCATATTGTCCAGTGGCGCCTGCAATGATCAGGAATTCCCTGCCCGGTAAGCGAGCCGTCAGGATGGTTCCCGAGATGGACGGCGCAAAGCCCGCGATCCTTCTCCCGATTTCAGCGATAACAACATTGCCTGTTTCACGCCCATGCAAGTCATTGACCTGCTTCAGATCACGAATTCCGACAAGGAACAGGACGGCCCCCCGCGATGCACTTGCCTCAAACGCAGATAGCCACAACTGCGCGTCGCGCGCAGGCGAAATCTTCTTCGCTGCCGTGGCAATTACCGAATCCATCTTGCGACAATATCCGAAAAGCCTTTCGCAACCGTTGCCAGCACGAAACAAGACAGATAGGTCAGTTACACGATGCAGGACAATTTCGGGCGAACAATCGATTATCTCCGAATTTCGGTGACCGACCGGTGCAATTTCCGGTGCACTTATTGTATGCCCGAGCAACAGAGATTCCTGCCGCGTAGCGACCTGCTCGATTATACCGAGATCGCCCTGATTGCTGCGCGTTTTATAAAGCATGGCATCCGTAAAATTCGCCTTACAGGCGGGGAACCGCTGGCGCGGCGCGATGTTGACGTCCTCATTCGAGAGCTTGGCCGTCATGTGCAATCCGGCGCGCTCGACGAACTGACGCTGACCACCAATGGCAGCCGGCTTGCCCATTTCGCGCCAATTTTGAGAGAATCAGGCGTGCGTCGCATCAATGTCAGCCTCGACAGTCTGATTCCGGCCAAATTCAGTGCTGTGACCCGAGGCGGCGACCTTGGGCAGGTTCTGGACGGAATCGCGGCGGCGAAGCACAGCGGGTTGGCTGTTCGCGTGAATATGGTCGCGCTGAAGGGCGTTAACGACGACGAAATACTGCCGATGGCCGAATATTGTACGGCCAATGGCTTTGACCTCGCACTGATTGAAACCATGCCGCTGGGCGATGGCGTGTCGGGGCGAACAGGGCAGTTTATCCCGCTCGATGAATTTATCGCGCCGCTTCGGGAGACCGGCACACTTTCGCCGCTCGACCATCGGACTGCCGGACCCGCCCGCTATTATCGCCTTGAACCCCTTGGTCTGCGCCTTGGCCTGATCACGCCGATGACTCACAATTTCTGTGGTGATTGCAATCGCCTGCGCCTTGCCAGCGACGGCAAAGTGCATATGTGCCTCGGCTCCGAATTCTATGTGGATTTTAGAGAGGCCATTCGAAATGGCGGTATGGACGCTGTCGACGGACTGTTGCAGAAAGCCTTGCGTCTCAAGCCCGAACGCCATGATTTCGAGCGGCAGATGGAGGACCGGGGTTTGCGTCTGCAACGTCATATGAATGCGACTGGCGGATGAGCCGTTTCCCGAAACTGGCCCTTCTGGCATCGCCCGGCGAACCCGCCCGCAAGGCAGAGAAGCAATTGCGCGAAATCCACGAGTTCGTGCCTATCGAAGAAGCAGATGCGGTGATCGCGCTTGGGGGCGACGGATTCCTGCTGCAATTGCTCCACCGTTTGCTGGAGCAGCGCCGCGATTTGCCTGCCTATGGTATGAATTTGGGGACGATCGGTTTCCTGATGAATAATTGGAACCCGGACGACCTGCTCAATCGGCTTGAACGCGCCAAAAGCATTACCGTGATGCCCTTGATGGCGACAATAGAGGCGACATCCGGCCAACGCTTCACCCTGCCCGCTATCAACGAAGTCTCATTGCTGCGCGAAACACGGCAGGCGGCAAAGCTGCAGATCGACGTTAATGGCCGCACCGTTATCGACGAGCTTATCTGCGATGGTGTTCTGGTTGCAACACCTGTTGGCTCAACTGCGTATAATCTGTCGGCCAATGGCCCAATACTGCCGCTCGACAGCTCACTGCTGGCCCTGACGCCGATCAGCCCGTTCCGCCCGCGCCGCTGGAAAGGTGCGATCCTGCCCGATCGTTATGTCGTTAAGCTGACGATATTGGAGGGTTCAAAACGCCCGGTTAGCGCGGTCGCCGACCAGCGCGAAATCCGCGATATTGCATCGGTTGAAGTCGCGCTTGATCGCAACCGTTCGCTAACTTTGCTCTTTGATCCCGAGCATGCGTTGGATGATCGCATCGCGATGGAACAATTTATCACCTGACCACTTGCTTTTTGTTTCAGGCCAAGCCATAGGCGCGCCTGCCCGATGTCATCGGGCTGCTCCCCGGTAGCTCAGCGGTAGAGCAATCGACTGTTAATCGATTGGTCGGCGGTTCGAATCCGTCCCGGGGAGCCAGATTTTCTCCTGAAATTTCAATAGACCTGCAACAGCAGACGGATGGCGGCATAGCCAACCAGCAGAGCAGTGATACGGCGCACCCATATCGGCGATAACAGCTTGATACCGATTTGACTGCCAATCTGGCCGCCGATCAAAACGGCAAGCAATAGTGGCCAGAAAGCGGCAGCGGGCTGCGTCACCGCATCAATGCCGCCCTTCAATAATTGCCCTGCCAAACCAGCAATCGAATTAACGAGAATATAAAGCGACGCAAAGGCCGCGACCCGCTTCGCGTCTGCCCAGTGGATGAGATGCAGCACCGGCGCCATGAATATGCCGCCACCGATCCCCGATAACCCAGCCAGAAGCCCTACAGCGCCTGACAAGCCGAATATGACGGGTTGCGGCAACTTGACCCCGGGCAGCCGTTCCTGCGGCACCATGAGCGCGATGGCGGATACCAGCAACGTGCTACCCAATATCAGCAGGAAGGTGGTTTCTTTCAAAGGCGTCAGTCCGCCCAGAAAGGCCAGCGGTGCGGAAACCACAAGCAGCGGTAGCACAGTCTTCCGGTCGATGAGCCCGGCACGCCAGAAACGGATCGTACCGCCCGTGACCACGACGATATTGCAGCACAAGGATATTACCGGAATCAACCTTGGCTCGATTCCGGTCAACGTCAGAATTGCAGTGTAAGACGAGCCTCCACCAAAGCCGACCGAAGCGTAAATGAGCGCGATAAGGCCAAAAAGCAGGGCCAGCATCGCGCTCATATTTCAGCCCTTAATAGGCCCCGTGGCAGTGCTTGTACTTTTGC
Organism: Sphingorhabdus sp.; assembly: GCA_017987825.1. Classification (GTDB taxonomy): domain Bacteria; phylum Pseudomonadota; class Alphaproteobacteria; order Sphingomonadales; family Sphingomonadaceae; genus Sphingorhabdus_B. Next base: position 2,260 of record JAGNSY010000004.1, on the reverse strand, counting down.
CCGGAACCACAGGGGCAAGGATCGTTACGGCGCAGGTTAGGATTGCCTGCGAAAGGATCCCCTTCTGCAGGATTGCTAGGCACCTGGCGGGCCGGGATTGAGGCCTTGATCAGGCCCAGATCGGCACCATCCATATCATCGCTATCATCATCCCCGGTTAGTGGATCAAAATGCGTGGTCAAGAAATCGGGCAGTTCGGGCAAGTCGCTCTCGGGGAAATTGGGCTCCATGCGGAACTCGTTCGTCAGCACCGTTTTGACGATATCCTCACGGATCGCCGACAACATGCGTTCAAACAGGCCAAAGCTTTCCTGCTTATATTCGTTGATAGGGTTCTTCTGCGCATAGGCGCGCAGATATATGACCTGACGCAGCGCATCGAGGGTCGCCAGATGCTCCTTCCAGTGATGGTCAAGATTCTGGAGAAGGATCTGCTTTTCGATCTGCCGGAACAGCGTCGGATCGATAGAAGCCCGCTTTTCCGCCAGTTTGGCTTCGGCCGCCTCCGCAATCCGCGACTCAACAATATCGGGCTCGATTGCCTCTTCGGTCAGCCAGCTATCGATATCGGGGTGCAGGCCAAGGATTTCGCCGACCTGCTTTTTGAGACCATCGACATCCCATTGTTCGGGATAGGTTTCGGGCGGGCAATTTTCGCCGACAATGCTGTTGACCGTTTCATGCAGCATATCGTCGAGCACATCGTCGACCGCTTCGGCATCCATGATGTCGCTACGCTGTTCATAGATCACCTTGCGCTGATCATTCATGACGTTGTCATATTCGACCAGCTGCTTGCGCACGTCATAGTTGCGCGCCTCGACCTTGCGCTGCGCGGTTTCGATGGCCTTTGAAAGCCATTTGCCGCCGATCGCCTCGCCGTCTTCAAGGCTGCTGTTCATCATGCGTGCGAACAGCGTTTCGGAACCAAAAATGCGCAGCAGATCGTCTTCGAGGCAGAGGTAGAAACGCGACAGACCGGGATCGCCCTGACGGCCCGAACGACCACGCAGCTGGTTGTCGATACGACGGCTTTCATGACGTTCGGTGGCAAGCACGAACAGGCCACCGGCTTCGAGAACCTTGGCGCGCTCTGCTTCGATCTCCGCGCTGATGCGCGCTATCGCTGCATCGCGTTCGGGGCCTTCGGGCATCTCGCTCAGCTCGTCTTCCATACGGAATTCGAGGTTACCGCCCAGTTTGATGTCGGTCCCGCGACCGGCCATATTGGTCGCAATGGTCACGGCTCCAAGGCGGCCTGCCTGCGCAACGATGTGCGCTTCCTGTTCGTGAAAACGCGCGTTGAGGACAGCGTGCGTGACGCCTTCCTTGTTGAGATAGTCGCTCAGCAGTTCGGACTTTTCGATCGAAACAGTACCGACCAAAACCGGCTGGCCACGATCATGCGCTTCCTTGATCGTCTTGGCGATGGCCACAAATTTGTCGGCTGTGTTTTTGTAGAATTCGTCATTTTCGTCGATCCGCAGCACGGGAACGTTGGTCGGGATTTCGACGACGTTGAGCTTGTAGATGTCGTAAAATTCCTGCGCTTCGGTCGCTGCCGTGCCCGTCATCCCCGAAATCTTGGGATACATGCGGAAATAATTCTGGAAGGTGATTGTCGCCAGAGTCTGGTTTTCGGGCTTGATCGTAACGCCTTCCTTGGCCTCGACTGCCTGGTGCAGGCCATTAGACCAGCGGCGTCCGTCCATCATGCGTCCGGTAAATTCGTCGATGATGATTACCTCGCCATTTTTGACGATATAATCGGTATCGCGCTTGAACATCGTGTTGGCTTTGAGCGCCTGATCAAGGTGATGCACGACCTGCGTGTTTTCGGCATCGTACAGGTTCGATCCGACGAGCAATCCCGCTGTTTCAAGCAGTCGTTCGGCCTTTTCCGTACCCTCTTCGGTCAGTATGACACTGCGTGCCTTTTCATCCTTTTCATAATCGGTTTCATCAAGCTGCAGCACGATTTCGTGCACTGCCTTATACATTTCCGACTTGTCGTCGGTCGGGCCGGAAATGATCAGCGGCGTGCGCGCTTCGTCGATCAGGATCGAATCCACCTCATCGACAATCGCGAAGTTGAACGGGCGCTGCACCATCTGCGCACGCTCGTGCTTCATATTGTCGCGGAGATAATCGAAGCCGAGCTCGTTGTTGGTCGCATAGGTAATGTCGCAGTTATACGCGGCACGACGTTCGTTTTCCGAGAGATTTGGAACGATCACACCGGTCGAAAGGCCAAGGAAGC
>JAGNSY010000083.1 GCA_017987825.1 Sphingorhabdus sp. | reverse complement strand
CCCTTGATCAGCGCATGATTGGCCGGAAAGCTGGGCGTAGTTCCGCTGGCAAAGCCGATGATGAGGAAGCGCCCGCCCCAGCCAATGGCACGGGTTGCGGTGATAGACAGATCGCCGCCTACCGGATCGAAGACGACATCGCAGCCCTTGCCGCCTGCCAGTTCCTTTACCTTGGCAGCGAGGTCGGGGTCGGCCGGGTCGAGCGCATGGTCGGCGCCTGCTGCAAGTATGGCATCGCGCTTTTCTGCGCTGGAGCCGGTACCGATAACAATCGCACCCAGATGTTTGCCGAGCGAAACCGCGGCCATCCCGACACCGCCTGCAGCGCCAAGTACCAGCAAGGTTTCACCCGCTACGAGTGCTGCCTTGTCGTGCAATGCGTGCCAGGCAGTGACGCCACCCGCACGCCAGCAGGCGGCTTCCTCCCAGGACAAGGCGTCAGGTTTTGCAACCAATGCTGCGGTTGAAACCACCGCCTCTTCGGCTATGCAATCGCCTTTGCCGCCACCCATTACGGCATCGCCCACTTTGAACGCGGTCACGCCATCGGCGATCTCGATAACCTCGCCTGAAAATTCCATGCCGGGGATGAAAGGCGGGTCGGGGCGAAACTGGTATTTGCCATAGGTCATCAGCAGGTCGGGGAAATTCAGCCCTGCGGCCTTGATCGCAATCCGTACCTCGCCGGACTTGAGTGGCGCCCGTTCGCGGGTTTCGATTTTGATGCTCTCCGGCCCGGTCAATGCGGTGCAGACGGCAGCGCGATAGCTCATTTATGGTTCCTCTCCCTGCGCAGGCCATCCCAATGGGCCAGTCGCTCTGCAATTTTGGCTTCCAGCCCGCGTGCTACGGGGCGGTACAGTTCGGTGGGCTGCATTTCTTCAGGCCAATAATTGGCGCCGGAAAAGCCCTCATCGGCGTCATGGTCGTAAGAATAGCCAGCGCCATAGCCGATATCTTTCATCAGCTTGGTCGGCGCGTTCAGGATATTGGCGGGCGGCATCAACGATCCGGTATCCTTCGCCAGCTTCCATGCTGCCTTTTGCGCCTTATAGGCTGCGTTTGATTTGGGGGCGGTCGCGCAATAGAGGCAGGCCTGCACAATGGCGAGTTCGCCTTCGGGCGAGCCGAGGAATTCATAGGCATCCTTGGCCGCCATGCACTGCTCGAGCGCACGTGGGTCGGCAAGACCGACATCCTCAACCGCAAAGCGGGTGATGCGGCGGAGGACGTAGAGCGGCTCTTCTCCTGCCACCAGCATGCGGGCCAGCCAGTAGAGCGCGGCCTGCGGGTCCGAACCCCGCATCGATTTGTGGAGCGCCGAAATGAGGTTGTAATGCCCCTCACGGTTCTTGTCGTACACGGGCATGCGGCGATGGAGCAAAGCCGCCATGCCCTGCGGATCCAAGGGTGTGTCGGGTGGCGCGATGGCGAACAGCGTTTCGGCCTGATTGAGCAGGAAGCGGCCGTCGCCGTCGGCGCTGGTGATCAGGGCGAAGCGCGCGTCGTCGGTAAGGGGCAGGGGTTTGCCCTCAACCGTTTCCGCCCGCTCGAGCAGCTTGCCCAAAGCTGTTTCGTCGAGCCGCTTTAGCACCAAAACCTGCGCGCGACTGAGCAAGGCGGCGTTGAGTTCGAAGCTGGGGTTTTCGGTGGTCGCGCCGACCAGTGTCACAATCCCGCGCTCGACAAAGGGCAGGAACCCGTCTTGCTGGGCGCGATTGAAGCGGTGGATTTCGTCCACGAAAAGCAATGTGGCCTTGCCGGTACGCGCGACCTGTTCGGCCTCGGCAAAGGCTTTCTTCAGGTCTGCAACCCCCGAAAACACAGCAGACACCGCCATATAGTGCATGCCCACTGCATCGGCGAGCAAGCGGGCAATGCTGGTCTTCCCGGTTCCGGGTGGGCCCCATAATATCATCGAAGACAGTCGTCCGGCCGCCACCATGCGCCCAATCGCGCCATCTGGGCCGGTCAGATGCTCTTGCCCAACAATGTCGTCGAGCGATTGCGGGCGGATGCGATCCGCGAGCGGGGCGTTCGTCGGAATACCCCGTTCGGCGCTTGCCGGTGCATCGCCGAACAGGTCGCTCACGCTGGAGTTATCTCTGTGCGGTGTTGCCTGACAAGCCGGACATAAGTGTCGGCGACCGCCTGATTGATGGCATCCCAGCTATAGTCAAGGCTGCGGTCCTCGCCAGACTTGCCATGCTCGGCGCGCAGGGTCGGGTTTTCGCAGTAGCTGCGCAGCGCCTCTGCAAATTGGGCTATCGCACCAGGGGTAATCAGGCGGCCCGATCGGTTGTCATCGACCAGGCTTTGGCTGCCGGTGGCCTTGGCTGCGACGACCGGAAGGCCGCACGCCATCGCCTCAAGCGTCACATTGCCGAAGGTTTCGGTGACGCTGGGGTTGAACAGCATGTCCATGCTCGCCACTGCGCGCGCAAGATCGGTGCCGCCCTGAAAGCCGACAAAGGCGGCGTCTGGCAGGCGCGTTTCGAACCAGCCGCGTGCGGGGCCTTCGCCAATCACCAGCACCTTGTGCCGCACATTGCGTCTTTTCAGCTGGTCGATGCTGTCGGAAAATACATCAAGGCCTTTTTCCATCACCAGTCGGCCGAGGAAACCGATCACCGGCATGTCGTCTTCGATGCCAAGGCTGTTCCGCCAGGCCAAATCGCGGCGGCCGGAATGGAAAATCTCACGATCCACACCGCGTGACCAGATGTCGATGTCATAATTCATCCGCTGTTGCCGCAGCACCTGCGCCATCGACTCTGACGGGGCCACCAGCGCATCGCATTTCCGGTAAAGCGTTCGCAGCCACGCCTCGACCAACGGTTCGAGGAACGACATGTTATAATAGCGAAAATAGGTTTCAAACCGCGTGTGGACCGACGCCAGCACTGGCAGGTTGCGTTTGCGCGCCCATTTCACCGCCTTACGCGCGACGCGATCGGGGCTGGAGATATGGACGACATTGGGGGCAAACGCCTCCAGATCGCGTTTCACCGCCCCCGAAAGTGCCAGCGGGATGCGATATTCGGGGCGGTTGGGGATCGCCATTGAGGGCACGCTGACAAGATCGCCGGTTGGCTCAAAGGCGGGTTCGGCGACGGTGGGTGAATAGACGCGCACCTGTGCGCCCTGACGCAGCAGATATCCCACCAGCCGGTTGAGCGCCTGATTTGCGCCGTCGCGCACATAATTATAGTTGCCGCTGAACAGGGCAATGCGAAGGTCCGCCGTCTGCATCCGCAGTCTATTAGACAGCGCAGGCGCGATTGCCAATGGTCAAGCCGCGGTGGCGAGGTTAAGCTTGGCTATGATTACGACGACGATTGAAGCCCTGCTGGTAGGCAAACCCGTTTCCTTCAGAGACGAGAAGGAAGAAAGTTCCATCGGCTCGCGCCTTCCGGTCGAAGCCCCGGTTTATCTGACCTTTACAGGCTTTGAAGGTGACCGGGTCGGCGACCCGACCGTGCATGGCGGTGAGGACAAGGCAGTGCATTTCTATCCGGGTGAACATTATCCGCTTTGGGAGGCAGACTTCGCCAAGGCTGGGCGCGAACCGCACCCGCATCTTGGCCGTCTGGGTGGTTTTGGCGAGAACATCTCCGCTTTGGAAATGACCGAGGACAAGGTGCAGATTGGCGATCGTTTCCGGATCGGCGAAGCGCTTGTCGAAATCAGCCAAGGGCGGCAACCTTGCTGGAAAATCGATCATCATTTTGGCGTGAAAGGTATGTTGGCGGCGGTCGTCCAGACGGGCCGCAGTGGCTATTATTTCAGGGTGATCGAAGTGGGCCATGTGAAGCCCGATGACACTATCGAGCAAGTCGAACGCGCTCGCCATGGCTGGACCGTCGAACGCGCTTTCCAGCTTTTGATCGGTGGCCTGCACCGCATGGACGGGGCAAATGCCGCATTGCGCGAACTGGCGGAAATGGAGACACTCGCCGTCCATTGGCGCTGGCGCGCGCAGCAATTGCTCGAAAGTCTGGGCTAAGCGTAACTTTGGGCCAACTCGACGCGAACCAGAGGGTATGATGAAAAAGCTAAGCCAAATTGTCGTCGCTATGGTCTCTGCCGCATTCCTTTTCGCTTCGGCGAGTGCATCTGAGACGCGCGGCAAATCTGAAACCGCCACAGCCATTTTCGCTATGGGCTGCTTCTGGTGCGGCGAGGCCGATTTCGAGAAGATCGATGGCGTTATCGATGTTGTATCGGGCTACACTGGCGGACGCTTGCGCAACCCGACTTATGAACAGGTGAGTGCGGGTGGAACCGGCCATTATGAAGCCGTGCGCGTAACCTATGATCCGGCAAAGGTGAAATATTCCGATTTGCTGACTGTCTTCTGGAAAAATGTCGATCCGTTCGATGCCGCGGGCCAGTTCTGCGACAAGGGCGAAAGCTATCGTGCGGCGATTTTTCCGCAAAGCGCGAATGAGCGCAAAGCAGCGGATGCATCGCGCGACTATCTGGTCGGATTCTTCAAGCGCGAACTTGCGACCAAAATCGAGACCCCGGCAGTCTTCTACCCTGCCGAAGACTATCATCAGGATTATTATAAAAAGAACCCGATCCGCTACCGCTACTACCGCAGCCGTTGCGGTCGTGACGATCGGTTGGAGGAAGTTTGGGGTAAGTAGGCGGCCTAACCCGCCGCCTCACCCACAACCTCCGGCCTGTGCAAGCGCACACGGGTGACGCGGCGCTCGTCGCCTTCGACGATCTCGATCTTCCAGCCGCTTTCGGGATGGATCAGCATATCGCCCACATCCGGAACCTGCCCGGCAAGCACAAAGGCGAGGCCGCCGATTGTGTCGACATCTTCATCGACCTCGGACAATTTTTCGTCGAGCGCGTCTGCCAGATCGTCCAATTCGGTGCGGGCATCGGCATCCCATATGCCGGGCGCGTTTTCCACGAAAAGTGCTTCGGGCTCATCGTCATGCTCATCTTCGATCTCGCCGACAATTTCCTCGACCAGATCTTCAATCGTAACAAGACCTTCGGTTCCCGAATATTCGTCGAATACAATAGCCAGATGGGTGCGCGTGCGGCGCATCTCGTCGAGCAGCTGCATCACTCCCATGCTTTGCGGCACAAAGCGTGGCTGACGGATAAAGGCTTCCAGACTGTCCGGCTTTTCCTTGCCCTCGGCGAGGACGGCGAAGATATCCTTCACATGGATCATGCCGGTGATGTTATCGAGCGAGTCCTTGTAAACCGGCATGCGGCTGTGGCCATGCTCTACAAAAGCAGCAACGGCCTCGTCAAAGCTGGCATCGTCGCGGATACCCAATATGTCGGCGCGCGGGACCATCACGTCGTCGACGCGGTGCTCGGAAAAATGGAGGAGGTTGCGAACCATCTCGCGCTCGATGGCCGAAAGGTCGCCTTCGCTGTCGGGCGCTTCGCCTTCTTCTACATCTTCCTCATGTTCGGCGATTTTTTCTTCGAGCTGCTCGCGCAGCGTCGGTTCATGGTTGCGTCCGAAAAGCAGTGACTTAACGCGCTGCCATAATCGGCCTTCCTCGGTTTCGTCCTTGCGGGGTCGTAAACCGCTACTACTCTCGCCCTCCGTCATGGGGTTGGCTATGCTGCCTCCGGCTGTTTTCAGTGGTCGCTATATGGATTGGCGATGCCCAGCGATGCAAGCGCTTTTACCTCCAGCGCCTCCATATGCTCGGCCTCGGCATCGTCGATATGATCAAGCCCGAGCAGGTGTAGTGTGCCGTGGACGATCAGATGGCTCGCGTGACGCGCCAGAGGGATGCCCTTTTCCTCTGCCTCGGATGTGCACACGCCGTAACCTAGAATCATATCACCCAGCAGCACTTCACCATCGTCGGTGTTGGCGAGCGCGTCGAGTTCGTCGGCCTCGAGCATGGGAAAGCTCAACACATTAGTCGGCTTGTCCTTGTCGCGCCATTGCCGGTTCAATTCGTGCACTTCGACATCGTCCGAAAGGCGAATGCTGATCGACACGGTGAAAGGCGCTTCCGCCAAATCGCCATGCGAAGATACCGAAAAAGCTGCTTTTACAGCATCTTCGGCAATGCGTTCCCAGTCGGTCTGGCCATCCCAATCGCGCGTCCGGTCGATATCGACCTCAAGCATTGGGCCCCTCATAGGCATCGACGATCCGGCCAACCAGCGGATGGCGGACAACGTCGCTGCTGTTGAAGCGAATAGTGGTGATGCCCTCCACCCCGTCAAGCCGCTGCACCGCATCATTCAGTCCCGAATAGGTTGCGCCGCCGGGGATATCGACCTGGTTCGGGTCGCCGCAGATCACCATCCGGCTGTTCATGCCAAAGCGGGTGAGGAACATCTTCATCTGCGCAGGCGTGGTGTTCTGCGCTTCGTCGAGAATGATGAAGGCATCCGACAGCGTGCGACCACGCATGAAGGCGAGGGGGGCAATTTCGATTTCGCCGCTCGCGATCCGCCGCTCGACCTGCTCGACCGGCAAAGTGTCATGCAACGCGTCGTAGATCGGGCGCAGATAGGGATCGACCTTTTCCTTCATGTCGCCGGGAAGGAAGCCCAGCCTTTCGCCTGCCTCGACTGCGGGGCGTGACAGGATCAGCCGGTCAACCGCCCCGGTGATCAACATGGCGACCGCCTGAGCGACCGCCAGATAAGTCTTGCCGGTACCCGCCGGGCCCAAAGCGAAGATGATCTCGTCGCGCGCCAGCGCGTGCATATAGGGCACCTGCGTGGCCGAGCGCGGCACCAGCGTTTTCTTGCGGGTGCGGATCATCACCTCGGGCGCGCCGTCAGCATCCTTGCGGACTATGCCGTCGAGTGTCGGTTCGGCACTCATCGAAATGATCGCTTGCACGGCTTCAGGGTCAATCTCCTCGCTGCGCATCACGCGGCTGTAAATATCGTTTAGAACATCGCGGGCGCGGGCAATCGCTCCTGCTTCGCCCTCGATCTGCACCCGGTTACCGCGCGCCGAGATATAGACCCCAAGCCGGTTCTCGATGGCGACCAGATTGCGATCAAATTCGCCAAATACTGTATTGATGAGGTGCGGGCGGTCGAAGGTGATTTCGAGCCGCGACATATCGCCGGCTTGCGCTTGGGCTTTTTTCGCCATTCAGGCTGCGACCTGCATCAATAACTCTCCCTTGAGACTCAGCGGACCTGCTTCGACAATATCTACATCGACAATATCGCCGATGGAAAGCCCCGAGCCTAAGATATGCACAGATTGTAGCCAGGGGGAGCGACCGATGAGCTGGCCATCGAGCTTGCCTTGCTTTTCCAGCAGCACGGACGTCCGCTTGCCGACCGTCGCTTGGTTGAAAGCGAGTTGTTGTTCATTAATCAGCGCCTGAAGTCGCTGCAGCCGTTCGTCCGCCACTTCGGATGCAATTTGGCCGTCCATCGTTGCGGCGGGTGTGCCCGGGCGCGGGCTGTATTTGAAACTGAACGACTGGGCAAAAGCCGCTTCGCGCACGATGCTCAGCGTGTCTTCAAATTCGGCATCGGTCTCGCCGGGAAAGCCGACGATGAAATCGCCCGACAATGCGATATCGGGCCTGGCGGCGCGCACTTTTTCGATGATCCGCAAATAGCTCTCACGGCTGTGGCTGCGGTTCATCGCCTTCAGGATGCGGTCATTCCCAGCCTGCACAGGAAGATGCAGATAGGGCATCAGTTTTTCCACCTCGGCATGCGCGGCGATCAGGCCGTCGGTCATGTCATTGGGGTGGCTGGTCATATAGCGGATGCGGTGCAGCCCATCGATCCGGTCTAGCGCGCGGATCAGCGAACCCAGATCCTGATTGCTGTCCCGCCACGCATTGACGTTTTGCCCCAGCAACGTGATTTCCTTGGCACCCGCATCGACCAGCGCCTTGGCTTCGTCGACAAGGTCGGCAAACGGACGGCTGATTTCGGCTCCGCGGGTATAGGGAACCACACAATAGGTGCAGAATTTGTCGCAGCCTTCCTGCACCGTCAGGAAAGCGGTTGGCCCCGTCTTCCGCCTTTTAGGAAGCGTATCGAACTTGTCGAGCCCGGGCAGGTCGAGGTCGACCAAACTCCCCCCGCGTGTAACGGCTTCAACCATGTCAGGCAGTTTGTGATAGGCCTGCGGGCCGACGACGATATCAACTTCAGGCGCCCGGCGGCTGATTTCCCCACCTTCGGCCTGCGCGACGCAACCGGCGACGGCAATCACCGGGCTGCTGCCATCCTTGCGACGCAGGCGTCCGATTTCGGAATAGACCTTTTCCGCCGCTTTCTCGCGAATATGGCAGGTGTTGAGGATGACGAGGTCGGCATCCTCCTTGTCCGACGCTTCCATGCCGCGCGCAGCAAACATCTCTGCCATACGCTCGCCATCATAGACGTTCATCTGGCAGCCGTAATTTTTGACGTGAAAGCTTTTGGGCGACTCGGTGCTCATGGAGCGGCGCTATACATCGCGCCTGTAGTGGTCGCCACCCTGCATTGCCTCTGCGATGCGATGTCGCACCTCAGACGAAATCGCCTTGCGGTCCGGGAAATGCGCCGGATCAAACGGTTCCAGAA
>JAGNSY010000082.1 GCA_017987825.1 Sphingorhabdus sp. | reverse complement strand
AGCTTCCGCAATCGGCTTATTTCGACAGCGCCCAGTCTTTCGCGATGATCCGCGGCGGCCATATCGACCTGACCGTGCTCGGCGCGATGGAAGTCGCCGAAAATGGTGATATCGCCAACTGGATGGTGCCCGGCAAGATGATCAAGGGCATGGGCGGCGCCATGGATCTGGTCGCAGGCGTCAAGAAGATCATCGTGGTGATGGAGCATGTCGCCAAGGACGGCAGCCCCAAATTCATCCCCGCCTGCACCTTGCCGCTGACCGGCAGGAATGTCGTGGATATGGTCATCACCGACCTTGCGGTCTTTCAGCGGTCGAACCACGCCTCGCCGTTCAAACTGATCGAATTGGCACCCGGCGTGACGGTGGACGAGCTCGCGGCGAAGACGACGGCGCAATATGAGGTGGCGGTCTGATCACTAAGATGCGGCGATATCTGATCGCACTTATCGTTATCATCGCAATCGGACTGGCTGGCTGGTTCGGTTCCCAAAGTCTGGAAGAAGGCACGCCTCTGGCTGAGGCTCCTATCATCTCGCGTCTGGTGGTCGAGGATGTCCCCGATACGCCCGATGAGTGGCAAGGCCAAATCGACTATCCGGCGCTCGAGCAACAGTTGGCCGAACTGTCTTTGCGACCTGAAATGGCAGGGCTGGCGGTGGCGGTGGTTGAAGATGGCAGGTTAAGCTTCGTTCGCACCTATGGCTTTGCCGATCGGTCGACTGGTGCGCAGGTCACTCCGCAGACGGTGTTTCGATGGGCCTCGGTTTCGAAAACCGCAGCAGGGACGCTTGCGGCTTCGCTGGCGAATGAGGGCGTGGTCGATCTAGATCGACCGGTTGCAAGCTGGCGCACTACGTTGCATCTGCCGGGCGGAGCGGAATCGCGCGTGACACTCGGTCAATTATTGTCCCAGCAAACAGGGCTCACCAAAAATGCCTATGACGAAAGGCTGGAGGAAGGCCAGAGCCCCGGCCGGATTCGGGCTGACCTTGCGGGTGCCCCGCTGCAATGCGTGCCGGGCACCTGTCACACCTATCAGAACATCGCGTTTGATGCGGCCAGCGAGATATTGGGCCAAGCCGCCAATCGACCCTTTGCCGAGACGGTTGTCGACCGCTTCTTTCGACCGCTTGGCATGCGCAGTGTTGGTTACGGCATGAACGGGCTGACCAGCGCCAAAGACTGGGCGCGCCCGCATCATAATTCCGAAGTGCGCGAGGTAAAGGAAGCCTATTGGCGGGTTCCGGCGGCGGCAGGGGTCAACAGCAACATTGTTGATTTCGCGCGCTGGATGCAGGCGATGATGGGCGAGCGGCCCAAAGTCATATCTCCCGAAGTGCTAAAGCTCGCGCATGGCCCACGGGTCCAAACCGCTCGCCTTTATGGCGGTGACCTGAAACAGGCGATCAGCGATGCCCATTACGGTCTCGGCTGGCGCAGCTTCACTTATGGCGGCCACAGGCTCGAAGGCCATTCGGGCGCTGTTGCCGGTTACCGCGCGACGATGATCTTTGAACCCGCCACGCGCACCGGCGTGGTTGCGATGTGGAACAGCAATTGGGGTTTTCCCTTTCGCATCCCGTTTGCCGTTGTCGACAGCTATCACAACAAGCAGGATTCGCTCTGGCTCGACTTGAGCGAGCTTCCGCCTGTCAAAGGCGATGAACCAGAGAGATAAGATGCCATGACCTATACCCTGATCACAGCGAACCGGAACTATTCGAGCTGGAGCTTGCGTCCGTGGATGCTGATGAAAGGGTTGGGGCTGGCATTTGAGGACCGGCTGGAACCATTTACGAAGCCGAGCAACTATGCGGACTTCCGCGCTTTTTCTCCGACGGGTCAAGTGCCGGTGCTGCAGCATGAAGGCCGCACGATATACGATTCGATGGGCATCGCGCTCTATCTGGCCGACCGCCACGAAGGCGTCTGGCCGCAAGATCTCGATGCACGGGTATGGGCGCAATGCGCAGCGTCAGAAATGCACAGCGGCTTTTCCGCGCTCCGCAATGATTGCACGATGAATGTCGGCGTGCGGGTTAGCCCCAAGCCAATGTCTGCCGCCCTGAAAGCCAATGTCGCCCGCATCCGCGAATTGTTTGAGGAGGGACTGTCGCGTTTCGGCGGGCCCTATCTGGCGGGTGCCGAATTCAGCGCCGTGGATGCCTTCTTCGCTCCCGTCGCCTGGCGGGTGCGGACCTATGGGCTGGACGTCGGCAAAGGTCAGGCTTGGGTCGACCACATCATCGCCCACCCAGCGATGCAAGAATGGGAAGCCGCCGCCCTCAAGGAAGAATGGCGCGAGGTCGGCCATGAGGAAGAACTGCGCGCCTGTGGTGAGGTTATCGCAGATTATCGGGTAGGTTGAATTCCAGCCTTCACCGCTTCTGCAAACAACGCACCCTCATCCTTGGCAAAATGCAGGAACAGGCTCGGCTCGATCAGTTCGAGCTCCATCAGGCGGAAATTGCCCTCGGCGTCGCGGACCATGTCAACTCGGGCATAAGTCATCAGGCTACAGTCGAGCAGGCTATCGGTTGCCGCCAGCGCAGCTTCGGCGAGCGCCTTGGCGTCGGCCGGAGCTTCGGTGCTCCGTTCGACGCCGCCAAATTGCTCCTGCACGCGAAAGTCGCCCTCCGCCGGATGCTTGCTGATCGCGTGGCTGTAGGTGCCGCCAAAATAGAAAAGCGAATATTCGCCGTCGTCCGAAATCGCGGGCAGGAAAGGTTGCACCAGCATCCGCTGGCCGATAGCTTCGGCGGGCAGCGGGTCGGAAGGGCCGATCAGATAGGTGCCGTCTGCTCCGCCCGAGATCGGCGGCTTGACCACAAGGCGCGGGCTTTCGAGGATGTCCCGGGCACTCGCCAGCGCCGCGTCGCTCATCGATTCGCGTATCAGTGTCGGCACCGTCGCGACGCCTGCCGCCGACAGTTCGGCCAGATAGGCCTTGTCGCTGTTCCAGCGCAGCACCTTCGCGGGATTGGCCAGAGGCAGCGCTTCTGCCTCCAGCTGGTCAAGCATTGCGAACCAGCCGGGAACATCCCGCTGATAGCCCCAAGTGAGGAGCGGCAGGATGAGGTCGAAACCGGTTAGGTCGCCGGGTTCGGTCCAGCTGCGAAAGGCAAGGTCCGGGCCAAGCAGCCGCTCATAATGCGCCTTGGGCAACGACCAGTTTTCCCAATAATCGGGGGCGGGGGTTAGGATGCAAAGCTTGGACATGTCGTTTGTGATTTTTCCTCAGAAGGAAGAAGACAATAAGGAATAAGGGCGTCAGCCCTTCAATAATGATTGTCAGATAGGATCTCAATTTTAGACGCGCTGCGCGCGGATTTCGACAGATGCAAGGTTCTTCTTCCTTGTTCCCTTCTTCCTTCTGAGGGAATCAAACCTTCTCCCCCGCCATTCGCAAAATCTCCGCCCACTCCTCGGGCCGCACCTTGCCGACCGATAGGCGGGATAAGCGCACAAGGTCCATCTCGGCGAGCTTGGGGTTGGCTTTAACCGCCTTGAGCGGAACCGGGGCTTTCAGTTTTCTGACCGGCTTGACCTTCACCGCCACGAAGCGGCCCTTTTCGTCGGTCGGGTCGATAAAGGCCTCTTTGCTGATTTTCAGGATGCCGACCACCTCTACGCCGATATTGCTGTGATAGAAAAAGGCAAGGTCGCCCTTCTTCATCGCCTTCATGTTGAGTGCAGCGCTGTGGTTGCGGACCCCATCCCACATCCCCTCTTTTTCCGCGACCAGATCGTCCCAACCGTAAACATCGGGTTCCGATTTCATCAGCCAATATTGCTCGGACATTTTGTGCTCCTTTTGATGCGGGTCAATTTCTCTGGCGCACGCTTTGGTCAAGAGCTATTCGCATGGATATGACTCAAATGCCCGATATTTCGCTGGCCAGCAGCGACACAAATGCCATTTCGCAAGCGCTTGGCGACAGTTTCCGCTCTTACGGTTTTGCCAAGGTCATCGACCATGGCATCGACCCTCACCTCACCAAAGAGGCCTGGCGGCTCTCGAAAGAGCTGTTCGCCCGCTCGACCGAGGAGAAGCTGCGATGGTACGACAAGAACATCGCCGGACAGCGCGGCTATACGCCGTTTAAGACCGAGATCGCCAAAGGCGCCGACCATCATGATCTGAAGGAATTCTGGCATGTCGGGCGAACCTTGCCCGCCGGCCATCCGCTCGAAGGCGAGATGCTGAAGAATATCTGGCCCGATACCGTTGACGGTTTCCGCGATATCTACGAACCGCTTTATGCCGAATTCGACCGGGTCGGCGCGAAGATATTGTCCTATCTTGCCATCTATCTGGGTCTTGATGCTGAATGGTTTGCTGACAAGATCAATGTTGGCAATTCGATCCTGCGCCTGCTCCACTATCCGCCGATCGAAGGCGACACCGAAGGCTGTATCCGCGCGGGCGCACATGAGGATATCAACCTCATCACCCTGTTGCTCGGTGCCGAGGAATCGGGGCTGCAGATATTGCGGCCCGATGGAACATGGATGGATGTCTCGCCCCCCGAAGGTGGGCTGTCGCTGAACGTCGGCGACATGCTGCAACGGCTGTGCAACCATTATCTGCCCTCGACCACGCACCGGGTGCGCAACCCGATGGGCGAGCGGTCGAAATATAGCCGCTATTCGATGCCCTTTTTCCTGCATCTCAATTCGGACTATCCGATCGCGACGCTGCCGCAATGCATCAGCGAGGAAAATCCGAACCGTTATCCCGAACCGATCCTTGCCGATGATTATCTGCGTGAACGGCTGATCGAGATCGGGCTTTTGAAGGCGTGACAAGAATTTACGCGCTGTAAAGGGCCGGTCTGCTATCCCGAACCTGCGCTTGCGTGGCGCATTCGGGGTGGCAATGGACGACGGGTTCAAAAACTGGCTGGGCAAGGTTGCGACTGCTGTCGGCTATGACAAGCAGCACATCACCCGCACGGTCGCCTATCGCGAGATCGACCGCTGGCTCGACGGCCTCGGAGCAAATGATCTGGATGCGCTTGAAATCAGCGCGGGCTGGAAATGGCGAGAGCGCCAATGGGGCAGCTTCACCGAGATGAACTGGCCCGACCATGACATCTGCAACGAACAGCTCGACCGCCAGTTCGACATCATCATCGCCGACAATGTGTGGGAGCATCTGCTCTACCCCTATCGCGCCGCGCGCAATGTGCACGCGATGCTGAGGCCGGGTGGCTGGTTCATCAACATCACGCCCTTCTTGATCCGCTATCACCCCATCCCCACCGACTGCAGTCGCTGGACCGAATTGGGGATGAAGCATTTCCTCGAAGAAGCGGGCTTCAATCCCGAGCGCGTGGTGACCGGCAGTTGGGGTAATGCCGCAGCGGTTAAGGCTAATTTCCACCGCTGGGCCAGGACGGGCTGGCAGCGCGACCTGCCCAATGATGAACGGTTTCCGGTAACCGTTTGGGCGATGGCGCAGAAGTCATGACGTCGAAGCCATCGATATGCATCGCTGTGCTAGCGCACAATGAAGAGGCGCGGATTGCTGCCTGCCTCAACAGCCTGCCATTGGGTGAAAAGGATGTGGCGATTCATGTGCTGGTGAACGGATCGAACGATGCGACCGCCGCAATCGCAGGCGGAGTCGCCGCCGCAGCCCGAAATGTGACGGTGCACATATTTAGAGAAGGCGGGAAAGCGCGGAGCTGGAACCGGTTCCTGTTCGACGAACTGGACGGTTTTCACGAAACCCATATCTTCGTCGATGGCGATGCGGAGATTGTGCCTGGATCGATCGAGGCTTTGAAGCTGGCCCTGAAAGCAAAGCCGCGAGCCAATGCCGCGTCCGGCCTGCCTATGAACGGGCGCAAAATGGCCTATTATCAGCAGGCGATGCGGCGCGAGCATGGGCTGTTCGGCGATCTCTATGCGGTGCGGGGTGATTTCCTGCAGCGGATGAAGCAAGGCTACATCCGCTTGCCCGACGATGTAATTGGTGATGACGGCCTGATCTGCGCAATGGCCAAAACCGACCTCGGCGATGAATCGCAGTGGAATGACTATCGGGTTGCGGTTTGCGATGCCGCGGGGTTCCTGTGCGCGCCGGTCAGCGCGCTATCCCCCGTAAGCTGGCGCATGCAATATCGCCGGATGATCAACTACAGCGTCCGCCACTATCAGAATGCGATGATCAGCCGCATCATGCGCGATACAGGGGCAAAGGGGTTGCCGCGCTTGCTTTCCGACATCTACCGGCGCGAATTGCCTGGCATGCAGCC
Source organism: Sphingorhabdus sp. (assembly GCA_017987825.1). Taxonomy (GTDB): domain Bacteria; phylum Pseudomonadota; class Alphaproteobacteria; order Sphingomonadales; family Sphingomonadaceae; genus Sphingorhabdus_B. Next base: position 2,377 of record JAGNSY010000082.1, on the reverse strand, counting down.
TAGAGGGCGTCCTGAACTGTTCTGGTTCGATCGGCTGGCGTTGAAGCGGATGGCGCGGGCGGTCGAGCCGGTTTAGGCCGCGTCAGTTTCTTGCGGAGCCTTTCGGCGCACGACCAGATTGACGACCTCCATCGCCGTAGCCCGCGAACCAAACCATAAGAGTGCACCGTAAATCAGGGCCCCGACCCCTGCGAGCAGCAGCAGGTGGAGTATCGGCATCAGCTGTGGCCAGTTCACTTCAACCAGATAGCGGTCGAACAGCCAGACCATTATCGCCATCACCGCTGCTGCACTCAGTCCCGGCATGATCGCGCCAAACAACTGGCTGATACGGAATCCGATATGCGGCCGCGCCTGATAGATGGTGAACGCGAGCAGCAGCGGGAAGGAAACCAGCCAGCCCCAGGCCAGCCCCGTCGCGCCAAAACGGATTGCGGCAAGATAAACCAGCGGCATGATGATCGCCCCGGCTATCGAGTTGCGCATCGTTATGCCGGGAAGGCCGAGCGCGTTGATCGCGGGCTGGAACAGGAACTGCAAAGTGGCGACCGGCATTGCAAGCGCAAGGATCGCGACGATCGGCGTTGCCTCGGTCCATTTCTCACCCATTAGTGTGGCCACAAAGGGCGCCGCCGTCACCGCCATGCCGAAATAGAGCGGGAAGGCGACGAGCATGATCAGACGCACTGCTTTCAGGAAGCTATAGGCCAACTTGCTCTGGTCGTGCTGGATCCGCGCATAGGCCGGGAAGGCTACCTCGTTCAGGGGCGGGATGAATTTGGTGGCAAACAATTGGGTCAGGAACAGTGCCTCGGCATAAAGCCCCAGATCATGGGTGTCGAAATGACGCCCTGCGATGAAGATATCCGACTGGCTCTGGATGATGAAAAAGCCGTGGCCGATCAGCAGCGCGGTGCCGAAGGTGAAGATGTGGCCTGCGCCGCGGAAATTAAAACTCGGCAATACCCAGAAGCGCGTCGCGACCATCAGCATGATTGCACGGCTCCAGAAGATCGAGATCGGGGCAAAGACGAGCGTCCAAACACCAGCCCCATATAAGGCCAGCGCCAGAGCAACCCCTGCACCGACCAAAGAGGTCAGCAGATTGATGATCGCCGGCTTCCGGAACTCCAGCTCGCGCGTCATCAGTGCCTCAGGCAGAATCAGGAACGGCGTCGACAGATAGATGAGCGATTGCCAACGCAGCATCTCTGCCACCACCGGTTCCGTATAATAGGCTGCGGCCAGAGGGGCTGCGACGAAGAGCTGGATCAGCGCCAATCCGACATTCAGCAGAATCAGCATGCCGAATGCCTGCCTGATTCGGATCGGCTCGACCGATTCGGACTGGATCAGCGCGCTGACAAAGCCATATCCGTTGAGGAAATTCAGGAAAACCAGCACGACGGAGGTCATCGCGAACAGGCCATAGTCGCTTGGATCCAGGATTCGGATGACCGCGAGGGTTGCCCCCCAGCTGACGATTTGCGAGATGATCTGAGTGCCGGAACGCCAGAAAACTGCGCGTTTCACGCGGTTTCCAAAGTCTGCCCCCTCTGGCGGTGTTGTGCTGTTCGCATCGCTCATGAAGGCCCAACTATCGAAAATTGCTTACAAAATCGTGGTTTTCCGGGGTTCTGCAAAAAATTTGAAATAAAATTGCAAAAAGCCTGTTGACCGAATCGTAGGACCCCTTTAGAGGCCGCTTCACCGGACGGGAAGCACACGCTTCTGCGGTCTGGTCGCCAACATAACAGGTCACTCTCTCCTCCGGTAGGAATATCGGGGAACGTTGAGTGTCCGGTTTTTTGTCGGTCGGCTCTTTGACATTGTGATGTTTGATGAAGGGACATGTGGGCGGCGGCCCCGGTTTCTGCGGCTTCAAGGCGCAGAGTATCGGGTTACCAAATACGCCGACTGCACATATGTCCTTTACGCATATCCATATATAGTAATTGACTATTGTGCAGCCCGGATCCTTGGATTTGGTCGTGCCAGTCGGTATTCCAACCGGTTGACATGATTATAAATCAAACTTGAGAGTTTGATCCTGGCTCAGAACGAACGCTGGCGGCATGCTTAACACATGCAAGTCGAACGAGACCTTCGGGTCTAGTGGCGCACGGGTGCGTAACGCGTGGGAATCTGCCCTTTGCTACGGAATAACTCAGAGAAATTTGTGCTAATACCGTATAATGTCGTAAGACCAAAGATTTATCGGCAAAGGATGAGCCCGCGTAAGATTAGCTTGTTGGTGGGGTAAAGGCCTACCAAGGCGACGATCTTTAGCTGGTCTGAGAGGATGATCAGCCACACTGGGACTGAGACACGGCCCAGACTCCTACGGGAGGCAGCAGTGGGGAATATTGGACAATGG
>JAGNSY010000081.1 GCA_017987825.1 Sphingorhabdus sp. | reverse complement strand
TTGCCGCCGGTCTTCAGGCCAAAGGTGGTGCCGCGATCATAGACAAGGTTGAATTCGGCGTAGCGCCCGCGCCAGATGCGCTGCGCCTGTTTTTCCGCCTCGCTAAATTCCTGCCCCATCCGCTTGCGCACAATCTTGGGGAAGATGTCGAGAAAGGCCTCACCCACTTCACGGGTGAAAGCCAGATTCCGTTCGAACATCGTGTCATTTTCGCATTCGAGATGGTCGTAGAATATCCCGCCCACGCCGCGATGCATTTGGCGGTGGGGTATCCAGAAATAATCGTCGGCCCATTTCCTATAGCGTTCATAGACGTCCGGACCATACGGCGCACAGGCCGCGCGCAGCCGGGCATGGAACTCTTCGGTATCCTCGTCATAGGCGATGGGTGGGTTGAGGTCCGCGCCGCCGCCGAACCAGCGTTTGGTGGTTGCGAGGAAGCGGGTGTTCATATGCACGGCGGGCACATGCGGGTTGGCCATATGCGCGACCAGGCTGATTCCGGTGGCGAAAAAGCTCGGGTCGTCGGCTGCCCCGTGGATGGTCTGGGCAAAGTCGGGATTGAAGGCACCGCCCACTGTCGAGACATTGACGCCGACTTTCTCGAACACCTTGCCCTTCATCACGCCGCGCACCCCGCCGCCGCCGGGCGAGCCGTCATGATCGGTGCGGTCCCAGCCGAGATAGTCGAAGGTTGCGTCCGATCCGGCTTCGCGTTCGATCGCTTCGAATTCTGCACAGATGCGGTCGCGAAGGCTTTCGAACCATTCGCGGGCGGTTTGTTGCTGGACGTCGAGCGTCAGCGTCATGGCATAGTCTCCAGTGGCAATTGCCCCGTTTGGCGCAGGGCTTCGGATAGCGCGATGCCAGCCGACACGGCAACATTCAAGGAGCGAAATCCGGGTTGCATCGGAATCCGGATGCGCAGGTCGCACGCGGCATGGACATGGTCGGGCACACCGGCGCTCTCGGAACCAAAGAGCAGGATGTCGCCAGCCATGAAATCGGTTTGGTAGAGGGAGTTTGAGCCCTTGCTGCTCATCAAGGCTATCCGACGACCTTCGTCTTTGGCATTTTGGTTGAAAGCCTGCCAGTCCGCCAAGCGTTGCACCTCGACGGCCTCCGCATAATCCATGCCCGCCCGTTTGAGCGCCTTGTCCGAAAATGGAAAACCGCATGGCTCAATGATCGCGCAGGGCACGCCAAGGCAGGCGCTCAGGCGCAAAATCGTGCCGACATTTCCGGCGATGTCGGGCTGGTAAAGGGCGATTTTCAAATCTGGTTCCGTTTTTTGCAACTTATACACAGGCGAATGACACATATTAGCCAATTTCCCGGTTGGCAAATCGGGCGCAACGCGTCTATGAGGCCGCGGAATCACAGTTGGCCTGCGCGCCGGACTGTGCAAGAATGACAAGAATATAAGGGTTAACCGCGCGGCACTTTGCCGCATCTAAGGCGGAGTTTGAGGGCAAAACATGGCTACGGTCGAACAGGCGGAAAGCATGACAGAAACAGTTGCCGAAGATGGCGTTCGCCGTCGGGATTTCATCCATATTGCTGCAGTCAGCTGGGCGGGCGTTGGCGCCGCTGCAGTTGCCTTGCCGCTTTTGAACCAGATGGGGGCCAGCGCCGATGTCCGCGCGCTTGCATCTATCGAGGTTGATGTTGCCGCGATCGAGCCCGGTCAGGCGATCAAGACCAGCTGGCGCAAACAGCCGGTCTTCATCCGCAATCTGACCCCTGCCGAAGTCGCCGAAGCCAACAAGGTTGCCGTCAGCACCCTGCGCGACCCGCAGACGCTGGCCGAACGCACCAAGCCCGGTAAGGAAAACTGGCTGATCTCCATGGGTGTCTGCACCCACCTTGGCTGCGTACCGCTGGGTGCCGCTGCAGGCGAAGTCAAGGGCGAGTTTGGCGGCTATTTCTGCCCCTGCCACGGTTCGCACTATGATACAGCCGGTCGCATCCGCAAGGGCCCGGCACCGCTGAACCTGCAGGTTCCCGAATTCGCATTCATTTCCGACACAGTCGTGAAAATCGGTTGAGGAGCGCACCGAAATGAGTTTCCCCTGGGCCAACGAATACAAGCCTCAGCATCCGGTGATGCAGTGGGTCGATGAGCGCCTGCCGCTCCCCCGCTTTGTCTATAACGCCATTGGCGGCGGCTATCCGGTTCCGCGCAACCTGAACTATTTCTGGAACTTCGGGGTGCTTTCGGGCGTCGCGCTGATGATCCAGATCATCACCGGTATCATCCTTGCTATGCACTATTATGCGAGCATCGACGGCGCGTTCAACAGCGTTGAACATATCATGCGCGACGTGAATGGCGGCTGGTTCCTGCGCTATGCGCATATGAACGGCGCCAGTTTCTTCTTCATCGTGGTCTATATCCACATCTTCCGCGGGCTGTTCTACGGCTCGTATAAAGCGCCGCGCGAAATGGTGTGGCTGCTTGGCGTGGTTATCTTCCTGCTGATGATGGCGACGGGTTTCATGGGCTATGTGCTTCCCTGGGGGCAGATGAGCTTCTGGGGCGCGCAAGTTATCACCGGCTTCTTCTCGGCCATTCCGGTCGTGGGTGAGCCGCTGCGCCAGTGGCTGCTCGGCGGATTCGCGCCCGATCAGGCTGCGCTCAACCGCTTCTTCTCGCTGCACTATCTGCTGCCCTTTGTCATCTTGGGTGCGATCATCCTGCACGTATGGGCACTGCACATCCCGGGTTCGTCGAACCCCACCGGCGTAGCTGTGAAGGCGGAAAGCGACACCGTTCCTTTCCATCCTTATTACACCGCAAAGGACGGTTTCGGGCTCGGCCTGTTCCTGATTGCCTTTGTTCTGGTGACTTTCTTCTCGCCGAACCTGCTGGGGCACCCGGATAACTATATCCCGGCCAACCCGATGTCGACGCCGGCGCATATCGTGCCTGAATGGTATTACTGGCCGTTCTACGCGATCCTGCGTGCCTTCACCGTGGACTTTGCGATCCCCTTCACCGGCATCGTGATCATCCCCGCAAAGCTGATGGGTGTGCTTGCGATGTTTGGCTCGATCCTGCTGCTGTTCTTCCTGCCCTGGCTTGATACCTCGCCGGTGCGCTCGGGCCATTACCGCCCGCTGTTCCGGAAGTTCTTCTGGTATGGCCTGATCCCGTGCATCGTGGTCCTGGGCTATTGCGGTGTCATGCCGGCAGAGGAGCCCTATGTAATGCTCAGCCAGCTTGCTGCGGCCTATTATTTCGCGCACTTCCTGATCATTCTGCCGATTGTGTCGCGGATTGAAAAGACCGCGCCGCTGCCGAACTCGATCACCGAAGCGGTCACCGGCAAACCGCTCGAAACTGCTGCTGCCTAACAGGGAAAGAATAGCATCATGGTCCGTCTTATCGCTGGTCTGGTCGGCTTGTTCTTCAGCGGAATGCTGCTGATCTCGTTCGTCACGGGTGCATATACTGCAGTCACCGAACCTGTTGCGCCAACCGTTGAATCGCAATTCCTCAAGCATCCGAAAAAGGTGTCGTTCAAACATGACGGCCCCTTTGGTTCGTATGACAAGGCGCAGTTGCAGCGCGGACTGAAGGTTTATGCCGAAGTCTGCTCTGCCTGCCACAGCCTCAATCAGGTCGCGTTCCGCAACTTTGAAGATCTTGGCTATAGCGAAGATGAAGTGAAGGCGATTGCCAAGGGCTGGAAGACCGAGGTTCCCTCGATCAATCCGGAAACCGGGGAGCCGGCAACGCGCCCGGGCCTGCCTTCAGACAAGTTACCTTCGCCCTATGCGAATGAAACGGCTGCCCGTGCCGCCAACAACAATGCGCTTCCGCCAGATCTTTCGCTAATGACCAAGGCCCGCCATAACGGCACCGCCTATGTCTATTCGCTGCTGACAGGCTATCAGGCTGTTCCGGCAACTCTGCCCAAGGAAAACCGTCCGGGCACCGGGCTGCACTACAACCCCTATTTCGCCAACCTCAACCTTGCGATGGCCCCGCCGCTGACTGGTGACGATCAGGTGACGTTTGACGATGGCACCAAGGCCACCAAGGACCAGATGGCTAAGGACGTCGCTGCTTTCCTGACCTGGACTGCAGAGCCGAAGATGGAAGCGCGCAAGACCGCTGGCTGGGCGTCGCTGATCTTCCTGATCATCTTCACCGCGCTCTGCTATCTGTCGTATCGCACGATCTGGGCCGACAAAAAGCATTGATCGAACAGAAGTCATGGTCTCGTGGCGGGTGCCCCCGCTGCGAGACTACAATACCTCTGAAGATGATTTTTGGCGGCTTGGGAAAGCCGTTCCAATGCCGCAAATGCGGGTCCAAGCTGATTTCCCCCAAACTGAAATCCCGTATCGGCATAGCTATCGGCGCATTCGCTGCCCTCACCGCGAGCACAAATTTTTTTGGAGTGCCACTTTTCATAGTGGTGCTTCTGGTACTCGGTGCTGCAATCGCCGAGTGGGGATTCCGGAAAGTATATCTGGTAGAAGAATGATTGACGGCCTTTGAATGCAATGGCATTAGCGCCGCCATCGGAGCAGGCGGGTATAGCATAGTGGTAATGCACTAGCCTTCCAAGCTAGCTAGAGGGGTTCGATTCCCCTTACCCGCTCCAATTTAGTAGTTCGCTGGCCCAAAAACGGTGTGGGTTCGATTGTCCTCCGCTTCGCTCCGTTCGCCTGCGGCACCCCCTTACCCGCTCCAAATTTTCCTCATTTTAGGAACACTAGCCGCTCCTGCGGCCGTTACCATTTGCGACAATTTCGTGTGCGCTTCGGATAGTTCTGCGACCTTTGCTTTCTAAACAGCAGGCAACCGGCCATAGCGGCTCTATGGACAGACACGAAGGTCAAGTGACATGAAAAAGAAACTCCTCATCGGCGGCGGCGCGGTTGCGACGGCCGTAATCGCAGCCGCAGTTGCCTTTGCAGCGCCCGGCCAAATGGGCAAAGCCGATGCCAATGGCGACGGTTCGCTCAGCAAGGCGGAAGTGACCGCGATGGCCAACACCCATTTCACCAAGATGGACGTCAACGCCGACGGTCAGATCAATGCTGTCGACCGTGAAGCCAAGCACAAAGCCAAGTTCGGCGAAATGGATACCGACAAGAATGGCAGCATCAGCGAAGCCGAATTCACCGCAGCCCATGCAGCACGCATGGCAGAGCGTGGTGAACGTGGTGAAGGCAAGATGCGCGGTCATCACGAAGGTCGTGGCCATCATGGTGAAGGAAAAGGCCATCGCGGCGGCGGTGGCATGAAGATGCTCAAAATGGCCGACACCAATGGAGACAAGACCATCACCAAGGCGGAAATGACCGCAGCGGTTGATGCGCATTTCGCCAAAGCCGACACCAACAAGGATGGCCAGATTTCGAGTGCGGAGCATGATGCCATGCGCAGCGCGATGCGTGAGCGCATGAAGGCTGCTGCCACAAACTAAGCTTCCTTCCCCCCGAGCGGGGCGGCTTCACCCCTATGACGCCGCCCCGCTTCCCCTTTCCCGATTGGCGCGATAGTAACAGCCGATGCCCAAGACCCGCCCCCATATCCTGTTGGTCGACGACGAACTGTCGATCCGCGATCCTTTGGCGCGCTATCTGGAGAAACAGGGCTATCGCGTGACCGAGGCGGGCAATGCGGTGAGCGCGCGTGAGGCGCTCAAGGGCTATGACATTGATGTCGTCCTGCTCGACATCATGATGCCGGGCGAAGACGGGTTGAGCCTGACGCGTTTCATCGCCGAAAATGGCGGCCCGCCAGTGATCTTGCTGACCGCACGTTCCGAGGAAGCCGACCGCATTGTGGGCCTCGAAATCGGTGCCGATGATTATGTCGTCAAACCCTTTTCTCCCCGCGAACTGGTGGCGCGGATTAAGGTGGCGCTGCGTCGTACCAACGGCGCTCAGCCTGCCAATGGCAATGGCGGCACCATCTGGGCCTTTGACGGCTGGCAGTTGAAGACTGCGGAGCAACAATTGTTCGATCCGCACGGCGCACTCGTGCCGCTGTCGTCGGGCGAGTATCGCTTGCTCGAGGCGCTGGTGGAGCGGGCAGGGCAGGTGCTCAACCGCGACCAGTTGCTCGACCTCACAAAGGGCCGCATCGCAGGGCCTTTCGACCGCGCGATCGATAACCAGATAAGCCGGTTACGGCGCAAAATTGAACCGGATTCAAAAGACCCGAATTTCATCAAGACGATCTGGGGCGGCGGCTATCGCTTCTCGGTTGAAGTGCAACGGAACTGATTATGTTCGGGGGGCTACGATTTTTCCCGCGCAATATGACGGGCCGGATCATGCTGGTGACCGCTTTTGGCGTTTTGCTGGTGCAGGGCATCAACACTACGATACGATACCAAATGCTTAAAGGGCGCGCTGTTGTTGAGGCAGCATCGCTAATGGTCGCGGTCGCGTCTAACAGGATCGATTTTGGTTCGGTTGAACCTGCCAACCGATTGGGAGGTCGACCTTCGGTTCGAACTATCAGGACGCAGGCGCCGCTGAATACGCCGGGGTTTCACAGTACCGAAGAGTTGGCAGAGCGCCTCGCCATGCATTTGCAATCTGTTTATCCAGAAATCCAGTCGGTGCGCCTTTCGGTAGGACCGGCTGCTGCACTGCCCGATGCGCTCAAGCCCAGGCCTCATATCTATCGCAGCACCCCTGAACATAAATGGCGCGCAAATTCGAGTCGGGGTGAGGTGGCGTTGCTCAGCGTCAAGCTGGCCGACGGTAACTGGCTCCACTCGGTCGCGCGGGTAAGGACACGCAACATTCTCCCGCCGCTTGCGCTGCTGATCGAGACGGTATTGATCTACCTCGGCGTGATGATCCCATTGGTGCTCGTGATCCGGCAAATTTCAAAGCCACTGCGCCAACTGAACTTACGTCTCGAACATGCAGGCTTGGCCAGCGGCGCTCCTCCGCTCGAGCCGCAAGGGCCCGACGACATCCGCAGTCTGATCGATAGCTTCAACGCGGCGGAACAGCGCGTCAACGCCATGCTCACCGAAAAGGATGTGATGCTCGGTGCCATTGGCCACGACTTGAAAACGCCACTGGCCTCACTGCGTGTGCGTATCGAGTCCGTTGACGACGAGGATGAACGGGCAAAAATGGCGGCGACCGTCGACGAGATGGTTCACATCCTCGACGATATATTGATCCTCGCCCGCCTCGGCAAATCGGCAGAGGCACTGGTGCTCACCGATGTCAGTGCGCTTGTCGAAATGGTTGCGGATGAACTCGATGGTGAAGATCGCCTGATGGTCGTCGAAAGCCTCGAAAAATGCCGAGCTTCTGTTCGCCCTGTCTTGCTGCGTCGGGCTTTGCGCAACCTGATGGGCAATGCCCTGCAATATGGCGGCAAGGCGCAGATCACGACCGCGTGCGACGGAAACCAGTTGTCGATCACGATTGATGATCAGGGACCGGGGCTTGCACCAGAACAACTGACCAGCCTGTTCGAGCCCTTTGCGCGCGCCGAAGGTTCGCGCAATCGGGCGTCGGGTGGCTCTGGACTCGGGCTGACCATAGCTAGGGCTATTGCTCGGGCACATGGCGGCGATGTTGTCCTGGAGAACCGCAGCGAAGGCGGTTTGCGGGCGACTTTGAGGATCAGCCAGAAATTGGGCTGATCGCGAAGATCAGATGCCGCTGGGCTGTTGCTTCCAGCTACCACTCGCCTGATATTCGTTCTTCACATCGCCATTGGTCGGCAGTTTGCCACCTGCATAGGCCGCATCGCCACCCTTGGCACGAGCATCCGCCGAATAGTCGGGAGCGTTATAGCTTTGCGCGCGGGTAGGGCGGTAGGGCGTGATATCGGCATAGGCCGCAGCGCCTGTCGATCCGCCCGTAAGCCCGGCTTTGGCAGCCGCGATCGCTTCGGCTTCGGCTTTCAGGCGCACGGCTGCAAATTCGCGTTCATATTGTTTCTGCAATTCGATCGGATCGAGCAGGGGTGTCGCCTCGGCATTCCATGCGCGCGGTTTCGGCCCCGGGAACGGCTCACGGCCTGCGTGGCTGCGGAAGAAGGCAGACGGGCGACCGGCGCTACCCTTCCAGCTGTAGAAGCGGTGCGCGCCAATAGTTCCAATGAAGTTCAGGCTCGGGGCCCAATAAGGATAAACATAGGTTGCATGGTAATGCGTCGCCATGCCCACAGGGGCATAGACCGAACCTGACAGCGCCTGCATCGCAACACGTTGCGCACGCAACCAGGACGGGCGGGCCGGGGTGCGCGCCATCGAACCGTCGCAGCTATAGCTGAACTGGCAACCGGTGGCACGTTCCGACCCCTGATAGATCACGCCGCAGACGCTGTTCGGATAGGTCGGGTGGCGCATACGGTTGATGATCACCTGTGCGACGGCGCGCTGGCCGGCATCGGGCTCATTTGCAGCCTCATAATAGATCGCGTCGGTCAGGCATTTCAGCGCCCGGCCATAGTCGAGTGTTCCGGCCTTCATCACGAAAGGCGCAGCGACGGCGTTGGTTTCAAATGCGGAGAGATCAGCTTTTGCGATCAATGCAGATGTTTCCGGTGAAATGCTCGCCGACGACTTTGCTAGCTTGAGTTCGGGTGCCGCCGGGGCATTCATATCCGGATCAAGGAAGAAGAATGCCGAGCCCGAAAAATTCTCGTCAGCCCGTTCAGCGGCATCTGCGAGCA
>JAGNSY010000080.1 GCA_017987825.1 Sphingorhabdus sp. | reverse complement strand
AGCAGTTTTTCAAACAGCGCGCAAGTCACCTCCTGACGGCGTGCAACGCTGTAGCGATTCTCGACGCGGCCAAGCGGACGAAAGCCGACCTTGCGCAGCACGCGACCCGATGCGGGATTGTCGGTGAAGTGTCCCGACACCAGCTTGCGATGTCCAAGCGCCTTGGCCACGTCGACAACGGCTTTCGCTGCCTCAGCGGCAAAACCATTCCCCCAATAGGGTCGCGCGATCCAGTATCCCAACTCCGCTTCGCCATCGCGGTCACCCAGACCACAGGATCCGATGAGTTTCGGCGCTCCATCGGTGCGCAACATCAGCATGAAGTTGGGGAACATTTCCGAATGCTCCAACCCGGCAAACCATGCGGCATCATCTTTGGTATAAGGCCAGGGCGCGCGCGCAAGATTGCGCACAATGCCTTCATCGGCAATCGCACGATAGAGTTGGCCTGCATCTTCGGGCCAACTGGGTCTCAACAACAGTCTTTCGGTTCTCGCGAACATGGTCTCTCTCCTGACCTGACGGCTGCCCCTTGAAACTCTTTAGTGACAGCCTTGTGAAACATGCCATCCCGAACGGGATGGGGTGCAGGGAGAATGGGGCAAAAAGAAAGGGAGCCGGATGACCCGTCTCCCTTGCGCGATGGGAGGTGTTGCCACCCCCCCGGGTCATCCAGACGGACAACCCATTATGATTGTCCTATGTTATTCGGCTGCCATCGCCATTGTGTCCACCGACACATATTTGCGGCCGAGTTTGCCGGCGTGGAATCGGACGCGACCTTCGACGAGTGCGAAGAGGGTGTGGTCCTTACCCATGCCAACGCCAGCGCCCGGGTACACTTTGGTCCCGCGCTGACGCACGATAATGTTGCCGCCGATCACTTCCTGACCGCCGAACTTCTTCACGCCAAGGCGACGACCTGCTGAGTCGCGACCGTTACGGCTGGAACCACCTGCTTTTTTATGTGCCATGGTCTAAACTCCTGAGCTCTTATTCGGCTGTCTTGGCAGCGGCCTTTTTCGGCGCGGCCTTTTTGGCGGGGGCTGCTTCAGCAGCGGCTTCGACTTTTTCAGCCTTGGAGGCAGCAGCCTTTTTCGGCGCGGCGCCACCAACGGCAGTGATACGCAGCAGCGTCAGCGACTGGCGATGGCCCTGCTTGCGGCGATAGTTATGCCGACGGCGCTTCTTGAAGACGATGACCTTTTCGCCACGTTCCTGCGCAATGATCTCGGCCGAAACGACCAGACCCTTGGCGTCCTTGACTTCGCCACCGTCGCCCGCGAGCAACACATCGTCCAGCGACACGGTGTCACCAGCGTTTCCGGGCAGCTTTTCAACTGCGATCTTGTCTCCGGCGGCGACGCGATACTGCTTGCCGCCTGTGCGCACGATAGCGAACATGGCTTTATCTCAATCTCTATATATCTGCTTTGCACCCAGTTTAACGGGCATTTCCAACGCGCAACAACAAGACGCGAGTCCCGAAGGCCCGCATTGGAAGGCGCGCAGCTAGTGTATTGAGTCGGCTTTGTCAACGGCCTTTGCCGCAAATATCGGCGGTTTTTAGCGCATGTGTCGCGCGCGCTTGCCTGTGCTTGGCGGGCCGCCTAAACCGGTCACATGCTCCGTTCCAACCATAGCGCCTGTGCGCTGCCAATCCTAGCCGCATTGCTGGTCAGCGGATGTTCGCTGCCAGATGGCGAGTTTCCGTCGCTGGCAAAGCGGCCCTACGAAACTACCGAGCCGGTTACAGAACCGGCTCCAGTTGCCGAACAAGTCAGCACCGCTTTGCCTGCCGAGCTCGCAGCGGCAGTCGATGCCTTGATGGCCAAACATCAAAAGGCCGATTCGGCCTTCCGAAGCGCCGCTAGTGCCGCACGGGCTTCCGCCCAATCCGCTGCCGGCTCTGCAACAGGCTCCGAGAGCTGGGCAGCCGCGCAGGTCGAACTCTCCCGCCTTGACGTGAAGCGCGGCGATTCGGTTGCGGCACTTTCCGATCTCGACAAGCTGATCGCGGCGGAGCACGAGAAAGGCGCCGATTCGGGCTTGCTCGGCCTCCTCGCCGTTCCGCAATCGCAGATGGCGCAGGCTGTCGCCGCCCAAACTGCCGAAATAGAGGCTTTGGCGCGCCTGATTGGTTGATCAGCCTGCATAGCTATGTCGCTTGACGGCACGCTGCACTGCAGCAATTCTGCCGAGCATGAACCGAACCGCGCCGCAGCCCATTCAGCAAAATCCGGATATCCGGTTTCTCGGCAAGATGCTGGGCGATGTCATTCGCGCTTATGGTGGCGAGAAACTGTTCCGCCAGACCGAATATATCCGCGCAGCAAGTGTCGACCGGCATCGCGGGGTTGAAGGCGCGGTCGACACCGGGCTGGAGGCGCTCAGCCTAGACGACACCATTTCCTTTGTTCGCGGCTTCATGCTCTTCTCGCTGCTCGCCAATCTGGCCGAGGATCGGCAGTCCAATCTTCAAGAGGGCGGGGCGACACTTGCGGAGGCAGTCGATCGACTGTGCGCCGAGGGAATCAGCGCCGATCAGGTCGGTGAACTGCTGGGCCAAAGCCTGATAGTCCCCGTTCTCACCGCGCACCCGACCGAAGTCCGCCGCAAGAGCATGATCGATCATAAGAACCGGATCGCTGCACTGATGCGCCTGCGCGACAACGGGCAGGACGTGACCGAATCGGGCGACCGGATAGACGAAGCCATTTACCGCCAGATCGCGCTCCTCTGGCAAACGCGCCCCTTGCGCCGCGAAAAACTGGTGGTCGCCGACGAAATCGAAAATGCCCGCGCCTATATGGAGGACGTTTTCCTCGTCGCCCTGCCCAAGCTCTACGCGCGCTGGGAACGCGACCTTGGGGCCCGTCCGCCTTCTTTCCTGCGGCTCGGCAGCTGGATCGGTGGCGACCGCGACGGCAACCCGTTCGTCAACGCTCAAACGCTCGACAACGCACTGTCGCGCGGGGCGGCAACCGCCCTCGGCCATTATCTCGAATGCGTCCACTATCTGGGTGCCGAAATCTCGATCTCCTCCGAACTCGCGCATGTGCCGCAAGCGGTGCTCGATCTGGCAGAGGCGAGCGGAGACCTTGCCGCCAGCCGTGCCGACGAACCCTATCGCCGCGCGCTGTCAGGCGTCTATGCGCGGCTGGCGGCAACCTATGTCCAGATTGTCGGCGAGGCACCGCCGCGGCCCTCACGATTGGCTGGCAAGCCCTATTCATCTCCTGACAGCTTCCGCCGCGACCTTATCGCGATCGCATCGGCACTGGCTTCCGAAGGCAAGGGTGCGCTTTCCAGCGGCGGCGCATTGGGGCGGCTGATCCGCGCGGTCGAAACCTTTGGCTTTCATCTGGCAACGCTCGACCTGCGCCAGAATAGCGATGTGCATGAGCGGGTGGTCGCCGAACTGCTGCGCGAGGCCGGAGTTGAACCCGCCTATCTCAATCTCGAGGAGGAAGCGCGCATCGCCTTGCTCACCAAAGAGCTGGTGCACAACCGACCGCTGGGCGGAGCATCCACAGCGCTGGGCGAAGAGGCCAATAGCGAACTCGCGATCCTGCATGCGGCGGCACAGGCGCATGACACCGTCGGGCGCGGCGCGATCACCACCTATATCATCAGCAAGACGACGAGCCTGTCCGACCTGCTTGAAGTCTATGTGCTGCTGAAAGAGGCAGGCCTCTATCGCATCGACGCCGATGGCAAGGCCGAGGCACCCATCATGGTGGTGCCGTTGTTCGAAACCATCGGCGACCTTGAGGCAGCGCCCGCCATTATGACAGCCTTCTTCGCATTGCCCGAAATGAAGGCGTTGGCAAAGGCGCGCGGGCATCAGGAAGTGATGATCGGCTATTCGGATTCGAACAAGGATGGCGGCTATCTGACCTCCACATGGGGCCTCAACCAGGCCTCGCTGGCGCTTGCACCCGTTTTCGAGGCAGCAGGTGTCACCATGCAGCTATTCCACGGTCGCGGCGGAGCGGTAGGGCGCGGGGGTGGTTCGGCCTTTGGTGCCATTCAGGCGCAGCCGCGAGGCACCGTCAACGGCCGCATCCGCATCACCGAACAGGGCGAAGTCATCGCGGCCAAATATGGCACAGTCGACAATGCCGTCGCCAATCTGGAAACCATTGCCTCGGCCACGCTGTTGGCCTCGCTTGAGCCCGATCCCGTGCCTATCGCGGACGCCGCCCGCTTCTCGGCAGCGATGGACCAACTGTCGGCCCATGCCTTTGCCGCTTATCGTGGGCTGGTTTACGAAACCGAGGGCTTCAACATCTTCTTCCGCCAGATGACGCCGATCTCGGAGATCGCGACGCTGAAAATCGGCTCGCGCCCTTCCAGCCGCAAGGCGAATGACCGGATCGAAGATTTGCGTGCTATCCCCTGGGTGTTCAGCTGGGCACAGGCGCGGGTAATGTTGCCCGGCTGGTATGGTGCCGGACAGGCACTCGCGGGTTTCGAAGACAAGGGGCTGCTGCGCGCGATGGCGCAGAGCTGGCCATTCTTCCAGACTATCCTCGCCAATATGGAAATGGTGCTGGCAAAATCCGACATGGAAATTGCCGCGCATTATGCGACCTTGGTCGAGGATCGCGTCCTCGCCGACCGGCTGTTTGGCGAAATCAAGTCGGGGTGGAACGCGGCGCATGAAAGCCTGCTGGCGGCGACCGCACAGTCAGCTCTGCTTGAGGCCAGCCCCTCGCTCAACAATTCAATCCGTCTGCGCCTGCCCTATATCGAACCGCTGAACCATCTGCAGATCGAACTGATGAAGCGCCACCGCGCGGGTGAAGACGATCCGCGCATCGCCGAGGGCATCCAGTTGACAATCAACGCGGTGGCGACGGCGCTGAGAAACAGCGGCTGACCCTAGGCTTCGATAAAAGCGCGTCGCGCTTCGACTAGCGGAGAAATTGCGTATTCTTATCCCGCTCGCCGCTGTTAAAGCACTGGCATTCAAAAATGCCGGAGCTTCATCATGCGCGTCACAAGAACAGCCCTTTCCGTTATCGCGATTGCGATCGCCAGCCTGGGCACCACCACAACCGTCTATGCCCAAACCACTGAAGCTGCCTCCACAGCTAAAACCGACCAGAACGCCGCCATCATGGCCTTCTTTGACGAAGTGGATGCGGAGCAACTCTCGCGATCGCCATTGGGCAAATCCTATCGTGGTATCAAAGACAGCGATTATGGTCGCTGGGATGATGGTTCCGAGGCAGCCGAAGCGCGCGATATCGAGGCAGACCGCTCAGCACTCAAGGAAATGCGCGCACGCTTTGACCCCGCCAAGCTTTCGCCGGAAAACCGCTTATCTTACCGCCTATTTGAAAAGCGCGCGGCGCGAAGCGAAGCCGCCTACAAATATAGAGATTATGGCTACATCTTTGACCAGATGAACGGGGCGCAGAGCCAGATTCCGGCCTTCCTGATCAACATCCACCGGATCGACAGCAAATCGGATGCGCGCGCCTATATCAATCGCCTCTATGGCATCGGCCCTGCCCTGAACGAGGCTATTGGGCAGGCGAGGTCACGCGCAGCCGAAGGCATCATGCCGCCCAAATGGGTTTATCCCTATGTCATCAGCGACGCGCGCAATGTGATTGCCGGGGCACCTTTTGGTGATGGCCCTGACGCCCCGCTCTTCGCCGATTTCAAAGGCAAGGTCGCAAAGCTATCGATCGGCCAGACCGAAAAGGACCTGCTGGTCGCTGATGCCGCACAGGCGCTGAACGCGTCAGTCAAACCGGCTTATGAAGCATTGATCACCGAAATGACCGCGCAGGAGAAAGTCGCTGGGACCGATGACGGCATCTGGCGGTTCAAGGATGGCGCAGGCTATTATGCTCAGCTTCTCGCCAACTACACTACTACCGATATGTCCCCGGACCAGATCCACGAACTGGGCCTCGCACAGGTCGCCCGCATCCATAAGGAAATGCAGGTCGTGCAGAAGAAAATGGGCGTGAAGGGCGACCTCAAGGCCTATTTCAACCATATGCGCACCAATGCCAAATTCTACGCGCCTGATGGTGAAGAAGGCCGCGCGCTGTATCTGGCCGAAACGCAAAAGGCCTATGATGCAATCAAGCCGTTGTTGCCCAAATGGTTTGGCGTACTGCCGCAGGCGCCTTTGGTTGTGAAACCAGTCGAAGCATTTCGCGAGAAATCCGCTGGCAAGGCTTTTTACCAGCGCCCAGCACCCGACGGTTCGCGTCCCGGCACCTATTATGCGAACCTGTATAAAATGTCGGACATGCCGCTGACCGAGGTCGAGGCGTTATTCTATCACGAAGGCGTCCCCGGCCACCATTTGCAACTCGCCATCCAGACCGAGTTGAAAGATGTGCCGGCATTCCGCAAATTCGGCGGCGTCACCGCTTACTCCGAAGGCTGGGGGCTCTATTCGGAGAAGCTCGCCAAGGATATGGGGCTCTACACCGATCCGGCGCGCGATTTCGGACGGTTGCAGCTCGAACTGCATCGCGCCATTCGCCTGGTGGTTGACTCAGGCCTCCACCACAAGCGCTGGACCCGCGAACAGGCGATCAAATATGTCGAAGACAATTCGGCGGATGCCCCGGGCGGAATTGTGAAGGCGATCGAACGCTACATAATCTACCCGGGCCAGGCGACCGCCTATATGGTCGGCCGCCTGAAGATCAGTGAACTGCGCGACAAGGCGCAAAAGGCATTGGGCAAACGCTTCGATGTGCGCGGTTTCCACGATATCGTGCTGAAATCCGGCCCTGTTCCACTCGATGTGCTTGAGGAGCAGGTCGACGCCTGGATCGCAGCGCAGAAGAGAGCTTAAAGCGGAACCATCCGCACCCGGAGCCCATCCTTGGGCTTCGGGATCGGCCAAGCCTGCCATGCTGGATCATAGCCGTCCGCCACCTCCACCCGCGCCTGCGTGAGCAGATGGTGGATGAACAACTTCATCTGCATATAGGCGAAGTGCAGTCCAAGGCACATATGCGCGCCACCGCCAAAGGGCACCCAGGCATATTTGTGGCGCCCCTTTGAATTTTCCGGCGTAAAGCGCGTCGGATCGAAGACTTCCGGATTCTCCCAATATTCGGGCATCATATGCGTGACCGTGGGATTGATGCTGACGGTTGTACCCGCCGGAATCTTATAGCCCATAAACTCGAAATCCTTGAGCGCGCGGCGCGGGATTGAGGGCACTGGCGGGATCAGCCGCAGCGATTCCTTAAAGGCATATTCGGTCATTTCGAAAGCATCGAGTTGATCGGAGGAAATCGCACTTCCGGCAGGCGCGATGGACAGGCACTCGGCCCGAACCTTTTCCTGCCATTCCGGGTTTTTCGCTAGCAGCCAGATCATCGAGGTCACCGATGAAGTGATTGTGTCATGCGCCGCCATCATCAGGAAGTTCATATGGTCGATGATTTCGCCATCGGTCATATATTGCCCGTCATCGCGGGTCGCGCGACAGAATTGGCTGAACATATCCTGCCGGTTGGGGTTGCGGCGGCGTTCCTCGATCTGCGGGCCGAAATAGTTGATCAGATAATTGCGGCCAGCAACGCCCCGGCCCATTTGGGTGAAGGGCAAGGGACGACGCACGGGTGAAATCGAGGCCGCGACCATGTCGACAAAGGCCTTGTTGATCTTGTCCGCCTCCGGCCCCAACGGCACGCCGAGGAATGCGTCGGCGGCAACGTCGAGCGTCAGCTGCTTGATCGCCGGATAGAACAGCATGTCGCCACGCCATTTGGGCAGTTGCTCGGCGAAGATGCGGTTCATGTCGGCTACATAGCCGCGCATCGGCTCTGGCTTGAAGGCGATACCGAGCGCACGTCGGTCCATGCGGTGATGATCAAAATCCATCAGCATCAGTCCGCGCGGAAAGAGCAGGTTAAGCACCGGCCCCCAGCCCTGTTCGGACGAAAATAGCTTGTCGCGATCGAACAGCATCAGTTCATTCGCCTCCGCCCCGATCAGCGACAGGTTCACCGCACCAAATGCCCGGGTCCGGTAAACCTTGCCATATTTCTCGATCATCTGCCGGTTGAACGCCGGTGGATCGCGCAACAGGCGGAAGGTGTTGCCAATAATAGGCGGTCCATTCTCACCCGGAATATGCTCGAGCGATTGCGGTGCGGCGCGCGGCATCCAATGCGGGTTAGCGGCTTCGCTGCTGGCAAGGGCCATGGGGGGGTCTCCGATTTGTTTTAATTGTTTGATTAAGCCCTTACTGCCATCAGTGTTAACAAGGTGCAAGCGCGCTCGCGTTTGTGCCACTTACGTGAAAGCGGCACCAGCCCACTCCCCCACCCGGCCTCCCATAGCATATCCTGATTGGGAGGCCGGGTGGGGGAGCGGGCTGGTGCCGGAACCTTTTCAGTGCAACTGAAACAAACTCAAAGCAACGCCGTTACAAAGCTGAACGCCAGCCAACAGGAGCATTCAGATGCAATTCAACTGGCGGAGCGCAATTCGCAACTTACGATGGACCGTGCCTGCGAATCGGCCAGCTGGGAAACAGAGCCGACAGGTACATATTGGGGTAAGTCTTATGACGGGAATGCGTGCAAAATTGGCAGCGCGGATAGCAGCGCTCGGTATCGCGACAATGGGGCTTTCGGCCTGCTATTATGATGCCGGGGTCGGCCTTGGATATTATGATGACGACTACGGCTATTATGACGATGGCTATGGCTGCGACCCTTACAGACCGTTCGATAATTATTATGACTGCGACTATCGCGGCGGTTTCTACAATATCGGCTATGGTGGCGGATGGTATCAGGATTACTGGTATCCGGGCTATGGCTTCTACATTTTTGACCGGGGCGGTCGGC
>JAGNSY010000079.1 GCA_017987825.1 Sphingorhabdus sp. | reverse complement strand
TCCGCCGTCAATTCGATCAACTGGGCTCGATTGATGGCGCAGGTGGTCTATTATTTCTGGGCCGCGCTGCAACTGGGTGCGCCGGAACGCAAGATCGCTTTCTCGGTGCCCACCGGCAATTTCGGCGATGTCTTTGCCGGCTATGTCGCTGCCCAAATGGGCTTGCCGATCGAGCGATTGATTGTGGCCACCAATGTCAACGACATCCTGCACCGCGCGCTGGCCAAGGGCGACTATTCGGTCGGCACCGTCACGCCGACTGCCGCACCGTCGATGGACATTCAGGTGTCGAGCAATTTCGAACGGCTGCTGTTTGACCTTGAGGGCCGCGACGGGACAACCACCGCATCGCGGATGAAGGTGTTCGAGCAGATGGGCAAAACCGCACTTTCCGCCGATATGCGCGGGCGGGCGGGCCTGTTCAAAAGCATGCGCGCCGATGCCGATGAAATGTCGGGTGCGATGCGCTGGGCGCATGAAAAATGCGCCGAGATTATCGACCCGCACACCGCCATCGCGCTCCATGCTGCGCGTAATTCGGGCATAGCTGCCGACATTCCCATAGTGACGCTGGCGACCGCGCATCCGGCCAAATTCCCCGATGCAGTCGAGCGGGCGACGGGCATGCGCCCCTCGCTGCCTACCCGCGTCGGCAATCTGTTTGACCGTGAGGAGCGCTTCATCGTGCTGCCTTCGGATTATGTCGCGGTGCGCGACCATGTGCTGGGCCATGCCGCTCGCGCCTGACTTCGTCACCCTCGTCAGCAAGCCGAGACCGGATTACACGCTGATCGACAGCGGCAATGGCCGCAAACTCGAATCCTATGGCACCCGCCGCTTCATCCGCCCCGAGCCACAGGCGATGTGGGAACCGGCGACAACCGACTGGGCCGCCGATGGCGAATTTGTCCCCGGGTCGGACGAGGATGGCGGCGGGCGCTGGTATTATGACAAGCCCGTGCCGCAAGATGGCTGGCCGCTGAAATGGAATGATGAAGTCAGCTTCACCGCAAGCTGCACCCCCTTTCGCCATCTCGGTTTCTTCCCCGACATGGATCCCGTCTGGCGCTGGATGCGCGGGGAAATTGACGGCGTTACCGAGCCGCATTGCATGAACCTCTTCGGCTATACCGGCGTCGGCACATTGGCGCTTTCCTCCGCAGGCGCGCAGATGGTGCATGTCGATGCATCGAAGAAATCCGTGGCACAGGCGCGCGAGAATGCCGCGCTCTCCGGCATGTCAGAACGCCCCATCCGCTGGATCGTCGACGATGCGGCAAAATTCGTCGCGCGCGAGGTTCGGCGCGAACGACGCTATGATGGCATCCTGCTCGACCCGCCCAAATATGGCCGCGGGCCCGATGGCGAGGTGTGGCGATTGGAAGAAGACCTACCCGGCCTGATCGCCAATTGCCGCCAGTTGCTCGACACCAATTCGCGCTTCCTCTTCCTCACCGTCTATGCCGTGCGCATGTCGGCCATCGCGCTTGGCAATTTGCTGCAGGCGCATTTTGCCGACCTGCCCGGCAAAGTTGAATTTGGCGAACTGGCTGTTCGCGAACAGGCAAGAGGGCTATTACTACCCACGGCCATATTCGCACGCTGGTCGCAACAGGATTAAGATGACAGACTTACTCACCCTCGAAGTGCACGACCTGCACGTCAATGTGCTCACCGGCATTTACAGCCAGGAAACGCACCTTCCCCAACCGCTGCACATCTCGGTCAGCGCTGATCTAGAGGTTGCACCGCATTATGCGCCGGATACCCCGCTATCGGCATCCAAAAACTATATGGCGATCAAGGAAGCCGCGACGGTCTTTCCCGAAGGCGTGCATTTCACGCTGATCGAGGCGGTCGCTGATCATATCATAGACCGCCTGTTCGCTGCCGACGCCCGCGTCCAGAATGTCAGCGTCAAGATCATCAAGCTGGCAATTTCCGAAGACGGCGAATCTATCGGGATCACGCTGACAAGGCACCGTAAGTGACACGCCCGCTTGCGCTGGTCACCGGAGGTATGCGGCGGCTGGGCGCGGTGATCGCGGTGCAACTGGCGGATGCCGGATATAACGTCGCGCTCACCAGCCACGGCGATGGCACGCCCGATGCGGAGCTGACGGCGGCGCTCGAACGCAACGCGGTCAACTGGAAACATTTCCCTGCAGACCTTTCAGCGGACGGTGCCGCCGATGCGCTGATGCCTGCAGTCGTCGCCCATTTCGGTCACACACCCGATCTGCTGGTCAACAACGCCGCGCTGTTCGGGCAGGATGGCTGGGACGACATGTCCGGCGATACGCTCGATGCCCATTTCCGCCTAAACCTGTTTGCACCGGTGCTGCTGAGCCGCGCGCTGGTGCAGTCGGCCGGCGAAAATGCGCAGCCCGCCATCGTAAACATTGTCGATCAACGCATCACCAACCCCAATGGCGATCAGCTGAGCTACACGCTTTCGAAGCAGGCGCTGGCTGGCTCGGTACGCTCGCTCGCCGCAGCTTTTGGCACGCGGGCACGGGTCAACGGTGTCGCGCCCGGACTGGTGATTCCAACTGACGATTATGACGATGTGCAGATGGCGCGGCTCAACGAGGAAATGCCACTGGGCCAGCTACCCGATGCGCAGGCGATTGCAGAAGCAGTGCTCTATCTGACCAAGGCCAAGCACGTAACCGGGCAGATCATTTTCATCGACGGCGGCGCACATCTGCGCAGTTACCCGCGCGACTTCATGCATCTTTAACGCACGCGCCAGACTTTCAACCCCTTGCCCATATCAGGCATTTTTTCGAGCCAGTCGGGCGTGTTGCCCTTTGCCAATTCCGCCCACAGCCCCTTAGGATTGCGTCTCGCATAGCCCTTCATTTCGGCTTCATCAGAACATGCGACGATATGGGTCACCTTGCGGCGCTGCACGATGGTGCGCGACTGTACAGGCGGCAGGCGGTAAATGTCGATATGTGCGCGCATCCCCTTTTCATTGCGGTGATGGCTGGAAGCCACAACGCTGTGGGGGGTGTTCAGCAGGATTTTGGGACCGATGTCGAACGGCGCGACGATGTTCGCCTGCTTCAGCGCCTCCAAAGAACGGACCGATTCGCTGGACTCACATTGCCCAGCTTCGCTGCCTTTTTCACCAGCAACCTCTAGCTGGTTTTTGGCTGTCTGCGGCGACAGCATTTTGAAAGTCTGCGAAAAATAGGGCCCCGGTACGAGCATCAGCACCATAAGTGCAACCAGCCCTATTCTGCGGATAGCCACGGGCTCCGCCCTGTAGCGGCTGAACAGTTTTGCAACACCGATCGCGACGACAGGCGTTGCAACCAGCGTGGCGGTCGAAACCGTACGAAAAACCAGCAGCGAAAGAAGAAGCGTATAGACACTGAGAAATGCGATGATGGCGTAGTTGGCACGCTGTTCGACGTCCGCCCGGATCAGCAATAGCGTCAGCGTTGCAAGGCCGACGACCGGAAGGGCAAGCATCAATATGGCAGTACCCCATTTCTGATGCCACACCGGCAGACCTTCACGAACCATATCATACCAATATGCACGGACGACCGGATCCATCGTCGAAAAGGCGCCTCGCGCACAATCGGGCGCTGCATTCAGATAGATCACAGCTGACGTAACCGCTGCCGCCAAAACGATAGCGACGCGGGGAATTCTGCCAAGTTGCAGAAAAAGGGCGGACGGCGCAATGAACATGCCTGCGGCTGCGATTGCGTAAATATGCGCTGGAGAGATGGTATCGCAAAAATTGGTTGTGGACAGTCCCGTCGCTTGCGTGCCGAAAAATAGAAGGAGAGAAACGGAAGTAAATAAGAGTACTGCCCAGCCCAGCCGCTTTGCGCCATCGCCTTTAAAGGCCCAGCGCCAACCCAGTATCGCAAAGAATGCTGCTGCTGCAGGAGCACCTTCCAGCGATATGTGCAGCCACACGGCCATGGCCATTCCCATAACGATCCCGGCCTTGCGCGGTGAAGGCCAGAACAGCGTCCACAGCGTAAGGGCAGCGCAAAACAGCTGCCAGCCATGATGGTCGATCCGCATAGGGCGCAGTTGCATCGATATGGCGGGTGACATCATGGTCATGGCCACAGCAATTCCGCCCGCCAGCCTTCCCCCCAAAGCCATTGCAACACGGCCGAGAATGTAAGCGATCGAAGCGAAGCACATCAGGGGTATGACTGTGCCGGCAATCATTTCTGCACCCGCCTGGCCAAATAGGGGCGCTGCCACGATAATTATAATGGCAAGCGGCAGCTCGATTAGGCGCGACCAGTGCATGGGTCCACCTTCGGGTGCGTTCAACCGGTACTGGGTTGTATCAAACCAGCTCTGCCCGCCAAGAAAATCACGCAGCTGCACCATACGCAGCTGATCATCCGGGTCCCACCCCGAGCGCGAGACAATATTAGGCCAGCTCGAATAAACGAGGAAGGCTGCGGCCAACAGCCAGACGATGGCTGCCAGCTTGGGCAAAGACTCTCTGCTGTTATCTTGGGACAAACCGTTCATCGGTTCAATTCGATGCGGCCTGCACAGTTGGCTTATGCTTCAGATACAGCCAGGGCACTTTTGCGGGATCGAACTGAGTCCGGTGATGCCGGTCGAAATAAGGGGGCATATGGTCACCGACGATCAGGATATCCGCCTCGGGAAAGTCCGAGGCTGCAATTTCTTTGCCTAGTGCCGTAAAGATATCGTCATAGATCGCAAACTGCCTACAGATCTGCGGATAGTCGCTTTTCAGCAGAGGCGAGACGCGCTCACAATTGTCGACATTCAGGTTCAGCCCTGCAGGCACCGGCAGGTGTGAATTGAGCGTCAGCCAATAAAGGAAGGTCGGTTTTTCAGCTGATTTGAGCCGTTCCGAAATCTGGCGGGGAATGTCGCGGTCGCAGGCACCGGGGAAAACGCCCCCGCATTTTTCGGACCCTTCGGCCACCATATCATTTTTGAAGGCCATCTTTTGAAAGCCGACATTGGGATACCATTTTTCACGCGCAAAGAATTTCGGTGTGAAGCTGTGCATCGCCAGCGTATCATAACCCTTGGCAGCCAGCTGTGCCGGAATGCATGCGTCATCCTTGCGATCGACGAGATCGTAATAATCACCCCAGCGCCCACACAGTTCGCGGATTTCACCTGCGGTGGTGCTGTTATAATAAGGCGACGCGCCACGGCTGAAATCGAATTTCGCCTGAACAGCCTTATCGTGCAACAGCGGCGCGAACATCAGCCTCGACATTTCGGGATTGCCTTGCGGTAACCCCATCGCTTCGACAACGATCAATATCAGATGTCGTTTGCCGTCTGCACGGGCAACGAAACCGCTGCTATTAGTGGCCGAGTCAAAGGTAGCACCCGCGGGTGCCGCGCGGAAATAATGGCCGCGCATGTCCTTGCCCATCCACAGGTCGACCCCAGCCAGCGTGAAGAAGAGTCCGCCCGCCCCTGCAATCAGCAATGGCCGCGAGAAACGAGTCTCCCGCTTGAGCAGCCGCCAGCCAAGAGCCATGATCGCAAGGATCGCCACGGCAGCACCGATATAATCATAGGAGTTGGCAGGCTTGATCTCGGCAAAGAATTTGAGCGAATAGAGAAGCGAAGAAATGTCGAGATTGAACAATCCACCGACAAACTTCAGCGTCGAATATAGCAGACTACCAGCAAAGGCCGCATAGCGTATCCAGAATGCCGCGCGCATCACCAACAGGCCGATAATACCGGTGTAAACGATATCCATATGGCGTGGCGGCGCGCCCGAAAACCACAAAAAGGCAAAACCGGCATTGGCCAGCACCACCCAGATCAGCAACCAATGGCCAAAGCTTTTTAGCTGTTCGTCGACGCCCCAAAATGGCGGACGGACGGCCTGCGCGGTTAGCGTTGTCACCGGAACACCCCCCATTTGCGCAGTGCATAGACTGCGAAGAAACTAATCGCGACAGCGGCACCTTTGGATGGAATCGGATGCACGCCGGCGCGACCCAACAGTTCTACGGTCGCCACCGTTATGCCCAGCCCGGCAAGCGCGGACCCGGCAAACAATGCCCGCTGGATGTGCAGAGCGGCGCCATCACGCGCCTTTCCGGTGAAAACGAAGTTGGCGCTAACCAGCCAATGGACGACGATACCCGCGCAATATCCCCCCGCAGACGCCAGCGTGGGATCGATATCAACCGTGACGAGACTGGAAAACAGCGCCACGTCAAAGGCGAGAGCGATGATGCTTGCGACCAGGTAGCGGGTTAGCGTGAACCGCTGCCAAATCTGCAATGCGGAGGCAATGGCCCGCTCCATGACGTTCAGGCCGCCTTGACAATCTTGCTCGGCTTGGCATCCGCTACATGAGGCAAGCGCGTCGGCACATCTCGCTCTGAAGCAAGTGCAGCGGCCCGATCTTCGGTCACCTTGGCCACGATCTTCTCCTGTTCGCCCTCGTCACCCGCTTCATGATACTCGGCGTCTTCGTTGACGTTCCAGATGTTATAGACGCGCGCACCGGCCTCGATATTCTCGACCGTCAGCATCGCGGTCATCATTGCGTGATCCTGATTATTGTAGCGGTGCATGCCGTTACGACCGACCATGTGCAGCGTCGGATATTTGCTTTCGAGTTCCGAACGCATCGCTTCGACATTGGCGGCATAGCTGTCGTCATAGACCGGATAGGCCTTTTCCTGACGGACAACGGCGCCACCGATGACATCATCGGGATTGCACAGGCCAAGTATCGCCATTTCCTTCTTCGCCAGTTCGACCAGATCGGCATCGCTCGACGACCAGAGGCCATCGCCTTCGAAGCAGAAATATTCGAGGCCGACACATGCGATCGAGGGATCGGGCACCATTTCGGGTGACCAGCTGCGGAAATTCTGGACACGGCCGACTTTCACCTTGCTGTCGTGAATGTAGATCCAGTTGTCGGGGAACAGGTCATCCGACTTGATCATCAACGCAACCGTCAGAAAGTCGCGATATTTGAGGTTCGACGCTTCGAGCGAGGTCTGCGGCAATGGGTGGATGCGCGCCGACAATTCGCGCATCGGAGCCGAACTGATGACATGGCGGGCCTGGATAACGGTTTCACTACCATCAGCCTTATTGGCAGACAGGCGCCAGTTGCCCTTAGCATCTTGCGCAAGTTGACTGAAGCTGTGGCCCATCAACACACTATTGCCCTTTGCGATGACGAAATCGCGTGCGGCATCCCACATCATGCCCGGCCCAAGCCGCGGATAGCGGAAGGTTTCGAGCAAGGTCTTGGTTTCCATGCCGTCATTGGGCTTTTTGTTGAGACCTAGGCTGCGCTTCAGCCCGTCGATCACCGCAGCGCCGAGCGAAAGCCCCTTGATGCGCTGTGCCGCCCAATCTGCCGACATTTCGTCGCAGGGCATGCCCCATACCTTTTCGGTATAGGTCTTGAAAAAGATCGAATAGAGCTTGTGACCGAACTGGTTGACCGTCCAATCCTCAAAGCTGCGCACCTTGGTGTTCGGAAAAGCCTTGGCCTTCACATAGCTTGCCATGCACAAGGTCGAACGGATGATGCCGAGGTTGAACAAGGCTTCAAAGGCGCGCAGCGGGTAGCTGTAGAATTTGCCTTCATAATAGATGCGGCTCATGCGCGGACGCTGGATGAAGTCGTCGGGCAGTATCTCGTTCCAGAGGTCGACCACTTCCTTCGATTTCGAAAAGAAGCGGTGGCCGCCGATATCGAAGCGATAGCCATCGACCTCGACGGTGCGGCTGATACCGCCGACATAACGTTCGTCCTTTTCGATCACCGAGACGCTATAGCCTTTTTTGGTCAGCAGATAGGCGGCGGTCAGCCCGGCAGGCCCCGCACCGATGATAGCAACATCCACCAAACCCTGTTTTTGCCCCGACATTTTCGCATTTCCTCCAGCGATTGAGCGATCACGCGAAATCTCTGAACGAAAATGGATAATGAAAAGTTAACAGGGGCGTCAAGCAGCCAGCCACGACACATAATTGCTGCTCTGCAGTAATTTCTTGCTTTTTCGGCGCATCGCGCCCATATGGCCACCAAGCGCATGAGGCGAGCGGAGATAACCGCCGCAGTATCGACAGCGTGAGAGCTTGTTCAAAAGCTCCGTCGATCGAGAGATGCGCGCAGCCAAGAGGCTTCCCAATTCACGCGGGGTGGTTTCCAAGGGGTCGGCGTTTCGCTTACCCTTAAACCCGCTTGTGCGCCGCGCGCTGCCCTTTGGCCTGCGCGGGCTGCATCATGCATATTTGAGAGTTTATTATGTCTTTTTTTGAAGAACTGGGCCTTGCCCAACCCCTCCTGAAAGCGCTTGCCGCTTCGGGATATGATACCCCGACCCCGATCCAGATGCAGGCGATCCCGCCGCTGCTGGAAGGTCGCGACCTGTGCGGTATCGCGCAGACTGGCACCGGCAAGACTGCCGCGTTCGCGCTGCCGTCACTCCACCATTTCGCCACCAACATCAAACCGCGCGTGCCCTATGGCTGCCGGATGCTGGTGCTTTCACCGACCCGCGAACTCGCCGCACAGATTGCGGAAAAGTTCCGTGACTATGGCAAGTTTCTGGGCCTCACCGTCAACTGCGTTTTCGGCGGCATGCCGATCTTCACGCAGAAGAAGAAGCTGCAAGCTGGCACCGACATCCTCGTCGCCACGCCGGGCCGTCTGCTCGACCTTATCGAACAGCGCGCACTGAGTCTGAAAGACGTCGAAATCTTTGTGCTCGACGAAGCCGACCAGATGATGGACCTCGGCTTCATCCACGCGCTGAAGCGTATCGACCTGATGCTCCCCAAAAAGCGCCAGAGCCTGTTTTTCTCGGCGACCATGCCCAAGGCGATTGCCGAACTGGG
>JAGNSY010000078.1 GCA_017987825.1 Sphingorhabdus sp. | reverse complement strand
CCGAAAGCTGGCGCGATTATGAGCGCGTTTATGCCCGCAGCTGGAAACCCGAAGAGGGCAGCCCCGAATTTCTGCGCCAGATCGCTGAACGCGAAAGCGTGGCGGGCGCGCTGCGCCTGGGCCTCGCCTATATCGATGGCAAACCGGTAGCGGCGCAATATTGGACGGTCGAAAATGGTGCAGCACTGATCCACAAGCTGGCGCATGACGAGCGGCATATGCAGGCTTCACCCGGCACGCTGCTATCGGCAGCGCTATTCCAGCATGTGATCGACGTTGACGGGGTCGACCTGATCGATTTCGGCACCGGCAACGACGCCTATAAGTCCGAATGGATGGAGGATGTTCGCGAGCGGTATCGGCTCGAGATGTTCTGGCCGAACAATCCCGCAAATTGGCCCTATATTGCCATCCGCAAATGGCGCGCCTATCGCGCCTCAAACTGAGATAAAAAGAGAGACGCGATGCCTTTCGTTCCCGACAGCGTAGAAACCACGATCCGCGAGCTATTGATCGATGTGCTGGGCGTAGCCCCTGCCACTGTTGCTGCGATGACCGACGATACGCCCCTGTTCGGAGCACTTCCCGAACTCGATTCGATGGCGGTCGCTGGCCTGCTGACCGAAATGGAAGACCGGCTGGAGATCATGATCGACGATGATGATATCGACGGCGAACTGTTTGAAAGTTTCGGCAGCCTCGTCGCCTTTGCGAAGTCCAAGGTCCGGGAGTGAGCCTGCGTCCCGAATATAAGACATATAATTTTGCAGGGCATGACGAGCATGTCCTTTGTTTCGGCGCGGAATACTCGCGCCAGATATTGATCATTCCACCGTTGTTCGACGAGATGAACCGGTGTCGCCGGATGCTGGTGCAGGCGATGCGCGGACTTGCCGAACGCAACGTGGGCAGCCTGCTGATCGACCTGCCGGGCTGCAATGAGAGCCTGGCTGCATTGGAGCAACAGAGCCTTACTACATGGCGTGAAGCGGTGAGCGCTGCAGCGTCACAACTGGGCGCGACGCATATCGCCTCGCTGCGCGGTGGGGTGCTGATCGACGGTGGAGCCATAGATTTACCCCATTGGCGGCTGGCCCCCGCCAAGGGCTCAAGCCTGCTCAAGACGATGATCCGCACCCGCATTGCGGGCGACAAGGAAGCAGGCAAAGCGACGAGCGAAGTGGAGTTGATGGGCGCTGCGAAGACAGCATCTATAGAACTGGCGGGCAATTTGCTTGGCCCGGCGATGGTCGCGGAACTGGCAAGCGCCGAACCCGCCGAAGTCGCGAAACTGACCTTGCGAACTCTGGGTCAAGACATCGCTGGTTCCACGCTGTGGCTCCGTCCGGAACCGCAGGATGACCCTACCATGTCCGCCGCCATCGCCGCCGATCTCGACCAGTGGAGCGCCTCATGCGGCGGCTGACCGGCTTCGATTGCGAAGGCGTCTGGTGCGCCGCAACGCTCGACAAGGGTGACAAGCGCACCGGCCTGCTGATCGTCAGCGGCGGCAACGAAATCCGCAGCGGCGCGCATGCGGGGCAGGCTGCACTGGCCGCACATTTTGCCGCTTTGGGCTATCCTGTCTTTCGCTATGACCGGCGCGGTGTAGGCGAAAGCGACGGCGCAAATTGCGGCTTTGAAAGCAGCGCCGCCGACATCACGGCAGCACTCGCGGCATTCCGCACCGAAGCGTCGCATTTGAAACGCATTGTTGCCTTCGGCAACTGCGATGCCGCCAGCGCATTGGCACTCTTCCATACAGGCCTGCCCATCGACCGGCTGATACTCGCCAATCCCTGGGTAATCGAGACTGACAGCGGAAATGATCAGCCCACGCCGCCCTCGGCAGCCGCGATCCGCGCGCGCTATTGGGCGCGGCTCAAAAACCCACGTAGCCTGATTGATCTGCTCAGCGGAAAGATCGACCTGAAGAAGCTTGCGGGCGGCCTCGCGCGTGCCGCGCAAAAGGAGGCGCCAACGGGGCTGGCTCAACTGATCGGCCAAGCGCTTTCAGCCAGTTCGGTGCCGACAACCCTGTTGCTCGCCAACCGCGACACGACCGCATTGGCTTTTGCCTCGGCATGGAAGGGCAGCGCATTCGATGCCGTGCGCGAGCGCAGCGATGTTCAACTGCAGGCACTAGATAGCGCCTCACATAGTTTTGCGGATACTGACGCAAAAGCATGGCTGCGGGAGCAGATCGAAGCCGCTTTGACGGACTAGCAGTCAGGCGAAGGTGCGTTCGATAAACCAGAAGGCCGAAATCGTGCCGATGCCATAGGCCGCGAAGCGTAGTGCCGGTTGCACCAAGGCAGCGGCGAAACGGCGCAGCAATTCGAGCACGGCCAGCGACAGCGCGACGATCACCAATTGTCCCGCTTCGACGCCAAGATTGAAGGTCAACAGCGCGGTCGGCACGTCGCTTTCGGGCAAACCGATCTCGTTCAAGGCACCGGCAAAACCAAAGCCGTGGAGCAAGCCGAAACCGAAGGCGACCACCCAGGGGATGCGTTCAGAGAGGCGCGGCTGGTCAGGCCGTTTCTTCACAATCTCTACCGCCAGGAACAGGATCGAGAGCGCAATCACGCTTTCCACCGGCCTTTGCGGCAGACCCAGAAAGCCCAAAGTCGTGCCGATCAGGGTGATCGAATGCGCGACGGTGAATGCGGTCACCGCCTTGGCGATCGTCCAGAATTCGCTGAGCAACAGCACGAGCGACACGACGAACAGCAAATGATCATAGCCGAAAAGGATATGTTCGACCCCGGTGACGAAATAGGTGCGCGCCACCTGCCAGCGATCGGGCCGCGCCTTGATCTCCACCATCGGCTCGGCGGGCGTGAGGCGCAGCGCCTGCACCGGTCGGCCTAGCGGTTGCACGCGCACCAGCACGTCGGTTTGCGCAGCTTCGAAATTCGAAAGGCCGAGTGTTCGTCCGGAAATGTCGCCTTTGCAGATGACCGAAGATGTAGTGACGAGTGATATGCCCGAGACCGATCGGCTTGGCTGCCCCCTGATTTTGCAATTTTCAGGCAACACCGGCTGGGTCTGCGGCGTCAGCCCACCGCGCATCGGGGCCTTCCACACCAACGTCCAAGTACCGGGCGTTTTCTCGGTAAGTTCCAGATAGCCCGGGCGTAGTTCGTCGGCATGCAAGGGTGTCGCCAGCAACAGGCCGATAAGCAAAAGCAGGCTGCGGATCACGGCTTGGCGATCTTGATCGTATAGCCGTCGAGCAGCGCCTGATAGGCCGCCGCCTCGCGTTGCCGGATAGTCGTGGCGCGCCAGTCATTCTCGACGGCCTGCCGGACATCGGTGAGCTTGGGTTTGTCAGGTGTTTTCAATGCACGAATGCGAACAAGATGCATGCCGAAACCCGACTGGATCGGGCCTATCCACTCAAGCGTCTTTGTTCCAGCAAGCGCCGCTGCAAAACCCTCCCCGAAATCACGCGCGACGTCGCTTCTCGATGTGTTTTCCAGAGAGCGCGGAAGCGAGATCGTCTCACCCAATTTGCTCCAGTCGCTGCCCGACGCAAGCGCGGCTTTCACACGCACCACCGCATCGTCACTTTGCCCCAGATAGATCTGGTCAAAGCTATAGGCTGCATTGGCGGTGTAGCGGGCCGGATTGCGGTCGAGCCATTGCTGCAAAGTCGCGTCGTCGGGCGTCGCATTTTCCACCTGCGCTGCGGCGAGATATTCCATCTTGGCGCGCAAGCGGCGGCGGATGACGGTATCGTCCTCGTCAAGGCCCAGCCGCTTTGCCTCGCGGTAATAGATTTCACCTTTGATATGATCGCGGATCAGGCCGTCGATTTCGGCCTGCGTCGGCGGGCGTTGCCATGTCTGCTGCCAGCTCGCGACGAGCCGCGAGACCTGCTCCTCATCGATGGTGATCGTCCGGCTTGCGGGATCAACTTCCTCCCCGCGCCATGCCGAAAACAGGAAGACGGCAAGCCCCGCCAGCAGGAAATGGACCAGCGGCTCGCGAAGCAGCGGCTTCAATCTCTCACTTAACTGCATGTCCCTCCCAAGAGGCGCCATTGGGGCGCCACAGGTTCATGCCAGCAAAGCCAAGCGTCGCCAACCCAAACTATCGCCGCTGCTAGACCGCCGCCGCCAGCTCCGACGCCTGCTTGATCGCGCGCTTGGCGTCGAGTTCGGATGCCTCATACGCGCCGCCGATCAGGTGCGATGTCACACCGCCTGCCTGCAGTGCATCGTAGAGCCCGCGCGCTGGCTCCTGCCCTGCGCAAACGATGACGGTATCGACATCGAAGGTACGCGGCTCGCCATTGACCAGCGTGTGCAGGCCATCATCGTCGATCGACAGATATTCGACGCCTGCGATCATCTCCACCCCGCGCCTTTGCAGCGTGATGCGGTGCGTCCAGCCGGTGGTGCGGCCCAGCCCCTTGCCGACCGCACTGGTCTTGCGCTGGAGCAAAGTCACCTGGCGGTCGTTATGCGCGACCACGGGTTCGATCCCGGTCACACCACCGCGCGGATGGTTCTTGAAATCAATGCCCCATTCGCGTGCGAAAACATCGATATCGAGCGCCGCCGAGGTGCCTTCATGGCTGACCAATTCGGCCACGTCGAAACCGATACCGCCCGCGCCCATGATCGCGACTTTTTTGCCGACTTCGACCTTGCCCTGGATGACGTCTATATAGCGCACAGCCTTGGGATGATCGATACCGGGAAGCGAGGGTCGGCGCGGCTCGATACCGGTGGCGACGACCACTTCGTCAAAGCCCTGCAATTCCTCTACGCCGACGCGCTTGCCCAGTTTCAGCTCCACACCAGTGGTTTCAATCCGGCGACCGAAATAGCGCAGCGTTTCGTAAAACTCCTCCTTGCCGGGAATGCGTTTGGCGAGGTTGAACTGCCCGCCAATCTCCTCCGCTGCGTCAAACAAGGTCACCTTGTGCCCCCGATCCGCCGCCAGCGTTGCAAAGGCGAGACCGGCAGGGCCAGCACCGACGACCGCAATGCGCTTCGCCGCCGATACCGGCGGATAGTCGAATTCCACCTCCCGGCAGGCGCGGGCGTTGACGAGGCAGCTGGTGAGCTGCCCGGTGAAAGTGTGGTCGAGGCACGCCTGATTGCAGCCGATGCAGGTGTTGATCTCATCCTCGCGTCCTTCCTTTGCCTTGATGACAAGATCGGGGTCGGCGAGCATCGGGCGCGCCATCGAGACGATATCGGCATCGCCGCGCGCCAGCACCGCTTCGGCAACATCGGGCATGTTGATCCGGTTGGAGGTGATCAGCGGAATCGACAATTCCTTGCGCAGCCGCCCCGTCACCTGCGCAAAGGCCGCGCGCGGCACCATGGTGGCGATGGTGGGAACAAAGCTTTCGTGCCAGCAGAAATGGGTGCTGATCACATCGACGCCCTCGGCCTCGAGCGCCTTGGCAAGGCTCACCACCTCGTCCCAGGCAAGCCCGCCCTGCAACATGTCCATCGCCGAAATGCGGAAGATCAGCACGAAATCGGGGCCGACAGCCGCGCGGGTGCGGCGCATCACCTCGACCGGGAAGCGCATCCGGTTTTCCCAGCTGCCGCCCCATTGGTCGCTGCGCTGGTTGGTCTTTTCGACGAGGAAGGTCGAAATCAGATACCCCGCCGAACCGATCACCTCGACCCCGTCATAGCCGGCCTCCTTGGCGAGCGCAGCGCAGCGGGCGAAGGCGGTGATCTGCTCCTCGATACCGGCCTCATCCAGTTCGCGCGGGGCAAAGCGGCCGATGCGCGATTTGACCGGCGAAGGTGCGACGCAATCGGGCGTGCCTGCAAGCGGCCCGGTGTGGAGTATCTGCATGCAGATCTTCACCTCGGGGTCCTCGGCATGCACCGCCTCGGTCACCTGCCGATGCAGCGCGACATCCGCAGGCGTGATTAGTTTGGCACCCATCCCCGCCGTTTCGTGCGGGCCGATGCCGCCGGTGATGATCATCCCCACCCCGCCCTTTACGCGCTCGACAAAATAGGCGGCAAGCCGGGGCCCGGCATCGGGCAGGTCTTCAAGGCCCGTGTGCATCGAACCCATCAGGATGCGGTTCTTGATTGTCGTGTTGCCAATTTTCAGCGGCGAAAAGACATGGGGGTAGCGTGCGGTTGTCATGATGCGGTCCTGATCGAAACGGTTATTCGGGGGTATATTCGGGTTTGCGCTTCTCGATAAAGGCGCGCATCCCTTCGGCGAAATTCTTGCTGCCGGCAGTCATCAACTGGTTACGGTTCTCGATCGCCATTGCGGCCTCCAGACTGCCAGCATCAACCGCCATGTTGAGGCCTTCCTTGGTCATGCGCAGCCCCATGGGTGAGGCGTTGAGCAGATCGTCGACCCAAGGCTGGGCGGCTGCCTCCAACTGGCCGTCTGGTACCACCTCTGCCACCAGCCCGACGGCGAGCGCTCGCTGCGCCTGAATGAAGCGCCCGGTCAACATCAGCTCTGCTGCAATCGAGGCGCCAACCAGACGCGGCAGGAAATAGCTGACCCCCATGTCGCAGGACGAAAGCCCGATACGGATGAAGGCCGCGTTCATACGCGCGCTTTCGCCCGCGATGCGGATGTCTGAAGCGAGCGCAAAGGCAAAGCCGCCGCCGCAGGCCGGGCCGTGCACCAGCGAGACGATCGGCTGCGGGCAGCGGCGCATCTTGATGTAAACATCGGCGAGCCAGCCCTGAAAACCGAAACCGCCACCAAAGGGAATGGCGCCGGGTTCGCGCCCGCTATTCTCCTTGATGTCGAGCCCCGCGCAATAGGCCTTGCCCGCGCCGCGCATCACGACCACGCGCACAGTTCGGTCATGATAGAGCTTGCCGAAATAATCGTTGAGTTCACCAACCATGTCGGCCGAGATCGAATTGAGCGCCTCTGGCCGGTTGAGCGTCAGCCAATCAACCTGCCCGCGTTTTTCCACCAATATCGTCTTATAGCCTTCCGACATGCCTCGCTCTCCTCATGCTAAACACTGTTTAGCACTTGCATAACGAACAGCGTTTACTATGGCAAGAGCCATGGCGGTTCTGCTGACAGACGAACAAGTGCATGATGTGCGTGAGCGCATCCGCGAGGTTGCCGAACGCCAGATCGCTGCGGACGGTATCGCCGCGCTGTCGCTGCGCTCGATCGCCACCGAACTCGGTTGGACTGCGGCTTCGCTGTATCGTTATTTCGCCAATAAGGCCGAACTGCTCGATGCCCTGCGCGTCGCAGCGCACAACCGCTTTTCCGAACGAATCGAGGCGGCGCATGACAGCACCGATGATCTGTGGGAGCGGTCGCGCGCGATTGGCGATGCCTATGTCGATTTCGCGATGCAACAACCCGCCGCCTATCAGGTGATGTTCGCCTATGAGCAGGAAGAAGGCGAAAAGTCGGACGAGCTGCGCGCTGCAGAGCGGCGTTCGCATCTTACGCTCATCACCTATGTTCGCGAAATGGCAGAGGCGGGTCTACTCGATGGCGATCCGGACATGATCGCCCACGCCTATTGGGCGACGATCCACGGCCTGATCGTGCTGCGCATGGCAGGCAAGCTCGATACCTCCCCGGGCTTTGACGCGTTGCGCCATACCGCAATGCGTCTGATTACCCGCGGGGCGCGGCCGGATCCTAGATAATTCCGACCGCTTGCAATGCCTCGATCGCGGCGGCGTCAAGCCCAAGCCGTTCACGATAGACTTCCAGATTATGCTCACCGGGACGGCTAGGCGCACGGCGGCGGATGGCGGATGGCGTTTTCGAAAGCCTGGGCATGGGAGCCTGCATCCGGAGGCTTCCATGTTTTGGATGCGGCACCGGCACGATTGCTTCGCGATCGGCAAAGTGCGGGTCGGAGAGCATTTCCTTGCCCGTATAAACACGCCCCGCCGGAACTGAATGCGCGATCATCAACGCTTCAAGTTGATCGATCGTCATCGTCAGCGTCCATTGTTCGATCAGGGAATCAAGTTCCGCTTGCCGCTCACCGCGCGCAACATGGGTGGCATAGCGGGGGTCGGTTGCCAGATCAGGTCGGCCCATTGCCTCGCAAAGGCGCGCAAAAACCGTGTCGCCATTGCCGCCAATCATATACTCGCCATCCTTGCAGGCATAGACGTTGCTCGGCGCGATGCCGGGCAGGATGGAGCCTGATCGTTGTCGCACCAGCCCCATCAGATCATATTCGGGAACGATACTTTCCATTACCTGCAGCACCGCCTCGTACAGTGCCGAATCGACCACCTGCCCTTTGCCGCTGGCTTCACGCGCGTGCAGCGCTGCAAGAGCACCCATGCAGCCATAGGTCGCGGCAAGCGTGTCGCCGATAGAAACACCCATGCGGCTTGGCGGTCGGTCAGGATCGCCG
Source organism: Sphingorhabdus sp. (assembly GCA_017987825.1). GTDB lineage: Bacteria > Pseudomonadota > Alphaproteobacteria > Sphingomonadales > Sphingomonadaceae > Sphingorhabdus_B. The sequence goes on along the minus strand of JAGNSY010000078.1, from coordinate 726 downwards.
ACAATCGCGCGCCACCCGCCCATAGCCTCGCCAATTCCGCCATAGCCTGCGCGGGTCGAATAAGGACCTGTCTGGCCATAGCCGGACACACGCACAATGATGAGGCGCGGGTTTATTGCATGCAGGTCTGCAGGACCAAGACCCCATTTCTCGATCGTTCCCGGTTTGAAATTCTCAATCATGATATCAGCATCGGCGAGCAGCCGCCGCACCAGATTTTGCCCCTCAGTCACGCGCAAATTGGCGGTTACTGACCGTTTGTTGCGCCCAATGACCTCCCACCAGACCTTATGCTCGCCATTGCCCCATTGCCGCATCGGATCGCCCGCACCGGGCGGTTCAATCTTGACGACATCGGCCCCCATGTCTCCCAGCAACTGCCCGCAGAAAGGCCCGGCGATCAGCTGGCCCATTTCAATGACTTTCAGCCCCTTCAGGGCTCCGCTGTTTTCAGTTTCCATCGTGCGTATCCCGTTCCGGAAAACCACCTGCCTTCACGAGCATCGACGGCATGTCCTTGCCCATCACACCGCTTAGCCAGCGCGCGGTATCGATCAATCTTTCGAAATCCAGGCCCGTCTCCACCCCCGAACGCGCGAGCAGATAGGCGACATCTTCGGTCGCGACATTGCCAGCGGCCCCCGGGGCGAAAGGGCATCCGCCCAAACCGCCAATCGACGCATCGATCGTATCAACCCCGGCCTCGACCGCCGCCCAAACATTGGC
>JAGNSY010000077.1 GCA_017987825.1 Sphingorhabdus sp. | reverse complement strand
GAGCATGGCCGCGAAGCGCCGATCAACTCGATCTACATGATGGCCCACTCGGGCGCTCGTGGTTCGCCGGCACAGATGAAGCAGCTGGGCGGGATGCGCGGCCTGATGGCCAAGCCGTCGGGCGAGATCATCGAGACCCCGATCATCTCGAACTTCAAGGAAGGCCTGACCGTTCTTGAATATTTCAACTCGACCCACGGTGCCCGTAAGGGCCTGGCCGATACCGCGCTCAAGACGGCAAACTCGGGTTACCTGACCCGCCGTCTTGTCGACGTGTCGCAGGATTGCACCATCGTCGAAATCGACTGCGGCACCGAACGCGCGCTGGAAATGCGCGCGATCGTGCAGGGCGGTTCGACCATCGCATCGCTCGGTGAGCGCGTGCTTGGCCGCACCACCGCCGAAGACATTGTCGGCCCCGATGGCAAGGTTGCCATCCCGACCGGTAGCCTGCTGGACGAAGCTGCGATCACCCAGATCGAGGAAATCGGCCTGCAAGCCCTCAAGATCCGCAGCCCGCTGGTGTGCGAATCGAAGGTTGGCGTCTGCGGAACCTGCTATGGTCGCGATCTGGCCCGCGGTACCCCGGTCAATATCGGTGAAGCTGTCGGCGTTATCGCCGCGCAGTCGATCGGTGAGCCGGGCACGCAGCTGACCATGCGTACCTTCCACATCGGTGGTGCGGCACAGCTCAACGAAACGTCGAACCTCGACGCTTCGGTTGACGGTGTTGTCACCTATCGCGATCTGCCGACCCTGGTCGACAAGCGCGGTCGCCGTATCGCCATGGCGCGTAACGGGGAACTGATCCTGTCGGACAAGGAAGGCCGCGAACTCGAAATGCACCGTCTGCCCTTCGGCGCGACGCTGGCATTTGAAGATGGTGCCAAGGTGAAGGCGGGTGACCGCCTCGCCGAATGGGATCCGTTCACCATGCCGGTGATCACCGAAAAGCCGGGTATCGTGAAGTTCCAGGATTTGCTCGACGGCAAGACCCTGATCGAACAGACCGATGATGCCACTGGCATCGCTCAGCGCGTCGTAATCGAATATCGCGGTGCGGTTCGCGGTAAGAAGGAAGACCTTCGTCCCCGCCTGACCCTTCTCGATGACGATAGCGGCGAAGCTGCGCGCTATTTGCTGAGCGTTGGCACGATGCTGTCAGTCGAAGACGGTACAAAGGTCGAAGCGGGTGATGTTCTCGCTCGTGTGACCCGCGAATCGGCCAAGACCCGCGACATCACCGGCGGTCTGCCGCGCGTTGCCGAACTGTTCGAAGCACGCATTCCGAAGGACAATGCGATCATCGCCAAAATTTCGGGCCGCGTCGAATTCGTCCGTGACTATAAGGCCAAGCGCAAGATCGCGATTGTTCCCGAGGAAGGCGATCGGATCGAATATCTGATTCCGAAGTCGAAGGTGCTCGACGTGCAGGAAGGCGATTTCGTCCGCAAGGGCGACAATCTGATTGCCGGTTCGCCGAACCCGCATGACATCCTTGAAGTCATGGGCGTGGAAGCGCTGGCCGAATATTTGGTCGCCGAAATCCAGGAAGTCTATCGACTGCAGGGCGTGAAGATCAACGACAAGCATATCGAGGTGATCGTTCGCCAGATGTTGCAGAAAGTTGAAATCACTAACGGCGGCGACACCACTTTGCTGGCTGGCGAACAGGTCGACCGTGAGGAAATGGATGCGATCAACGCCAAGCTGCTGCCCGGACAAGCCTTCGCCGAAGGCACCCCTGTCTTGCTTGGCATAACCAAGGCGTCGCTGCAGACCCGCAGCTTCATCTCGGCGGCATCGTTCCAGGAGACCACCCGCGTGCTCACACAGGCGGCAGTTGAGGGCAAGAAGGACGTTCTCACCGGTCTCAAAGAAAATGTCATCGTCGGTCGCCTGATCCCGGCGGGTACCGGTTCAGCAATGAACCGCATCCGCGTGGCAGCCACCAGCCGTGATGCAGCGCTCCGCGCCAGCTATCGCAAGCTGCAGGAAAGCCTGATCGCCCCCGAAACCGCTGCCGAAGAGCATGCGGCCGAACTGGCGCAGGGCCCTGAAGCCGCACTTGGTGACGATCCGATTGGCATGATGGAGCATACGCCCGAAACCGTTGAGGATTTCGAAGGCGACACCGAGGCATAACCACCTCGCAACCAAACAAAAAAGCCCGCCGGAAGCGATTTCGGCGGGCTTTTTTGTTGGTCTATCGAATGATGGAAAGCTTAGAGATCGCGGTCTTTCTCGGCCGCGATTTCGGCCTCAAGCGCCTCATATTGGATGCAGGCTTCGCGATCACCATCGGCGCAATCTTCGCGCGCCTCGTCTCGCTTGCGTGCCAGCTTGCCGAGCCGCTCTTCCTGTTTCCGCATTTCGCGCCCGCGTTTTTCGTCGGCTTCCGACTGGCTCGTCGTCATCACATCAGCGGTTTTCGAGACGACCTTTATCGGTGCCGTCACCACATCCCCCACTACAGAGGCGACGCAGCCGGGGAGCAGAAGGGCCAAGGGCAAAATAGTGAAAGGACGCATGTATCTTCTCCGGAATATTGGCCGAATAGCGCACACATACTGTCCTGTCTCTGAACAATAGACGCTTTGACATCCGAATTCCGACAAAGCGTGATAGTCTCGCTTCGCCGTGCAACAAGCGGCACAGGAGGAGGAGTTTGATGAGCAATATTCAACGGGGGATTGCCGAATTCATCGGTACATTCTGGCTGGTTCTGGGTGGATGTGGCAGTGCGGTGATTTCGGCGGCCTTTCCGGAGGTTGGTATAGGCCTTTTGGGCGTATCGCTGGCCTTCGGGCTAACGGTTGTGACCATGGCCTTTGCAATCGGACATATTTCGGGCTGCCACCTCAATCCGGCGGTCACTTTCGGGCTTTGGGCGGGCGGGCGCTTCGATGCCAAAGACATACCGCTTTATGTGATTTCGCAGACATTGGGCGCGATTGCCGCTGCCTTCACGCTCTATGTCATTGCGACGGGCAAGGCGGATTATTCACTCGCGGCCAACGGTCTCGCTGCGAACGGTGTGGGCGAAGGGTCGCCCGGCGGCTACGCGATGATGACAGGCTTTCTGGTCGAGCTGCTGCTGACCTTTTTCTTCCTGTTCGTGATCATGGGCGCCACCGATGCCAAGGCACCGGCGGGCTTTGCACCGCTGGCGATTGGCCTCATGCTGGCGCTGATCCACCTGATCTCGATCCCGGTGACAAACACTTCGGTCAACCCGGCACGCAGCACCGGCCCGGCGCTGGTCGTCGGCGGGCTTGCCTTGCAACAGCTCTGGCTGTTCTGGGTCGCGCCGATCCTCGGCGGACTGCTCGGCGGTTTCGTCTATAAGGAACTCAACAAGACGGCTGACTAATTCCGCTTATCCGACGAGGCGCCGTGCCATCGCGCGGACCTCGTCGGCCATGTCAGGGCGCGAGAGTGCCACGGCCAAATTGGCCTCGATATATCCGGTCTTTGATCCGCAGTCATAGCGCGCACCGTCGAAGGTTACGGCGTGGAAAGGCTGGTTACCGATCATCTGTGCCATCGCGTCGGTCAGTTGGATCTCACCGCCCGCACCCTTGCCCTGATGTTCGAGCACCCGCATCACCTCTGGCTGCAGGATATAGCGACCTGAAATGATCAGATTAGATGGCGCTGCCTCAACTGCTGGTTTCTCGACCAGGCCCCTGACCTCGGTCAGCTTACCGTGCGCCGCACCGGGGTCGATCACACCGTAGCTCGACACCTGTTCGTGCGGTACTTCGATTACGCTCAGCAAATTGCCGCCGACGCGATTATATTCTGCCACCATCTGAGCCATGCAACCGGGCGTGCCGTGCATGAATTCATCGGGCAGAAAAATCGCGAAGGGTTCATCGCCCACTATGTCGCGCGCGCACCAGATTGCGTGGCCCAGCCCCATCGGCTCCTGCTGGCGAACATAAGCGCAATTGCCGGGCCCCAAACGGGTAGGTTCAAGCACCGAAATATCCTTGCCACGGTCGGTCATCGTCCGCTCAAGCTCATAGGCAATGTCGAAATGGTCCTCGATCGCGCTTTTGCCGCGACCGGTGACGAAGATCATCTGCTCAATCCCAGCCTCGCGCGCCTCATCCACTGCATATTGGATCAGCGGGCGGTCGACCACCGGCAGCATCTCTTTCGGGATCGCCTTGGTCGCAGGCAGAAAGCGGGTGCCAAGCCCCGCGACGGGGAATACTGCCTTGCGGATGGGTTTGTGCGTCATGGCCTAAACCATAGCGAAACATGGTTAAATGTCTATGACACCAGCTTTTCCGCAAAACCCTTTTTCAGCTTAGCCAGCTTTGGCGGGATGACGGCAAGGCAATAGGGGTTGCGCTGCCCTTCGCCATCCCAATAATCCTGATGATAGTCCTCTGCGGGATACCAGGTTGCAGGCCCTTCGATCGTCGTGACAATCGATGCGGGCCAATCGGCTTGCGCACGGACGATCGCTGCCTGCGCCTCGACACGCTGCTCATCATCAAGCGGAAAGATCGCCGAGCGATACTGCGTGCCGATATCATTGCCCTGCCGGTTGAGCTGGGTCGGATCATGCGTCACAAAATGAATATCGAGCAGGTCGGCATAGCCGATCACATCGGGGTCATAGCCAATACGGATCGCTTCGGCATGGCCGGTGGTGCCGCTGCACACTGACTTGTAATCCGGATTTTCGACGCTGCCGCCGATATAGCCGCTTTCCACCGAAAGCACGCCGTCCAGCTGTTTGAACACCGCCTCGGTGCACCAGAAACACCCGCCTGCAAAAATTGCTTCAGCCACTTGTCGCTTCCTTTGCTTTGCGCGCGGCCTCCTTCTTCTCTTCGCGGCCGCGAACCACCAGCAGATACATGGCGGGCGTGACGATGCGCGACAAGAGGGTCGAGGAAATAAGTCCGCCGATCAGCACAATCGCCAGCGGACCGTAAAGATTGCCCCCGAACATCGCGAGCGGAAGCAAGCCGCCAATCGCCGTCACCGAAGTGAGCAGCACAGGCAGGAAACGCACTTCGCCCGCCTGCTCGATGGCATCGCGCAGACCAAGCCCGCGTTCGCGCAATTGCGAGGTGAAATCGACCAGCAGAATCGAATTCTTGATCTCGATCCCGATCAGCGCGACAAAGCCGATGACTGCCAGGAAGGACAGGTTATTCGCCGTCACCAACAGCGCAATCAGACCACCAAAGGTGCCGAGCGGAATGACGCCCGCCACCACCAGCGCCTCGCGGAACTCGCCAAATTCGGCGACCAGAATTCCGAAAATGATGAACAATGCGATCAGGATGACCGGGCCAAAGCCAGAGAAAGTGTCGTTGATCTTCTCCGCCTCACCACCGACGCGGATCGCATAGCCGAGCGGCAGTTTGATCTTGTCGAGTTCTGCTTTCGCCGCCTGCGTGACTTTTGAAGGTAGCGCTCCATCCTGCGTCTGCGCCGTGATTTCAACCGTGCGCTCCAGATTGCGCCGCGTGATCAGCGGCGCGACGGCCACCAGTTGCGGGTCGGTAATCTCACCCAATGCCACCGGCGCTCCGCTGCGTGTGGCGACATAGATCTGATCGAGCGCTGACACCGGCTGGGTGTTGTTCAGCGGCAGGCGGACTGTAACGGGATAGCTGTCGCCCTCATTGTCGCGGAAACTTCCCGCGCGCTCGCCCGACAAGGCCAGCCGGATGATCCGGCGCGGCGATCCCGCCGGAATGTCGAGCAAGGCGGCCTTGCCCTCGTCGATCTGCATATCTAGGTCGAGCCGGTCGGTCGCCACGGGGTTCACAACATCGCGTGTTCCGGGGACGTCGTGCAATACCGCCTGCACTTTTCCTGCCAGTTCCTTCAGCACTTTCAAGTCTGGGCCAACGACACGGAATTCGACGGGGGCGTTAATCGGCGCGCCGTTCTGGAACAACACCAGCTTTACCCGGGCGCCGCTGATCTGGTCGAGCTGTTTGCGCAACCGATCGACCATCGCCATGCTTTCCTCGCCGCGCCAGCGATCCATAACGGCCAGCACTTCGCCAATCGTGCTGGTCTCGGCGGTTTCAAAGCTGTTGTAGAATACCGAAGGATTCTTGCGGCCGACATTTTCGGCGCGCACCTGAATTGAGGGCTCCTTGGCCAGAATCTCCGATGCCTTACGCACGATTCGGCCGGTTTCATCAAGACTGGTGCCCTGCTCCGCCTGCACGGTGACGCGGAAATAGGACGAGTCCGCATTGGGAAACAGGCTGAAGCCCAGCACGGGCACCAGCGCGAACGCCCCGACCGTAACCGCCAATGCGCGCCACACTGTCCGTCTGGGGTTTTCCAGCCCCTTGTGCAGCACCGGTCGGTAAAAGCGATCGATCTTTTCCATCAGCCAGCGGAGCAGCGGGTTGCCATGTTCGTCGCCATCGCGCTTGAGCAACCGGCTGGCGAGGAAGGGAATGATCGTCAGCGAAATCACCAATGATGCCGTGACAGTGAAGATGATCGTACCGATGAAACTCATCGTGAACTTGCCCGCACCTTCGGGCAGGAAGAGCATCGGGACAAAGGCGAATACCAGCACCCCCGTCGAACCAAGCACCGCAAGGCTGATTTCACGTGTGCCGTCGATCGCCGCCTGTATCCGCTCCTTGCCCATGCGCAAGTGGCGCGAGACATTCTCGATCACCACGATCGAATCGTCGACCAGCAGGCCAAGCGAGAGGATGAAACCCGCAACCACCAACTGGCTGAGATTGAAGCCCAGGGCATAGACCGCAACCAAACCCGACGCGAGCGAGAGCGGGATCGATACCATCACGATAACTGCGGCGCGCCAACCGAGAGGCAAAAGCGTAATCATGACAAGCGCGAGTGCGAGCGAGAAGTCACGCGCCAGTTCGGCCAACCGCTTGGCAATGTCGCGGCTCTGGTCAAATTGCAGCACCACCTCAATATCGGGTGGCAGCACCTTTTTCTGGTTTTCCAGCTCCTCCATCAATGCGTTGCGCAGCTTGGTGGCGTCTGTGCCCGCTTTCTGGTTGGCAGTGATCCAGATCGCCCGCTTGCCATTGTGATAGACGCGCGAGCGGGTTTCCTCTGCGCCCCAAAAGACATCGGCGACATCGCCCACGCGCAGGATCGTGCCCTCGTTTGATCGGAGCGGCAGGTTGCGGATAGTGTCGAGCGATTTGAACGCCCCGCCTGCCTCGACATTGAAGCGTCTTATGCCGCTGACCACCGCGCCACTCGATACATCGGCCCCGCCCAGTTTCAGGGCATCGGCAATGCTGCTGGCTGGCAGGCGCAGCTCGGCGAGCCGCTCGGGCTTAATGGCAACGGTTACTTCGGGTTGAGACAGACCGTGGACTTCGGACTCGCGCACTGCGGTATAGCGTGAAAAGGCCTCGCTGATGTCACGGCCATATTTTTCCATCCGCCGCCAGCTCGCGGTCTCGCTGACTAGGGCGATCTGTAGCACCGATGCGTTGGTGGTGCGCATTTTCTTGAAATCGAGCCGCGCCAGATCGGCAGGCAGGCGGCTGCGGATTGCGGTGACTTCGCGCACGGTATCATTGAAGTAACGGTCTGGATCGCCTGACCAGTCAAACTCAGCCCGGATGACCGAGCTACTGTCATTGCTGGTCGAGACGATTTCCTTAACGTCTTCCAGCCCCTGCATCAGCTCTTCGATGGGCTTGGCGACGGTTTGCTCCATCTCCTCCGCATCGGCCCCGGGTTGGACGGCGGTGATGACGACAACGGGCAGCGGGAAATGCGGATCGACGGCGCGGGGAATAGAGGTGAAGGCCGAATAGCCAAGCGCAATCAACAGGCTGAACATCACCAGCGTCAGTTGCCAGCGCCGGATGGCAAATTCGGTGACGTTCATGCGCGTGCTGCCCGACCCGTTGGTTGCTGCATATCAGCCGGGTGCCCGCGTCATGCGCACCTTGGCCCCGGTGCGCAGCTTCTCTGCACCCGATGTCACCAGCAGATCGCCCTGTTTCAGGCCGCCCGTGATGATGACGAAACCGTCGGTCACGCGCTCTATGGCCACGTTGCGCGTTTCCACCCGCTCGGTCTTGGCATCGACAATATAGACCAGCCCTTCATTGGCGCGCATGCCGAAAATCGCGCTCGCCGGGATCTGTAGCGCACCGTCATCGCCCGCAGGCAATTTGATGCTCGCGGTACCAATCTGGCCGGATTTGAGTTGCGCCGAAGGCGGCAGGCTGAACTGGATCGTGAAGGCGCCGGTCGCCTGATTGGCGCGACCGTCAATCTCGCTGATCGTGGCGGTCACCGGGGTCGAACCGAGCGCAGGCAGGCTTATTTCAGCCGCCATACCGATGCGCAATTTGGAGGCGCTGCGATCAATGACGGGCGCGCGGAAGACGAAACCGTCATCGCCCTCACCAAGGATCAGAGCAGGCGCGCCCGCCGCAATCACCTGCCCGGGCTGGACATTGCGGGTGAGCACAACGCCGCTCGACGGGGCGTAAAGCTGGGCTGTGCCCCTCGCGAAGCCCGCCTGCGCAACGCGGGCGCCAGCGGCCTTGGCGGCGGCTTCGGCAGCTTCAAAGCGGGATTTGGTCACCCAGCCTTCGGCATAAAGCTGTTTGATGCGTTCGAACTCGGACTGCGCCCTGCTGCGTTCAGCCTCGGCCACATTCAGGTCGGCGCCGACACTGGTGGTATCGAGTGCGGCGAGCAAAGCCCCGCGCTTTACGAAATCGCCTTCTTCGAAGCGGACGGTTGCGACCTTACCCGGCGTGGTGAACCCCAGCGGGGTTTCGCGGCGATAACGAACCGTGCCGACGGCGCTGATCGTCTGCAGCATGTTGCTCGGCTGGACCGTCATCACCTGAACAGGGAAGACTTCCTCGCTGAGTGCGGCTTTGCCAGCTTCCTTCTCCCCGCAACCATAAAGCAACGGCGACAACAAAAGCGCAGCGATAGCAAGGCGATGTGCGCGACCGGACACGTTCCCTCCCATTATATCCTTGGTTGCACTTGGTAGGGGAATCAACGCCGCAAGGGAACAGTCGATTGCATTTCGCAATGCAATTTATTGCTTTGCCCTATGTGCGGCCAGCAAGGGCGGATCGTGCGGGCCTTCATTGGCGGAAGATCGTGCCATAAGGCCAATTTCTTCGC
>JAGNSY010000238.1 GCA_017987825.1 Sphingorhabdus sp. | reverse complement strand
ATGCCGGTAAAGGTCGCGACCGCGCCAACGCCCACTGCCTCCAGCACCAGCGTTTCAGCAGCAATGTCGAATGCTTCACGCTGAACCGAAACGCGGATCATCCGCCTGTCACCGGCGGAAAAATGGCGAATTCAGTGGCACCCGCAAGCACAGCATCCGCCTTGACCATGCGCTGGTCGAGCGCGAAACGCAGCTTCGACCGGTCGGCCAAGGCCTTTGCATGGCGCGGCGATTGGACGACCAGCCAGTCAAGCGCATCGCCAACCGTCTGCACGCCCGCCGGAAAGTCCAAATCTTCATCGTCACGGCCCAGCGCCTCGCGCACACGGGCAAAATAGACCAGCTTCATGCTCAATCCATATGCTTGATGCCGACGCGCAGATAATCCCATCCGGTGATGATCGTCAGCACGGCGGCCACCCACAAAAGGGAAAGGGCAGCCGTTTTCAGCAATGCCCAGTCGGGCAGAGCGCCCGCCAATATCAGCCCGCCAAAGGCCACCAGCTGCGCGGTTGTTTTCCATTTTGCCAGTTGCGACACCGGCACCGATACCTGCAATCCGGCGAGAAATTCGCGCAGGCCCGACACTGTAATTTCACGCAGAAGGATAATCAGCGCGGCTATGACATGCCAGCCATCGACATCGCGGGTGAAAACCAGCAGCAGGATGACCGCCCCGACCATGATCTTGTCTGCAATCGGATCGAGGAAAACACCCAGTTTCGAAACTGTGCCCTGGGTGCGGGCGACATAGCCATCGAAATAATCGGTAATCCCCATCAGGCAATAGAGCGCAAAGGCGAACCAATAATCGATGGGCAGCGGTTGCACGCTATAGGGCTTGGTCCCCGGCCACAGCAGGAAGACAAGGATCGGCACCGCAAAAATGCGCGAGAGCGTCAGGATATTGGGTAAGCTCAGCATGACCATGACGTCCTACCGTCAAATCCCGCCAAAGACATCAGCTTATTTTCTTGCAAAGGCAACTTCGGGATAACTCCGCCACAGTCCGCCCAGCGCATCCTTCAACGCATCGAGCCATTGCTCATAGGGTTTCCACTGTTCGACACCGTCGCGGTTAATCGGGCGGCGCACCTGTTCGCTCGAAGCGGTGCGAACCGCGCGCTTGTTCTGGTGGAAATTGAGGCAAGCCTCTTCGAACGGAACGCCCAGATAGTCGAGCAACGCACGCACCTGCGCCTCGGGCTCCTCAATCACCTGTTCGTGGATCACGCGGTGGACACGGCCCGGCAGCACGGCATCAAAATGCGCCATCAACCGCACATAATCGGCGTAATAACGCCCCATGTCGGACAGGCTGTAGCTGAACGCCTGCCCCTTGGCGAAATGCTGGCGGAAGTTCGAAAAACAGCAATCGAGCGGGTGCCGCCGCGCGTCGATGATCTTCGCATTAGGCAGGATCAGGTGGATCAGGCCGGTATAGATCCAGTTATTGGGCAGTTTGTCGATATAATAGGGTTTGTCGGTCTTGCGCTGCACAGCCGTGCGCTGCAAAAATTCCGCGCCCAATTCCGCCAATCGTTCTGCCTGCATATCCTCGATAGCATCGACCCAGCCGCTTGGCGCTCCTTTGCCTTCGCGCAGCGCAATCGCAGGCAGGTCGGGCAGTTCCATCGTGCCTTCGATCAGCGAATGGCTGGCGAGGATCTGTTCGAGCAGGGTCGAGCCCGCGCGCGGCATGCCGAGGATGAAGATGGGGTCGGGCGTCGCTACGCCCTGCCCCGCCCGGTTTGCGATAAATTCGGGGGTGAAAGTGGCGATAACCTTGTCGACATGCCCCGACATAACCTCCGGATCATAGTCGAGCTGGCTGTGCCGGATTGCGTTTGCCCGGCTATAATGGCCGAAAGAGGTTTCCGCCTCGCGCCGGTCGTCAAACGCCTTGCCTAGCGCGAAATGCAGGTGCAGCCGATCATCGTCAGACAGCCCTGCTGTTTCGAGTGCCGCCTCCATCGCCGCGATATCGGCATCATCGAAGCGGACGGTCTTCAGATTGGCAAGGCTCCACCAGACTTCGCCCAGCGTCGGCTCAACCGCCAGCGCGCGGCGATAGGCGGCGATGCCTTCCTCCTGCTGCCCCACCGTCTTGAGGACATGGCCAAAGCTCATCCAGAGCTTGGCGTGCTGCGGAAAGCGCTGCGTCAGCGCGCCATAGAGCGCCAATGCCTCGTCATATTCGCCGATCCGGCCCAGCGCCGCCGCCATCAGGGTCTGCCCGCCGGCATCGTCAGCTTCAACCTGCAGAACCGTATCGAGCAGTTCGACCGCTTCTTCAAATCGGTTTTGCCGGTAAAAGATGCCCGCCAGATTGGATTTCGCCGCTATGAAGTCGGGCGCCAGCTCGAGCGCGCGGCGCAATAACGCCTCGCTATCCTTCAATCGCCCCAGCCGCGCCGCCAGCTGCGCCATCAGCCGGATCGCCGCGACATCGAAGGGGTCTTCATGAAGATGCGCGCGCAAAATCGGCTCGGCATCAGGCAGCCGGTCTTC
>JAGNSY010000237.1 GCA_017987825.1 Sphingorhabdus sp. | reverse complement strand
GAATTGGCCGTCAACGTCAGCATCGACGTCGGCGCCTTTCCACTCAGGCTGACACAAGAGGGCAAGGCAAGAGCGGCCACTAACAGGACCGACATGGTCTTGATCTGGCGGATCGATAGACGTTCAATCATCATTTGCTCCTGCCCGGCTCGTAGTCGGGAAGCTTTGGTGCCGAAACCAGACCGCCAACGCCTTGCTGATCAAGCCGCTCAGTTACCGACTGCAGCGACGAAGAGAGCCTGCGCAGATCGCGTGCCAGTTGATTGATTTCGGGCAGCGTCTGGGTGTTTAGGGTTTCCATGGCGGGATTTGCGCTATTGAGCGTGGTTTCCAGCGCAGTGAGGCTGCCATTGGCCGAACGCAGTGTCTTGCGCAGTTCGGCCAGCATCGGCTTCCCTTCACTATCGAGCAGGGCATTGGCGCTGGTCGAGAGAGCAGTCAGCTGTTCCGCCGCAGCCCCGGCTTTGGCGAGTGTGCTGCGAGATTCCTGAATCGCTGCACGCAGATCCGGAGCCTGTCCTGCGAGCGATCCAGACAGGCTTTCGACATTATCGAGAATCTGCTGGATCGATTGCTGGTTCTTGTCGGAAAGCACAGTATTCAAGCGTTCGGTCAGCGTCGAGAGCCGCTCGACCAATAAAGGCGCGCTATTCAATATTTCGCCCAACGCCCCGGGTTTGGTGGGGATAACGGGTCTTCCGGCCGGGCATTCGCTTTTGGGGTTCGCTGAAGGGCAGCGGATCGGGGGAGCGCCCTTGATGGCGCCATCAAGCTGGATTTCAGAAACGCCGGTAAAGCCAACACCGCTGATTGTTGCGGTCGTCCCCTGCAGGATGGCTGTGTCTGCATCAATGGCTATACGCACACGCACAAAGTCAGGATCGGGGCGCCACAATTTGATGTCTTTGATTTGCCCGACCGGAACGCCCGCAAACGTTACGGCTGAACCTTTGGCGATACCGCTGACCGATTGCTGGAAGAAAATATCATATTCGGCTTTGGTTCCGTCGCCGAAACGCGACAACCAAACAGTAAAGCCAGCCAATATGGCTAGCAGGATCAATGTGACCGTGCCGACGAGGACATAATGGGATTTGGTTTCCATTGCGTGCCTTATGGCCTCCCCGGCAATTGCTTGTCCATGCTAATTCCCATTTTCAGCTCTGCCGCTCATGGCCAAGTCGCGCCGCCCGACCACGCGGGCCGGAAAAATATTCGTGGATCCAGGGATGGTCTGTCGCCAGCAGTTCGTCGATCTCGCCAATTGCGATGACTTTCCTGTCGGCAATGACCGCCACGCGGTCGCAGATCGCATAAAGCGTATCGAGATCGTGGGTGATGAGGAATACGGTCAGGTCGAGCGTTTCCTGCAGGCTTTTGGTCAACTCATCGAATTTGGAGGCTCCGATGGGATCGAGTCCGGCCGTGGGCTCATCAAGAAACAGCAATTCCGGGTCCATCGCCAGCGAGCGAGCTAGACCGGCACGCTTTCTCATCCCTCCGGAGAGTTCGGACGGATATTTATGTGCGGCTTCGGGTGGCAATCCACTCAGGTGGATTTTGTATCGTGCGATCTCGTCGAGCAGTTTCATGTCGAAATGCGGATAAAATTCGCGCAGCGGCACCTGCACATTCTCAGCAACAGTCAGCGTCGAGAACAAGGCTCCGCCCTGAAACATCACACCCCAGCGCTTTCGTACCTCGAACGCTTCATCCTCTTCCTTACCGCGCATCGAGGTGCCAAACACTTCAACTTCGCCTTCGACAGGTTCCTGCAGGCCGATGATTGAACGCATCAGCACGGATTTTCCGGTGCCCGAACCGCCGACCACGCCAAGGATTTCACCGGGGCGAACATCCAGATCCAGTTGATCATGGATCACCTGATCACCAAAGGCGTTGCGCAATCCACGAACCGAAATGATGGGCGATGCTTCGACCATCAATTCCAGCCAATCTCGGTGAAGAATACCGCGAAAAAGGCATCTAGGACGATCACGAGGAAAATCGCCTGCACGACCGCAGCGGTGGTTTTGAGGCCTACCTGCTCTGCATTGCCATGCACGCGCATGCCCTGGAAGCAGCCAGCCAGCGCGATGATTGCGCCGAATACCGGCGCCTTCACCATACCCACATAAAAATCGGTGAGCGGTGTGACCTCGCGGATACGCTGGACGAAAGTCGTCGGCGGCATGTCGAGCGTCATCCAGCAAAATAATCCGCCGCCAATTATCGCGACCAGCGAGGCATAGATCCCAAGCAACGGCATCATGATGACGGTGGCGAGAATGCGCGGGATGACGAGCGCTTCAACCGGGACAACGCCGATCGTCCGCATCGCATCAATTTCTTCGGTAATTTTCATCGTGCCGATTTGCGCTGCAAAGGCGGAGCCGGAGCGACCGGCGACCATGATCGCGGTCATCAACACGCCCAACTCACGCATCGTCAGACGACCGATCAGATTGACCGTCCAGATTTCGGCACCGAACTGTCGCAACTGCACGGCGCCCTGTTGGGCGAT
>JAGNSY010000236.1 GCA_017987825.1 Sphingorhabdus sp. | reverse complement strand
TGCTTCAACCGCTCCTTGGCGTCGGAATAGGTCCGGTCTTGCCGGTCGAGTTCGAGAAAGCCTGTTGCCTTGCCCACTTTATTGCTCCGTAATCTTATTCAGCCGCGACATGGGCAGCGGCAAGGCGTTCGGCCTCCAGCTGCTTCAGCGCGCGTTTGTAGTCTTTCGGCATGATCTTGACGAATTTGCCTAGTGCATTGGGCCAATCATCAAGGATCGCGCGGGCGCGCTTGCTGCCGGTGTAGAGATGGTGGCGTTCGAGCAGGATGCGCAGACGTTCTGCCGAATGGTAAAGCATATCGCCCATGCCGAAGTCGGTTACGCTCGATGCGCGCTGCGCCGGTGCGCCGGTGCTGTTCTCTGCCTCAGGGCCGTCGGGCTCGATTGCCTCGACATCGACCATCGCCAAGTTGCAGCGTTCGCGGAAACGGCCATCCTCGTCATAGACATAGGCGACGCCGCCTGACATGCCCGCGGCAAAGTTCCGCCCGGTCTTGCCGAGAACGGCGACAACACCGCCAGTCATATACTCGCAGCCATGATCGCCAGTGCCTTCGACCACGGCAAGCGCGCCCGAATTGCGGACCGCAAAACGTTCGCCAGCCACGCCGCTGAAATAGGCTTCGCCCGCGATCGCACCATAAAGCACGGTGTTGCCGACAATGATATTCTCGGTCGGCTCGCGCTTCACATGGCCTGGCTGCTTCACGATTACACGGCCACCAGACAGGCCTTTGCCGACATAGTCGTTGGCGTCGCCAGTGAGTTCGAGCGTGATGCCATGCGCGAGGAAAGCGCCAAAGCTTTGCCCGGCAACGCCGGTAAAGGCGATCTGGATGGTGTTTTCGGGCAGGCCGGCATGGCCATATTTCCTGGCCACCTCTCCCGACAGCATCGCGCCGACGGTGCGGTTGAGGCTCTTCACCTCACGCTCAATGCGAACGGCATCGCCCTTTTCCAAGGCGGGGGCGGCGGTCTGAATCAAGTCCTGATCGAGCGCCTTGTCGAGGCCGTGATCCTGCGTCTCTGTGTGATGCAGCGGCAGGCCCTGGGTGTCGACGACATGCAGCAGGCGCGACAGATCGATGCCTTGTGCCTTCCAGTGGTGGATGGCTTTCTTCATGTCGATGCGATCAACGCGGCCGACCATTTCCTCAAGCGTGCGGAAGCCCATTTCGGCCATGATTGCGCGCAGTTCTTCGGCGACGAAGAAGAAGTAATTGATCACATGCTCGGGCTGACCAGTGAAACGCGCGCGCAGAACCGGGTCTTGCGTTGCGACGCCCACAGGGCAGGTGTTCAGATGGCATTTGCGCATCATGATGCAGCCCGCGGCGATCAACGGGGCAGTTGCAAAGCCGAACTCATCAGCCCCAAGCAGCGCGCCGATGGCAACGTCGCGTCCGGTGCGCAGGCCGCCATCAACCTGCACCGCGATGCGGCTACGCAGATTGTTGAGCAGCAAGGTCTGCTGGGTTTCGGCAAGGCCGATTTCCCACGGCGAACCCGCATGGGTCAGCGAGGTCAGCGGTGATGCGCCGGTGCCGCCTTCATAACCCGAAATGGTAACATGGTCGGCACGCGCCTTGGATACGCCAGCAGCAACCGTGCCGACGCCGACTTCGGACACCAGCTTCACCGAGATGCGCGCACCACTGTTGACGTTTTTCAGGTCGTGAATCAGCTGCGCCAGATCTTCGATCGAATAGATGTCATGGTGCGGTGGAGGCGAAATCAGCCCGACGCCCGGGGTCGAATGGCGGGTTGCGCCGATGGTCTTGTCGACCTTGTCGCCGGGCAACTGACCGCCCTCACCGGGCTTTGCCCCCTGCGCCATCTTGATCTGGATATCGTCGGCGTTGACCAGATATTCCGCGGTCACGCCAAAGCGGCCCGATGCGACCTGCTTGATCGCCGAACGCATCGAATCGCCATTGGGCAGCGTCTTGAACCGCTTTGGGTCTTCGCCGCCTTCGCCGGTGTTTGATTTGCCGCCAATGCGGTTCATCGCCACGGCAAGCGTGGTATGCGCCTCCCACGAGATAGAGCCATAGCTCATCGCGCCAGTGGCAAAGCGTTTCACGATTTCTGCCGCTGGTTCGACTTCGCTGATGTCTAGCGGCTTGTCCGCCGGTTTCAGCTCCATCAGCCCGCGGATGGTCAGCAGGCGCTCGCTCTGTTCGTTGATCGACTTGGCGAACTCGGCATAGTTTTTGGGATCATTGCCGCGTACGGCATGCTGCAACTGGCCGACATTGGCGGGGGTCCAGGCATGGTCCTCACCCCGGATGCGGTAACCATAGATGCCGCCGACATCGAGCATGTTTTTGTAGATTGGATTGTCGCCATAGGCCGCCGCATGGCGACGGACGGTTTCTTCGGCAACTTGCGTAAGTCCGACGCCTTCGATGGTAGTCGCGGTGCCGGTGAAATATTTACCGACAAATGCAGACGACAGGCCGACTGCGTCGAAAATCTGCGCGCCGCAATAGGATTGATAGGTCGAAATGCCCATCTTGGACATGACCTTGAGGATGCCCT
>JAGNSY010000076.1 GCA_017987825.1 Sphingorhabdus sp. | reverse complement strand
CGACCCCCACACCCCCAGTGTGATGCGCTACCAGGCTGCGCTACGTCCCGACCGCCAAAGCCTGCGCTGCAAGCAATGGAAGCGCGCCTATATGGCGGCGGTTTCCCAAAAGCAAGGGGCCTTGTCGCCTTACCGCCAGACGCTTTCCCGTTGCGCGCCCATATCCTTAATGGTAACCGCGCGCCTTGGATTTTCGGCAGGGCTTCCTATCTGCCCTTCCAACAAGATTAATCGGGGAAAGCCATAATGACATCGTCCATGATATTCGCAGCCGCAGCCGGTGGTGCAACCGGCGCGGCCTTTTTTGTGCAGGTTCTGCCGCTGCTGCTAATTTTCGTTGTATTCTACTTCCTGCTCATCCGCCCGCAACAAAAGCGCGCGAAGGAGCATGCTGCGAAGATCGAGGCTGTTGTGAAGAATGACGAAGTTGTCACCGGCGGCGGCCTGATCGGCAAGGTGACCAAGGTTGCGGATGACCATGTCGAGGTCGAACTGGCCCCCAATGTCCGCGTCAAGGCGCTAAAATCGACCCTTGCGGACGTAAAAAGCCGCGCGACCAAACCGGCCAACGACTGAGCCTTTGCGGCCCGGTTCAATCCCATAGGGGTAATTGATGCTAGATTTTCCACGGTGGCGGGTCACGATGCTCAGTGCATTGATTGTGCTGAGCCTTCTCCTCGCAATTCCGAGCTTCCTGCCCAAGGCTTGGCTTGATCGTATTCCCGATGGCGTGCCTAAGGAAACGATCAGCCTCGGTCTCGACCTTGCAGGCGGTAGCCACATATTGCTCGAAGCCGACGTCGCGCAGTTGGAGCGTGACCGGCTGGAGTCGCTGGAAGACAGCGTCCGCACCGCAATGCGCCGCGCCGAACCGCGCATTTCGATCGACAGCGTCACCCGGACCGGCGGCAAGCTGAGTTTTGTCGTGCCTGACAGCGCCCAGATCGACGCCGCGCGTGAAGCCTTATTGCCGATCGTCGCCAACACCACCGGCGGGCGTGACTGGTCGATTGACGTGACCGATGGCAATCGCATCACGCTCTCGCCTTCGGGCACAGGGAACACGACCGTCCTCGATCAGGCAATGAATTCGGCCAAGGATGTGATCGATCGCCGCATCAACGCGTTGGGCACGCTGGAGCCGACGATCATTCGGCAAGGTGCCGACCGCATCGTTGTGCAGGTGCCGGGGCTTCAGGATCCGCAAGCCCTGAAGGAACTGATTGGCAAGACGGCCAAGCTGGAGTTCAAGCTGGTCGACGAAGGCGCCGATCCCGAACAGACCGCGCAGGGCAAGGCGCGTGTAGGCAGCCAGGTTCTGCCTTATCCGAACAATCCCACAGGTATGCCCAATATTGCCGTGCGCCGCCTTGGCGGAATCACCGGCGACCGTTTGACAGGCGCGCAGCAGAGCTTTGATCCGCAGGACAATCAGCCCGTCGTCAATATCCAGTTTGACGGTGAAGGCGGCCAACGTTTTGCACGCATGACGCAGCAGAATACCGGAAAATTGTTTGCGATCGTCCTCGACGGACAGGTGATTTCCGCGCCGCGGATCAACGAGCCCATCTTGGGCGGTTCTTCTCAGATTTCAGGCAGCTTTACGGTCGAAAGCGCGAACCAACTGGCGATCGCGCTCAATTCGGGCGCATTGCCGGTCGACCTGAAGGTCGTCGAAGAACGTTCGGTTGGACCGGATCTCGGCGCTGACTCGATCAAGAGCGGTATTCTTGCTGCGCTGATCGGTACGGGCGGCGTCCTTCTTTGGATGATCCTGACTTATGGCCGCTTCGGCATCTATGCGAGCTATGCACTCGCCATCAACGTTGCGATGATCCTCGCGGTGATGTCGATGTTCAACGCGACGCTGACGCTTCCGGGCATCGCGGGGTTCGTGCTGACCATCGGCGCGGCGGTGGACGCCAACGTGCTGATCAATGAACGTATCCGCGAAGAACGGCGCAAGGGGCGGCGCGTTATTCAGGCGCTCGAAAATGGCTATAAGGAAGCCAGTCGCGCGATTTTCGACGCGAATATCACCAACGTGATTGCAGCGGTGTTGCTCTTCATCTTTGGCTCGGGCCCGATCCGCGGTTTTGCGGTCGTTCTGATGATCGGCATCGTCACCTCGGTCTTCACCGCCGTCACGCTGACCCGCATGTGGGTCGCGGGCTGGGTGAAGCGCAATCGTCCGCAAGACATCAATATCTAAGGCAAGGGTTCGGTCCATGAAACTTCTGAAGCTCGTTCCCGACGATACCAATATCGGTTTCCTGAAATGGCGGAATATAGCCTTCGGAATTTCGATCCTGCTGATGATCGCCTCGATCGCTCTGGTGGCGACGCGCGGCCTGAACTTTGGCGTCGATTTTATCGGCGGCCAGATGATCCGCACCACCTTTGTGGGTGAACAGACTGCACCGGTCGAAGCGCTGCGCGAGAGCATTGGCGAACTGGGCTATGGCGATCCTACTATCCAGCGCTTTGGCGCCGAAAATCAGGTCTCGATCCGCATGAAGCTGCCCGATGGCGCGGACAAGAAACCCGAACTCGCCAATGAAATGGCTGAAAAAATCATCGTCAAGGTGAAGGAAGACCATCCAAAAGTCCGCATAGACGGGGTCGACTCGGTGTCCGGCAAGGTTTCGAGCGAATTGTTCGACAAGGGTCTCTTTGCGCTGATTGCCGCGGCGCTTGGTGTCGCCATGTATGTCTGGTTCCGCTTTGAATGGCAGTTTGGCATGGGTGCGATCTGGGCGCTGGTGCACGATATCACGCTGACTTTCGGGCTGTTTGCGCTCACGCAGATGGAGTTTGACCTCAATACGATCGCCGCCCTGCTGACGATCATCGGCTATTCGCTCAACGATACGATCGTGATTTATGACCGTATCCGCGAGAATCTGATGAAATATCGCAAGATGGATATGCCTGCATTGCTTGACCTTTCGGTCAACGAAACACTGTCGCGCACGGTAATGACCAGCTTGACGATCCTGACACCTTTGGTGGTGCTGGTGCTGTTCGGGCCCGACGTTATTTTCGGCTTCAGCGTCGCTATGGCCTTCGGCATTTTCGTTGGCTCTTACTCGTCAATCTATCAGTCGGCGCCGTTCCTGATCTGGTTCGGGGTCAGTTCGGACAGCTTTGTGCCGTCGGAAAAGATTGCTGACAGCAAGGTCGAGCGGCTGAACGAGGGCAAAGTCTAAGCTTTGCTATCGAGCAAATGGCGCCAATGCGCGATCAGCGCGGCGCCATTCGCTTCCCAGCTATATTCGGCGACCGTTGCTGCAACAGTTTCGCGGTGAGGCGGTGACACAAGCAGTTCGTGAATCGCCGTAGCGATTGCATCGGCATTTCGTTCGACAATCCGGCCGGCTGCGTTGGAGCGCAGCACTTCGCGCACGCCACCGGTATCGGTGACAACGAGGGGTGTCCCGCAAGCCAGCGCCTCGATCCAGGCATTGGCCAAACCTTCGCTGGACGATGGCAGCACGGCGACATCGGCGGCCTGTAGATAATGGGCAATTTCCTGATGTGGTAGGGAGCCGAGGAAATGGACGCGGTCGGTAACACCCAGTGTATGCGCCATTTTCTCCAGCATCTCCCGGTCGTCGCCTTCACCGATGAGAACAAGCCGTGCGTCAGGCAGTTTCACCATCGCTTCGATTGTAAAGGCCTGACCTTTGCGTGGAATGAGCGCGCCAACACTCACCAGCAGCGCCTCATAGATCGGAACTTGCAACCGCTCACGCAGCATATTGTGCGGCTCGGTTGGAACGTCGAATAGCGCGCGGTCGATGCCGGTGCGATGGACCCGGATCTTGTTTGCGTCGACGCCCAGCATAGCGATATCCGCTTTGATGGCGTCAGACACCGCCAGCAATCCGCTGGCTTTTTGCGCGGCTTCAATAATCTGTTCGCGGCATCCTGAAACCGTCGACCAATAATGGATATCTGCGCCGCGTGCTTTGATTGAAAAGGGAAGGTTCAGTGCTTCGGCGACCCGCATCGCGGCCGGACCATCGGGCCAGAAGAATTGGGCATCGATCACATCAAACGGATGCTGCGCATGCAGGCGACAGGCGAGGGGCAGCACGGCCTTTGCGATCGCGGCGGCGTTGCGGGCCGGGGCCATTCGGGGGAGCAAAGTGAAATGGGGCCGCAACACCGCCCTTCCATTCCATGCATCATTCTGCGGCAATTCGGATCGCTCGCGATAGGCGGAGAGTAGCTTGGAGAGCGGCCAGGGTGGCAGGCCGTTGGGACTGATGCGGACAATCTCGACCTCTCGCGTGGCTTCTGCGGCGTCGAGAGATAGGTCGACGAAGCGCCCGAAATTGGGGGACGCAGCGCTGGGATATAGGGTTGAGAGCGAAAGGACGCGCATGTTCTTTACAGCGAACGCACCAGCTTCGCTGCGCGCGCAATCCATGCCGGGTCAGCGACCACCTGTTGGCGGGCACCGGCAGCGAGGGGGAGCAGATGTAGCTTGCCATCTTCGCGCCCAAGCAGCCTGCCAAACAGGAAGCGGCCAGCAGGGCGAGGAACCAACACATCGCAATTGAGCGCCTCGGCGAAGCGTTCGGGCGGGATTTGTTCGCACCAGATTTCGTCGCCACGGCGATAATCGCCGATGCTGTCCATAACCCGCAGTCCTACCATTTCGCCCATTAGGCGTGGCGCAACCATCGTGTCGGCTTTGGTCGGCGCATGCACACCATCGATACCCAGATGCGCAGCGACGGGCAGCTCCTCCTGATCGGGAAGCTGCACCAATTCGCTGGCATCAACGCCCAAGGCGCCTGCAATGCGGTTGAGCCAGTCGAGCGACAAGGTGCGCGTTCCGGTTTCGAGACGCCCGATGGTCTGTGCCGTGGTCGGTGGATCGCAGCGTTCGGCGACATCCAACAGGGTATATCCCTTGGCGCGGCGGACTTCGCGGATACGATGCAGCATAAAAACAGCTTTCAATAACCAAATAGGTTTTCACTGTCCTACATAATTCTCCAAATGGCAAGAGGGCTTTTCAACGATTCGAAGGAGCCCTTATGCCGCGCCGTGCAACCGCCAGCGAACCCGCTATTTTTCGTGATCCGCGTATGCTGGTCGAGCGAGCGCTTCCCGATCCGGCGGAAGATGCGTCCAGCAAGAAACCAAGGCGGACGGTGACGATAAACCTGTCCGAATCTCCGCTGTCCTGGCTGCATGCACATGGCCACCTGTCCGACCGGCAGTTGCTGGCAGGCGAAAAGCTGCGCGGCGATTATGAAAGCGCCTCTCTGGGTGCACGCACCACTATGGTTTGGGATTCCTCGCCGGTGTCGCGCGGCAAGCGTGGTGCGCCGTCTGCCTTCACGCTGACCGAGCGTGCGCTCCATGCCAAACAACGTTTCGACGGAGCTTTGGCGGCCTTGGGTCGCGATCTCAGTGACATTGCATGGCGGGTGATCTGTGCGGGTGAGGGTGTGCAGGTGGCTGAAAAGGCGATGGGCTGGCCGTTGCGATCAGGGAAACTGGTGCTGCGTATCGCGCTTGACCGGCTGGGGGATAATTATCGGCTACCGGGGTGATCAGGAGGCGAGCGCCTCAACCATTTCGGCCACTTCTAGCCAACGCTCCTCAGCCGTATCCTTTTCGGCGCGTAAGGTGTCTATAGCTGCGGTCAGCTCTGCAAATCGTTTTGGATTACCGGTGTAAAGACTGGCGTCGGACAATTCAGCTTCCGCCCTGGCGACTTCGGCATCGATTTCCTCGATCCGCTTCGGCAGCAGGTCATAATCGCGCTGATCCTTGTAAGATAGCTTGGCGGCTTTGGGTGGGGGAGGGGCAGCAGGCGCGGGCGTGGCTTTCTGCACTTTGGGGGCATTTTGCGTGCGCCGGTCGCGCTTCGCTTCCCAGTCGGCATAGCCGCCAGCGATGATATCGACCTTGCCCGATCCATCGAGACCCAGCGTCAAAGTGACGGTGCGGTCAAGGAAGTCACGGTCGTGGCTGACGATCAGCACGGTGCCTTCATAATCGGCGATCACTTCTTGCAGCAGGTCGAGCGTTTCGAGGTCGAGATCATTGGTCGGCTCATCGAGCACCAGCAGATTTGCTTCTCGCGCAAATTCGCGGGCGAGCAGCAGGCGGGATCGTTCGCCTCCCGACAGCGTCCCGATCCGCGCTTCGACCAGATTGGGGTCGAACAGGAATTCCTTCAAATAGCCCTGGATATGCTTTTTGTGCCCGCGTACGACGATCCAGTCGCTGCCGTCGGCCAGCACGTCACGCACCTTCTTTTCGGGCGACAGCAATTTGCGTTGCTGATCAATGATGATTCCGGTCAGCGTCTTGGACAGCGTGATCTTGCCTTCATCAGGCGCCATCTCGCCGGTCAGCATGCGGATCAGCGTGGTCTTGCCCGTGCCGTTGGCGCCGACAATGCCGATGCGGTCGCCGCGCTGGATACGCAGCGTGAAGTCGCGGATAATCTTGCGGTCGCCAAAGCATTTGGAAACGCCCTCTGCTGCAATCACCGTTTTAGTCTTTGAATCGTCGGATGCCGCCGCCAGCTTTGCGGTGCCTTGCGGGCCGAGCATCGCGGCGCGTTGCGCGCGCATTTCCCACAATTTTGCCAGCCGTCCCTGATTGCGTTTACGCCGCGCGGTCACGCCGCGTTCGAGCCAGTGCGCCTCGATTTTCAGCTTGGCGTCAAGCCTGTCTGCCGAGCGCGCTTCCTCGGCATACACTGCCTCCATCCATGCCTCATAGCCGCCAAAACCGATTTCGTTGCGGCGCAGGCTGCCCCGGTCGAGCCAGAAGGTCTGGCGGGTTAGGCGGGTCAGGAAGGTCCGGTCATGGCTGATGACCATGAAGGCGCCCTTGTAGCGGGTCAGCCAGTCTTCGAGCCACTCGATCGCGGCTAGATCAAGGTGGTTGGTCGGCTCATCGAGCAGCAGCAAGTCAGGTTCGCTCGCCAGTGCTCGGCAAATCGCTGCACGCCGCCGCTCGCCGCCACTGGCGGTCTTTGCCTCACGGTCGAGGTCGATGCCGAGTTGATCCGCAATGCTGCGGATTTCATGCTCGGGCGGGGCTCGCTCGCCAGACAGGCAATAGTCGATCAGTTTGTCGAAGGGCGCAAAATCGGGGTCCTGTTCGAGCATCACGATATTGGTGCCCGGAACCACCGTCCGCTTGCCTTTATCAGGTTCGATTATGCCGGCGACGAGCTTCATCAGTGTCGTCTTACCCGCCCCATTGCGCCCGATCAGCGCCAACCGGTCGCGCGGGCCGATGAAGACGTCGATGTCGCTGAACAGCCAGCCGGCGCCTTGCTGCAGCGAAAGGCTTTCGTAGGAAAGGATGGGAGGGGCTGACATGGTGCGCGGCGGATAGGGGGAAGGGCGGGGAAGGGCAAGTATTTCTCCCCTCCCGCTTGCGGGAGGGGCCGGGGGCGGGCCTGAAAGGGCGCTAGGCTCGCTGCGCTCGCTCCCTCCCCTAACCCCTCCCGTAAACGGGAGGGGGATTATTGACCTTCTGAATTGCTTGCCGCAAAGCCAGCGCATGCGCACAGTCTATCTCAACGGCCACTACATCCCCGAAACCGAAGCCAAGGTGTCGATCTTCGACCGCGGTTTCCTGTTCGCCGATGCTGTGTATGAGGTTGTATCAGTTATCGATGGCAAGCTGATCGATTTCGAAGGTCATGTCGCACGGCTGCACCGGTCGATGGCCGAGCTGCGCATGCCGCAACCACCGGCGCGCGAGATTTTGCTGGGCATGTGCCGCGAACTCGCCGCGCGCAACGCCCTCAACGAAGGCATGATCTATTTCGAGGTCACGCGCGGCAATCCCGGCGATCGTGATTTCCTCTTTCCCTCAGCCGACCTGCAGCCCACCATCGTCGGTTTTACCCAGAACGCATCGCTGGTGGACAGGCCACAGGCAGAGAGCGGGGTTTCGGTGGTGACGCTGCCTGATCGTCGCTGGCAGATGGCGCATGTGAAGACCACGCAGCTGCTCTACGCATCGCTGATGAAGGCAGAGGCCAAGGCGCGCGGAGCCGACGATGCCTGGCTGGTGCGCGACGGTTTCGTTACTGAAGGCACCTCGCAAAATGCGCATATCGTGACGAAGCAGGGCAAGCTCATCACCCATCCGCTCGACAGCAGCATATTGCACGGCATCACGCAGAGCGCGGTGCTCGAACTGGCGCGCCAAGGTGTGGTTGAGGTGGAAACCCGTTCCTTCACGGTTGAGGAGGCAAAGGACGCCGCCGAAGCGATGGTCACCGCTGCCTCTGCCTTCGTCCTTCCCGTAACCCGTATAGACGGCGTTCAGCTTGGGGATGGCAGATGCGGCCCGATCACGCGGAAATTGCGCGAAACCTATATCGAGTTTGCGCGCAATTCGGCGATCTGATCGCAAGAAGGAGTATCTATGCGCAAGCTGATTATCGCCGCACTTTTGGCAACCGGCAGCATCACGGGGCAAGCAATGGCAACCGAAGTTCACATCACCGCGACCAATCCCGTCATCGACCTTTCGGTGACCGAATATGTAGACGCGACCCCGGACGTCGCGAGCTTTTCGACGGGTGTGCAAACGCTCGCACCGACAGCAAATGAGGCTGTGAAGCAGAATAATGCCCAGATGGCTTCGGTGATTGCACGGCTCAAGAAGCTCGGCATCGCCGACAAGGATATCCAGACGACCCAGATTTCGCTGAACCAGCAATTTGACTACACCGAAGGACGTCAGATGTTCCGCGGCTTCGAAGCCAGCAACACGGTGACGGCCAAATTGCGCGATTTGAAGAAATTGCCGCAGTTCCTCGACGCGCTGGCAAGCGACGGTGCGACCAATTTCAATGGCCCCGCCTTTTCGGTCGACGATGACAGCAAGCTCAAGGAAACTGCGCGCGACAAGGCGTGGGACAGTGCCATGAAGCGCGCCAACGCCCTAGCACGCAAGGCGGGCTTTACCAACGCGCGTGTGCTTCGCGTGGAGGAGCAATCGGGCGATTTCGGCGGCTATCCTATGCCGGTGATGGCCGTGCGCGAGCAATCCTCGGCCAAGGATACGCCGATTGCACCGGGGCAGGTGCGTATCGGCTCGACGATGAATTTCACCTTTGAAATGGTGAAGTAAGCGGCGATGCAGGGCGGCTTTATCCTTACCAAATCCTTGACGCGCCGTTCAGACTCGGTTCAATGCGGCGCGTCTAATCGGGTCAAATGAAAAAAGCTGTCCTGCTCCTCCTCGCTGCTGCGCTCGGCTCTGCCAGCGTCTCTGCACCGGTCTATGCCCGCAAGGGCGACGATCAGGGCAAGGCGCGTGAGCAGATGAATATGGGCAAGGTGC